>JAPYQK010000318.1 GCA_029941275.1 Longimicrobiales bacterium | reverse complement strand
GTGACAAAGGTCGCGACCTGCAGTACGCCGATCCTGCCTTTCGCATCCCTGAAATGAACGGAATACTGGCGGAGTTAGTGGGGTCGACGCGTGGGCTGGGTCATCAGTATCGAAGCAACGAACTGAATGCCGATGGTCCCGCCCTCTTGGCCGAGTTCGACAAATGGTTTGATTCAACGGCCAAAAATGCCGGCAAGGAAGCCTTGATTTACTTCACCGGTCATGGTGGCAAGGGCGACAAGAAGACTCCCGACAACACAACCGCCAATCTCTGGAATGGCCAAAAAATAAAGGTCAGGGATTTCGTGAAGCGTTTGGACAAGTTGCCCAAGGATATGCCCGTGATCCTCGTGATGGTGCAATGCTACAGCGGAGGTTTCGCCAACGTGATTTTCAAGGACGGCGACCCGAAGAAAGGAATGTCGGACCATGTGCGCGCAGGATTCTTCGCTACGGTTCAGGATCGAGTGGCGGCAGGTTGCACACCGGATATTCAGGAGAAAAACTACAAGGAATACAGCACTAGTTTCTGGGAAGCCCTCTGCGGAGAAAGTCGAGTGGGAGATTCGGTCGAAAAGCCGGACTTCGACAAGGATGGAGAAACTTCTTATGCCGAGGCTCATGCCCATGTGATCTTGACTTCGGACACTGTAGACGTGCCGATAAAAACTTCGGGCGCCTTTCTGCGAAAGTTTTCCAAGAGTTCTCCGCCTAAAGTGAAAAAGTCGGAGAAGAAGTCCGATTCGAATGCCACGGTGACAAAAGCGTGCGATGAAAAGATCAATAGTGAGGAAGAAGAGAAACCAAAAGAAGAGGCCAAAGCGAAAAAGGAAGATTGGCTAACAGTGGAATCTAATTTCGACAAGATACTGGAGGTGGCCTCACCCAATGACCGCGCCGTACTGGAAGGACTTTCCAAGCAGTTGGGACTGAAGGGGGAGAATCGAGCCAAGTCAGCCCGCGATCTGACAAAGAAGCTGGAGGATGGGCGAAAGGCCTTTGCGGAAAAGAAAAAGAAATCCGATGAGGAACGCAAACGGATCAAGACCAAGCTTTCGGGCCAAATTCGTAAACGTTGGCCCGAAGTGGGGAATCCTTACCATCCAACGGTTCGTAGACTCTTGCGCTCCAAGGAAAGCAAAGAATTGCTCGAGATGGTAAGAAAAGACGGTGAGTGGGGAAAGTACAAGAAGGCAAAGGGCGAAAGTGCCGGACTGGAGAAAAAGCGCTTTGAACTGGAGCGCAAGAAGGTGAAATGCATGCGTTTCCAACGAGTGCTGGAAAACGTCGTGCTGGAGGCGAACTTACCTCTTGTCGCGGATGATGAAACCTTGAAGCGCTACAAAGAACTCTGCAAGCTGGAGGCCGGTACCCTTAAGGCGATACCGCCGGAAGCTTGATCAGGCAATTGATTGGGGTTACATGCCGGACTTTTGAAGTTCGGCTTGCAGTTGCTTTTGAAACTCGGCCAGATCGTCGTCGCTTGGCTTGTAAGCTTCATCTTTGGGCGTTAAACCCAAACGCCCGAACTGGTCGAGGTACCAAGGGCAGTTGACACCGTCCGAAAAGGTGGCCGTGCCACTGGCCATTACGCCCGGTCGGGTGACCTTGTCTACAGTTACGGATACCGAACCAAGCAAATCGGCGTCAGGATCCGCCTCAGGTGCTTCGGCTTCAGGTTCAATTTTTTTAGGTTCGGGTTCGTCCTCGTCCTGAATCGTCAGATCTAGGTCATCTATAAGAAAGCGCACGTCCATGTAGGTCAAGGTGACGCCGAACTCTTCGGAAAGTCTTTTCTGGATGTCGGACAGACCGACACCCTCGTTGATCCAACGGGCGACATCTCGCTTCTGCTCCTCCGTAGGTTCATTCGAAGCGGCAGCGGGTTTGTCGACTACTTCGGGATTCTCGCCTGGAGCATCGGATTGCCCTGCTTCAGGGTTCGAGTCGTCAAGGTTTTCTTGGATAGGGTATTCTTCTTCAGATTCCATTGTATTCATAAAGGGTTTTGTCACATCTAATAACAGGAACCTCGTACAAGTGGCAAGCCTTTGGAAGAGTTTCGAGGGAATGGATTACCTGCACGCGCAGGTCGCTTTGAGGTGAAATCGGATAGCGACAACTACTCCATGGAGTGGGAAAGGTGCTCGTTGAGGTGTTCTACGGCCCGCTTTATACCTTCGTCTTGATCCATCATGTTTTCCACCGTTTTGCAGGCGTGAATGACAGTGCCGTGGTCGCGACCGCCAAAATTGTTTCCAATTTCCTGCAGCGAATGATCGGTCAGAATCCGACTCAAGTACATGGCCACTTGTCGCGGAAAGGCGATATTGGCAGGGCGTCTACGAGAAAGCATGTCGGCCATGCGAAGATGATAATAGTCGGTAACTTTTTTCTGGATATTCTCAATCGTGATGCGACTGAGAGTTTCTTCCCTCAGAATATCTCGCAGCAATCGTTCCACGGTGGGAAGGTCTGCTTGTTTGCGCGTGAGTCCGACATAGCC
>JAPYQK010000317.1 GCA_029941275.1 Longimicrobiales bacterium | reverse complement strand
CGATGTACTGGATCGGCGCCTGGGAATTCCCATCACGTTGGGCATCGTTTTGCTCGAGGTCGGATGGCGGCTGGATCTTCCACTGGAGGGCGTGAGTTTCCCCGGCCACTTCCTGGTCCGGTATCGAGGAGCAACCGAGAACCTCTTGATCGATCCGTTCGACGGGGGAAAGATTCGCTTCGAGAACCAAGCTCAAGAGGTGTTGGACCAGGAGTATGGTGGAGTGGTCCGGATGCAGCCGGCCTTTCTCCGGGTGGCGAGCAAGCTCGACACGATCCGTCGATTGTTGGTGGACCTCAAGGGCTTGTACGTCAACGTGAAGGACCACGCCCGTGCGTTGTCCGTGGTCGAGCGGCTGCTGCTGGTTCAGCCGGAGTCCCCAGGGGAACGGCGTGACCGAGGCATGTTACTCCTGAAGCTCGGGCGAGAAGCCGAAGCGAAAGAGCAGCTGCGACGGTACCTCGAATTCGCGCCGGGCGCCGCCGACGCCAAGCGAATCCGCTTGTTGGTGCGCCGATTAGAGGCAGGCCTTACCGCGGCCGACGGGGAATTCGATTTGTGAATTCCGATCCGGCCGCTGAATACCGGGCCGCCCGTCACAGTCTCGCCATTTGTGATCGCAGTCACCGGACTCGGTTGTTGGTCACAGGACGTGCGCCGGTAGTCGCCCTCCAGGGTCTGGTCACTGGAACGATGCCGGTTGCGCCAGAAGTATCCGCAGGAGGCCTGCGTAGAGGCCGGATCGAGTACTCGGCGGTCCTCACGGCAAAGGGAAAGGTGATTGCCGATCTGCGGGTGATGTGGGGCCCGGACCCGGATCTGGAGGGCTTCTTTCTGGACGTGCCGGATGCCGCCATCGAGTCCCTGATGGCTCACATGAAGAGGTTCGTCCCGCCCCGGTTGGCACGGATCGAGGACGTCAGCGTCGACTCACGCCTCGTGACAGTCCTCGGGCCGGAGGCGGCGAGCAAGGTAGCGGAGGTCGCGCTCGGATCGGCGTCCTACACTGCACAGGTAGAGGACTTGGCCGAAGGGGACTTCCTTGAAGAAGGCGAGAACGGGGGGAACGGGACCCGCCCAAGCAGGTTGAGGGTGGCCAGGACTTGTGATGTGGACACCCCGGCTTGGGATGTTTTTTTGTCAGCGGCTCGATTCCCGGAAATCTGGGACCGCCTCATCGAGGCGGGTGCTTGCCCGATCGATCCCGCTGTATGGGACACATTGCGTGTGGAGGCCGGTCGGCCAGCATACGGGGCAGACATGGATGAGTCGACCATTCTTTCCGAGACCGGACAAGTGGATCGGGCCGTGGACCACGCCAAGGGTTGCTATACGGGCCAGGAAATCATCGTTCGGATTCGGGATCGGGGGCACGTGAACCGGTCCCTGCGAGGACTGCGGTTCGAGGAGGGTCCGAAGCCGGACGCGGGGGCCGAGCTGTTCCTGGGTGATCGTCCCGTGGGTGTGATAACCAGCGTCGTTGGTGCTCCACGAGTTGGCGGCCCGATCGGACTGGGCTACGTGCATCGTGACGTATCGGACGGGGAGCAGGTGACAGTCGCGTCGGCGGCAGGTCCGCCCGCCGGGGTCCGATCATTGGGCTCGGGTTGGTCGTCCTCGTAGCAACCACACGGTCTGGTCGGTGTAGCACATTTCGCTCAGAGCTGACCTACTGCGCGATTGGGCGATGGGACGGGTGTTTGGGCGGATCGGCGTCGGTGGTGGCCAGTGCCGCTGGATCGGGCCTTGTGACGTCGCTATAGTTTCGGGCACTGAAGTTGGCCTTACTGGATGATATGTAGCGAAGGAGATGTCGATGTTGAGCCGTGTGGCTTTGGAAAGAGGTTCGTTTGCGGTACTAATGGCTGCTGTGGCCTCGGTTTCCGCGGGACTCCCGCTCGAGGCACAAGATGCCCCCGCGGAGAAGATCGGTGTGTTCAATGCCGACCGCGTCTTGGCGGAGTCAGCGCCTGGCCAGCAGGCATTAGCGCTCTTCAATCAACTTCGTGATCAACGAGTAGGAGAGTTGCAGGTCCAGCAGGACGAGATCAACACGATTCAGCAGCAGGCCGTCACTTCGATTCCTGGGAGCGTTGAGGCGGCACAGCTACAGCGCCAACTGGAGGACCGGTTGGTCCTTTTTGAGCGTCTACAGCAGGATGTGCAGCAGGAATTGGGTCAGCGACAGAACGAGTTGACTCTGGGAATCACGGAGATGGTGGCTGAGATCATCGACACGCTGGGCCAGGAGGAGGGCTACACACTGATCTTCAACGCTCTCCAGAGCGGGTTGGTGTTCGTAGCTGAGGCTTTGGATCTCACGGATGAAATCATATTGCGGGTTAATGCCATGAGCGCCCCGGATCCTGCGTAGCTCCTCCTCCTAGCTCCCTAGGGTCGGACCCCAGGTCCGACCGGCTTCCTACAGCGGACCGAAGTCCCGTGGGCCCCTGGAGGGCCTTGCGTTCCGTCGCTGGCCCTGGGCACGCCCAAAACCGCCCCCGCGGCCCACACTAGCCCCTGTCTCTT
>JAPYQK010000316.1 GCA_029941275.1 Longimicrobiales bacterium | reverse complement strand
ACGTTCCGCGGCGCGTTCGGCCCCGGGAGTATCGGTCTCTGAGAGGCAGCTGACGAACTCTTCGCCGCCGTAACGCGCGGAGACGGCGGAGATCCGGATGGATTGTTGGATCAGGCGCCCCACCTCGGACAGGACGTGGCTCCCCCTGGCGCGCCATCGCGGACACCTGGATCGAAGTGAGGCATCGGCGGGGATCCTATTTGTCCACCGACACATACGGCGGACTCTACCTCGTCCACAAGTTCGTGCTAACGCCGCTGCTTTATTTAGCGTCCGTCTCTTTCGTCCTCCATACGTTCCACTGGGCGATGCTCGCGGTTTCCGTGCCCGTTTGAGCGAGTGACAGCGAGTCACAGGACGCGTTCAGACCCTCATGATGCGTTCAAGATCTTGAGACGAACCGGTTTGTCGGTCGTTCGCGACGTGACGGTCCAGCCGCACTCCACACAACGATCCCGACCATCGAGCCCGGAATAGTACCGCACGCAACGTCCGCGCTCGCGGGTCTGCTCCTGTACCGACGCAACGATCTCGCCACCCAAGCGATCGTCTTCAGGCCATAAATAATACGTCACCGTACCGCACTCGAAGCGCCTTCGGTCCTGCGAGGTATCTCTTCGAGCTTCGGAGGGGCGGGGGGGCGCACAGGTTCCGGACGAGCTGGTCAGGATCAGCGACCCGTTGGGCGTAACGATCAGTAGCGCGGAGTACACATCGGTGACCGTGCTCTCCGTATCGGACATGACCTCACGGTACTGAACCGAGGCCTCCAGTTCGTATCGACCGGGCGGCCAATATACGAGATCGTCAGGCGAGGGCAGGCCACCCTGGTTGGTCGAGCACGCGCTGGCCGTCACCACGAGGGCAAGGAAGAAAGACCATCGTTTCATCGGAGCCTCCCGGACCGTCGTGACAGCGGCGACCATAGGGGACCGCAATCACATCAGACACACGCCATGGTAATCATTTCCACCGGCTCCGGGTTCCCGGCTCGCTAGAAGGTCGCGATCGGATTAATCGGGGATCCCATCCCTTCTTCGATTCGCAGCGGTGCGGCCGTGAACAAGAACTCGTACCTGCCCAGGCGCCTGGCCTCTTCAGCTACTCGCTCGAAGTCGAGGTTGTCGAAAATCCCCGTGCCCAAAGCCACCAGCGAGAGCCTGTGTAGGGGAAGGCGTTCCTGGTCCGAGAATTCGTGGGGGTAGACGTCGTTCCACATGTCATGCCCGATGAACGCTACACCCCGCTCCTTCATGAAGTAGGCGACATCGGCATGGTAGCCGGCCACACCCTCCGAGGTCGGCCATGGCCCCAGAGCGGCCCGGCGCTTCCAACGACCGGTATAGAGCAGGATCACGTCTCCCGGCTCGACCCTCACGCCCTCGATCCGCTCGAGGGCTTCAAGGTCGGCGGCCCTGATGGCGGTTCCGGGCTCTACCCACCCCTCGGGCGTGACGTTGTTCGGTAAGAGCGTCGCGTCGAAGAGAATCCCTCGTGTCACGATGCCGTCTTTCAGGGCGTTGATGCTGCCCTGCGGGCAACCGCCCGTCGCCTCGATGTCTTCCATGGCCACACCGTTGTAGCCCTTGCCGTCGACCATGATATGGCAATCGACGGCATCGAGGTGGCTGTGGATGACGCCGTGATAGGTGCCGGTGTACTGATAACGGTCGGAGGCCCCGGCGGCGTTCACCGACAAAACCTCACGGTTCAGAATGGTGCCGGCGTCGAGCGCCCTTTTCTGGACGACGTCGTGCGCCAGGGAAACGCTGAGGCCTTCGGTCACCAACGCGGCGGCCGCCCTTCGTTTCTCGGGTGTGATGAGGTTTGCGGTGCCCAACTCGTCCTCGGGTCCCCATCGGCCCCAATTCGACAACTCCTCCAGCGCCCGCTCGTAGTCTGCAAACGTCCCCATCGACGGGTAGACCGCGGCCTCGATTTCCGGCTCGGTTTGGGGGCTACACGCGGACAGTCCCGTGCACAGAATAAGAACACCCGCACTAACAGCCCGTCGCCATATAAATCGACTCATACTCCCCCCTCTCTTGGCCGCCCCGTCGTGGGGAGGCGAATCCGAACCGTATACTTCCGCGCACCCCGAGGGTACGCCTCGCACGCCCGCAGCCCTCAAGGTTACGTTCTGGTCAACATCCCATGCCCGTGCGGGTAAACGCAAGCGGGCGATCCCTCATCCGCCGAGCGAGCCATGCCTCAAGTTTTCCTCGCAGGCATATACGTCAGTTGTTATGTTTAAGGTATCACGCCGTTTATTGGCAGCTTCCTTGCTCAACAAAAAACCTAAGGTATCACCTATGCGGTTAAGCACTCGGCCTCGTTTTCGAGCGCCCCTCGGGCGCGCCGGCCTATTTCTGATGGTTTCCGCCCTTTCGGCGTGTGACATCCCTCGCCCACAACTAGGCCGGCAGGGCTGACCGAGGCCCTGACGCGGTGGGGACGAGACCGAACTCCCGGTCAGATCCGGCCGTTAGAGTAGGGTCAGGCGCAGTATCAGACGTAGCCATCGTCGGCGGCGGTCCCGCAG
>JAPYQK010000315.1 GCA_029941275.1 Longimicrobiales bacterium | reverse complement strand
CTCGTTCCGCATTCGAGTCATGAAGTCTTCTGGGTCCGCAGCGGGATCCTTCCACGCGAAAGGGCCCAGTACACTAAGGTGTCCCTCGATCTCCTGTATTCCACCGAAGAATTGGGTCAGCTGCGCATGACGCCAATACCCGTCGCTGACAAGGACGTAAACAGTCCATTCTCTCGCACGGAGAATCCGTTCTAGGCCGGCGGTTTGAAAGCGGCCGATCCTTCCGCTCCTGCTCCGCGTCCCCTCCGGGAACAGGACCAAGGGTGCGTCAGTTGTGCGGGCCACATGTTCCAGCCGTTCGAGATGCCGGCGGACCGTCCCCGCCTTCGCTCTTGGATTCACCACCGGGTACCCGAGCGTACGGATGGTGTGAGAGATGACTGGAATCCACCGGGCGTACCTCTCCCGTGTCACGATTTGCGGGCACGCGCCCTCAAGGGACACAATGACCATCGGGATATCCAAAAGGGACTGGTGGTTCATCAGGATCAGGACGCCCGGTCCGCCCGGCACCCGCTCGGGCCGTGGGATGTTGGCCCCGCCGACCACCTTGAGTATGGTGAACAGCGTGCCTGATATGAGCCGCTGCCATTTAGCGAACGGCGCCGCCCCCGACTTGGACATCATTCGAGTGATCGGGCGCACGACCAGACGCTGGAGCAGGTCGCTGAATGAAAACAAAACGGCCGCCAACGAGAGGGCGGCATAACCTCTGAGTTTCAAGTGCGGCGGGGCTCCTGGATTATGTAAATCATCCGGCGGCGGGGACCCTGCGGGCGGTTGGGGGATCGCAGGGTTGTGTTGTAGCGAGCATGCTAACCGATTCTCATAGGGCGTGCCACGTCACCTTGGCTCATTGAGTCGATCGAGTGTTGGGTCGAGCGGTAGACCATGGACCCGTGGGCGTCCACGCGGCTGAATAGGGGCCGTCCGAAAGTGCCCCGCAAGTTGATGAGCCTTGAGTCAGGATCGAATGCACCGATATTGTGTAAGATGCGGCGAATTCGACGTCCGGGGCAGTAGAGCTCTGGACGCCAACCGGGGCCACAGTTGCGGGCTCCAATCACGGCCTAGCTCAACCGCTCGGAGCGGATGGTCCAGGCCCACGAGCGACGCAAAACGAGATGCTTGAATACACACCCGAGGTCGCGCGCCGGACGGCGGATCTTCAGGAACGGGTCAAGGATTTCATTCCCTCAGTGGAGTGGCCCATCGTGGCGCCGTTGATCGATGCGATCAACGAGCTCAAGAAAACCAAGAACGCCGTCATTCTCGCTCACAACTATCAGACCCCCGATATCTATCACTGCGTGGCCGACTTTGTCGGGGATTCCCTTCAGTTGGCGATTGAAGCGGGGAAGACGGACGCCGATATCATCGTTCAGGCCGGCGTGCACTTCATGGCAGAGACCTCCAAGCTGCTGTCCCCGGACAAAACCGTGCTGATACCGAGCCTCGAGGCCGGGTGCTCGTTGGCTGCTTCGATTACGGGCGAGGATGTGCGCCGGATGAAGCAAAAATATCCGGGCGTGCCGGTCGTCACCTACGTGAACACCTCGGCGGACGTGAAGGCAGAGTCCGACATTTGCTGCACGTCGGCGAACGCCGTCAATGTGGTGGAGGCGCTCAACGTCGATCGAGTCATGCTCCTGCCGGACGTGTACCTCGCCAAGAACGTCGCTGCCCTCACCGATGTCGAAGTGATCGCTTGGAAAGGGCTATGCGAGGTGCATGAGCGGTTTACCGCCGAGGAGATCCAACGATACCGTGAAGCAACTCCCGGGCTCGTGGTGCTGGCGCATCCGGAGTGCTCCCCGGACGTCGTGGCCGACGCCGACTACGCCGGGTCCACCTCTTCGATGATTCGGTACGTCAAAGAAAACCGCCCGGCCCGCGTCTTGATGGTCACTGAATGTTCGATGAGCGACAACGTCGCCGCGGAGACGCCGGACGTCGAGTTCATTCGACCCTGCAACCTTTGCCCCCACATGAAGAGCGTCACCCTTCAGAACATACTGGAGAGCCTTCAGGAGCTGCGGTACGAGGTCACCATTCCCGAAGAGATCGCTGGGGATGCTCGTCAGGCCGTCCAGCGTATGGTGGACCTGCAAGTCGAGGGTCGAGACTTCAGCGATGGAGTAGCGGCTTCCGTGACGGTCGAGAACCGCGTCACTCTCGGTCCGGTGGCTGGGGTGTCCGGATAGCTTCTGTGTCCCCACACGGTGTGAGCCACCACGATCTGCCTGACGTCCTCATCGAGCCGGTTGTGCGACGTGCTCTTGAGGAGGATCTCGGCTCGGCCGGCGACGTGACCTCTCGTGCGGTGATCCCGGCTGACGCGACGGCCCGTGCCCAAGTAGTCGCGCGCGAGGGAGGTCTGCTCGCTGGTGTGCAACCGGCGTCGCTCGCGTTCAGGCTGGTCGACCCGGCGTTGGAGCTTCGCTTTGAGGGTATCGACGGCAGCAGGGTCGAAGCTGGCGATGTCGTGGCCATATTGCAGGGGCGGACCCGATCGATTCTCACGGCCGAACGAACGGCGCTCAACTTTCT
>JAPYQK010000314.1 GCA_029941275.1 Longimicrobiales bacterium | reverse complement strand
GAGAGACTGATGTCGTCATCGTGGGGATGGGTGCGGCGGGTGGTGTTGCCGCCCTACCGCTGGCTGAAGCCGGGCTGAACGTCGTGGGGCTGGAAGCCGGCACTTGGCTCGATCAACGTGACTTCGCGCCGGACGAGATCCGGAACAACTATCGCGATTGGCCTATGCTAGTGAAGAAGGCCGAGTTGGAACGGCCCACGTCCCGGGCCACCTCGGCCACTACAGCGAACCGTGTGGGCAGCCACCCCATGATGAATGCAGTTGGGGGGACTACGCTGCACTACTGGGCGCAGAGTTGGCGCCTCAATCCTTGGGACTTCCAAGTGGTGACCGAGACGACGAGGCGCTACGGGGCGTCCAGGATTCCGACTGGGTCCACCGTCGAGGACTGGCCCTTCGGCTACGACGAGTTGGAGCAGTATTACGACCGGGTCGCGCGTGAGATCGGGATCTCGGGCCAAGCCGGAAACGTACGAGGAAACATCGACGCCCGCGGAAATACGTTCGAAGGGCCCCGCCAGCGTGAATTTCCCATGCCGCCGTTGCGGTGGACGGGTTTCCACGACCGGTTGGCCGAGTCGGCACGTTCGTTGGGATGGAATCCGTTCCCTGGCCCGGCCGCGATCAACAGTCAGGCGTATCAGGATCGGCCGGGATGTGGCTACCACGGGTTCTGCAACAAGGGTGGGTGCCCGATCAACGCGAAGAACGCCACCCATATCACGACCATCCCAAGGGCGGTCGACACGGGCAATCTCAGGGTGGTCACCCGCGCTCATGTCACGACTCTGGAGGTGGGTTCGGACGGACGGGTGACCGGGGTCAACTATGTCGTGGGGAGCAACGAGTATTTCCAGCCGGCGAAAGTCGTCTTGATCGCATCGTACACCTACGAAAACGTGCGCCTCTTGCTCTTGTCCAAGTCTCGCGCCTACCCCGACGGACTTTCGAATAATCTTGGACAGGTGGGCCGCCACTACTTGAGTCACCACCAGGGCGCCGGAGTGGGGGCGTTCTTTCCGTTTGATCTCAAGTCGTGGTACGGACTGCCGGCCCAGGGCGTCGCCATCGACGATTGGGCCGACGACAACTTCGACCACGCCGATCTCGACTTCATCGGGGGTGGCAACCTCTGGGCCATGTCGGACCGTCGGCCGATTTCGGCAGCGAACATGAATACTTACGGCCGGAGCCGGAACTGGGGGTCCGCCTGGAAGCGATTCATTCACGAACACTCTGATCGCACGCACGGGGCCTACATACAGAAGACGACCCTTCCCTACGAAGACAACTACCTCGATTTGGACCCTTCAGCGACGGATCCCCTGGGTCTCCCCGTTATCCGCATTACGGGACAGTTCAAGGACAACGAGCGGGCCATCGCCGCGTTCACGCAGGATCGGATGGAGGAGTGGTATCTCGAGGCCGGGGCCATCGAGGTCACCAAGGGCGGACTCGGCAACACCATGGGCCCGTCGACCCATGCGTACGGAGGTACGCGTATGGGCGACAACCCGGAGACCAACGTTGTCGATCGTTGGGGCTTTTCACACGAAGTGCCCAACTTGGGCGTTTTAGGGGCGTCCGTGATGGGAACCAGCGGAGCTCGCAATCCTACGCTGACAAGTCAGGCGCTCTCGTGGCGTACGGCCGCGCACCTCGCGGAGAGTTGGAGAGACATCGCCGAGTAGGGATCTCACTCCAGGCGTCACGAGAAAACTCGAAAAAAAGGGGGCCGGCGTTGAAACCGGCCCCCCATTCTTTTGGTCGCAGCAGAAAATCGTCTACCCGTCACGACCTTGACCTACGCCCCGGAGCGGAAAAGTCTCCGGTCCGAATCTAGCGGACGGTCACCCGGACGTATGCGTTGGTCCAGCAGCACTGGTCCCCCGAGCCGCTGTCCGTGGCGCGCCAGTTGTCCACCTGGGCCCGTACCATGTACTGACCGGGCTCGGAGAATGTCGCTAACACACGCACCGTGCTCCGGACATCGTCAGGCACCGAGATCGTCTCGGGTCCTGGACGATTACCCCCACCGAACCCACCCCCACCGCCGCCACGACGCCCCGCGGCAGGAGGCTCGGGTTCGGGAGTGGACGCGTGCCGGGTGAACCCTACATCACCGGGGCCCTGGTATTTGGACCACACCACACGAAGCGTCAGTGCCTCGGCGAAGCGGAAATCTGAACGATCCCTCTCTGAGATTTCCTCGACATTAACCGCTAGGGTAACCGGTGATCCGACCGATCCGGAAAGCTCACGTTGGGCGATGATACCCGGAGGTCCCCGTCCGGCTCCATTCTGTCCATCGAAGGTGACACGGGGCGGCACTGTTCCGTGAGGCCGCGGGAACCAGTCCAACTGATAGGCTACCGAGCCAATCCGACCGGGGACCTTTGTGGTCACTCCATTCGGTTTCGTAATGGTCCACCAGACGTCCGTGTCACGCATCCCGGCCGGCAGGTCTACAGCGAAAACACCGCGGTTCTTTCCGGGAAAGAACGTCGTCGGCTGCAAGCCATCGAACTGGGCCGGTTCGATGGCTTGCAGC
>JAPYQK010000313.1 GCA_029941275.1 Longimicrobiales bacterium | reverse complement strand
AGCTGACACGAATGGACTTGGGCCTCAAAGGAAAAACAGCGTTGGTCGCGGCGTCAAGCCGCGGCCTGGGCCGAGCCGTCGCCGATGAGATGGCGAAGGAGGGGGCTCGTCCGCGCCTGTGTCCGCAATGACGAGCGCCACGCCGGCATCACCGAGTACGGTGTAGATCTCGTCGCAGAACTATGAATCGTTCCGGAATTCGAACGCGGCCCGAAACCCGTCCGGAAAGAGCGCGACGAAGTCCCGCAGACGCTCGACGTCCGCCTTCGAGTTGGGCGGAAGCTGGAAGAGCGTCGGGCCCAGGCGCGCGCCGAGTTCACTGGAAACGTCCACCAGATAGCCCAGTTCGTCCTCGGTGTTCTTGAGCCTCTTGAAGTGAGTGATCTTGCGCGAGGCCTTGAGCACGAACGAGAAATCGTCCGGAACCTTACTCGCCCAATCAGTGAGCACGGACCGTTTGGGCATACGATAGAAGGTGTTGTTGATCTCGACCGCGTTCAGGCGTTCTCCGTAGTAGGCGAGCATCCCGTCGTTGGAGAGATCCTCCGGATAGAAGGAGCCCTTCCACGCCTTGTATGAGAAACCGCTCGTTCCGACCCAGTGATTCATTACGGCGACTCCCCTTTCCAGCTCATGTCATGCCCTCGGATGTGAGAGTCGCGCGTTGTCAGGTTAGTTACCCACGGCTGCAGCGTCGCTTCTCCTCGGATCAGCCGCACCGAGTCGGTCCCCCGTCTCGGGATCGATCATGATCGAGTGGGCGGCGCCTTGGCCCCCCCGTACCAATACGGTGTGTCCGAGCCGTTCCAAACCGGCCACGGTGGCCTGCCCCACCCCGTCCTGCTCGATGCTGATCCGGTTGGGCAGCCACTGGTGGTGCAAACGCGGTGCACCAACCGCCTCCAAAACGTCCATGTCGAACTCGATCATGTTCAGGAGCACCTGAAGGACGGTGTTGATGATGGTGCGGCCCCCCGGGGAGCCCACGACCGCCACGAGTTCGCCATCTTTGGCCAGAATGGTGGGCGTCATGCTCGACAGCATCCGCTGTTCGGGGCGGGCGAGGTTCGGCTCGGTGCCGATGAGACCCCGGTCGTCAGTCAAACCTGGTCCCGCATTGAAGTCCCCCATCTCGTTGTTCAGCAGGAATCCCGCACCCGGCACGGTGATCCCCGAGCCGTATCCAGCTTCGAGTGTGTACGTGACAGAGACCGCCATGCCGTCGCGATCCACCACCGAGTACTGTGTGGTCTCCGGACTCTCGTAGGCATCCGCAACATCCGACGGCGACGATATACTCGCCCTCGTCGGGTCGATCTCATGACGCAACGCGGCCGCGTGCTCTTTGCTGGTCAGGTGGTGGAGTGGCACGTCCGTGAAGTCCACGTCGCCCACGTAGTTCGCCCGATCACGGAAGGCACGGCGCATGGCCTCGGCCAGATGATGGATGTACTCGGTCGAGTTGTGGCCCATCGCGGCAAGATCGTACCCCTCGAGGATGTTCAGCATCTCGACGACGGCGATTCCACCGCTGGAGGGCGGCGGCATGGAGATCACGTCGTAGCCCCGATAGGTCCCTTGCACGGGTACCCGTTCCTGCGCTCGATACCGGCCCATGTCTTCCAAAGTGATGATCCCGCCACCCCGCTCCATCTCGGCCACGAGAAGTCGCGCAGTTTCCCCGGAATAGAAACCCTGACCGCCGTCCAACGCGATGCGCTCCAGCGTGAGACCCAGGTCCGTCTGAATCAGCCTGTCGCCAGCCGAGTAGGGTCGCCCGTTGTCCGAGAAATAGGCAACCGTCGCCTCATAGGCCGCCCCCTTGCCCGTGACAAAACGTCGAAGACTGCTCGCCAAATCATCCGTGATTTCGAAACCATCTCGAGCGAGACCCACCGCCGGACGGACGAGTCTTTCCCAGTCGCGGTTCCCGTAGAGCTGATGGGCCTTCCAGAAGCCCGCCACAGTCCCCGGCACACCCACCGCCACGGGGCTGGAGTGATGTTTCGTCCTGGAGTACTCCCCCGAGTCGTCTAACCACATCTCGGGGTGGGCGGCCAGCGGCGCCTTCTCCCTGAAATCGAGCGTGGTCGTGGTCCCATCAGGAAAGCGGACCGTCATGAATCCACCGCCCCCGATATTTCCGGCCGAGGGGCGCGTGACCGCCAGAGCAAAGCCGGTTGCGATCGCAGCGTCCACGGCGTTTCCGCCCGCCGCGAGAACATCGGCCCCGGCCTGGCTGGCGTGGATGCTCGACGACACCACCATCCCATGTGGGGCCCGAACCGGATGGGTGCTCGCTTGGGGGGAGCTCTGGAAGGCCAAGCTCGACAAGGCTGCCGACGAAGAAAACGTGCCGAGGAAAAGTGCGACATATGTGAACAGCGCGATGAAATATCGTAGCAAATGTCGGCGGTCGATCATGGATATCCCCCTGCCCGGCTTCCGTCCATCGTGCAAAATCCGTTGAATTCGATCCCAACATAGTCCACAGTCGCAATTTTCCCCAGCATTTGACGGAGCCCTGACCTGCCCCGACTTTGACTGATGTTGCCCGACACGATGACATCCCTGAACGCGC
>JAPYQK010000312.1 GCA_029941275.1 Longimicrobiales bacterium | reverse complement strand
CTTCATAGCTCTGTGCGCGGATGGCCCCGATCACGCGGCCCTGGTGAATCATGGGAGCGGAGCCCGCCGCGCAGGTGATATCGGTGTCGCTTTCCCCGAGCACCATCAGCGACTTGTCGTCCAGATGCTCATAGACCATCGACGCTTGCTGCGTGCGGATGACCTCCGAGTCGGAGCCTCGATACGACACACCGACTCTATTTACTTTGCCGTTGTCCGCGTAGTAGACGAGCGTCGCTAGATCGCGTCCGTGATCGTAGAGCGAGATGTAGAACCCTGAGGCCTCCAGAGCCTTCTCGGTTTCGCGGTGAATCGCCGCATACAGTTCCTCGGAACTGAGCATGCCCGTAAGGGATCTGCTCGTCTCGAGTAACACCCGATAGCGCTGAGCGATGCTCGACGGACTCGTGCGAGAATCTGTTTTGGGCATGGGCAACGGACAGTTCTGCGGTCGAGCTAGGCGCGGTCTCTGATTAAACCCTGCATTGCGATCAATAATAGGGGTCTTTCGCCAGGCCTCACAACAAGAATCGGGCACGGCGAGCGTCGGCTCGGAGACACGAGGGTATGACTCATCCGTCCTTGGAGCGGTCGAGATAGTTCCCGATTTCGTATCCGATGGCGGCCAGGAGGCGGGATTCTCGTAGATCGGGCTCCGACCGGGAGATGATGGTGCGCAGAGTGCGCATCACGGAAGACGGCTTGCGGGCCTTATAGAATTCGATGCGGCTCAATCCGTTCGCGAGCGCCGCGAACGTCTCTTCGAGTTCTGAATGGGTCGGACGCCGGCTGGCCCGACGCCCCTGGGGTAACACGGGGTCTCCTCCGTCGAGCGCCAAGAAGATCTCGTACGTGAGTACCAGACAGGCCTGGGCCAAATTGAGGCTAGAGAACTCGGCATCGGTCGGAATGATCGACACCGCCTGACAGAGATCCAGGCCTTCGTTGGTGAGGCCTCGATCCTCGCGTCCCAGCAAGATCGCAACGAGTCCGTCCGGAACGCATGTCGCGACCCGGGCGGCGGCCTCTCGGGGCCGGAGGTAGGTTCGACCCGCGGTGCGTGGTCGGGCGCTCGTCCCCAGGACGAACGACACGTCCGCCAGAGCGTCCGAGAGGGAATCGTGCACGGTGGCCGCCTCGATGACGGGCTCACTCCTGTGGGCGATCCCCCCAATGCGGTGCGGATTGAACTCATCCGGGTTCACGAGACGGAGCTTGCCGAGCCCGAAGTTCATCATGACTCGAATCACGCCGGCGATGTTGACCACGTCCTTCGGGTGATCGAGCACGATCACGACGTTGGAGAGATCCGAATCGGGCATGGGTGTGTGTGGTGCTTCCGTCGCGGCGGAAGAGGGCTATTCCCCGTCTTCTTCCGAGTCTTCCGGTGACTTCAGTTCGCCCTTGAAGTTTCGGATCCCGGCGCCGAGTCCGCGAGCGAGCAGCGGAAGCTTCTTGGCGCCGAACAGAAGCATGATCACCGAGAAGACCAAGAATACTTCCCAAAAG
The DNA here is from genome assembly GCA_029941275.1 of Longimicrobiales bacterium. Taxonomy (GTDB): domain Bacteria; phylum Gemmatimonadota; class Gemmatimonadetes; order Longimicrobiales; family Gaopeijiaceae; genus UBA822. The sequence continues at coordinate 1,076 of JAPYQK010000312.1, read as the reverse complement.
CCGAACGTGAAGAGGGCCAGGGATGGAGTGAGATCGGTCATCGCATGAGCGCCTTGGCGATTGTCTGCCTCTGCATGTTCGACGTGCCCTCGTAGATCGTGCCGATTTTGGCGTCCCGATAGAGCTTCTCCACCGGGTATTCCTTCGTGAACCCGTACCCACCATGCAGATCAATGCACATTGACGCCACCCGTTGGGCCATCTCGGACGCGAACAGCTTGGCCATGGCGGCCTGGGTCAGGAAGGGTTGACCCGTGTCCTTGAGGCGTGCCGCGTTGTACACCAGTAACCGCGCCGCCTCGACTTCCGTGGCCATCTCGGCGAGCTGGAACTGAACGCCTTGGAAGGAGGCGATCGGGCGCCCGAACTGCGCCCGCTCCTTCACATAGCGGATGGTGTGGTCGAGCGCGCCTTCCGCCAGGCCGAGCATTTGCGCGCCGATGCCGATGCGTCCTTCGTTGAGCGTTTCGATTGCGACCTTGTACCCCGAGCCGATCTGGCCGAGCACGTTGTCAGCTGGGACGCGTACGTCTGCGAGAACCAACTCCGTGGTCGAGGACGCCCGAATGCCGAGCTTGTCCTCCTTCTTGCCCACGGTGAATCCGTCGAAGTCTCGATCGACCAGGAAGGCGGTGATGCCTTTGTAGCCAGCGTCCGGGTCGACCGTCGCGAAAACGATGTAGACCCCAGCTTCGTCTCCGTTGGTAATCCACATCTTCTGACCGTTGAGCAACCAATCGTCGCCGTCCTGGGTCGCCCGACACGCAAGCGCGAACGCGTCCGATCCGCTGCCGACTTCGGAGAGTGCGTATGCACCTACGGTGTCCGCCGCGAGCTTGGGGAAGTAGTGGGACTTTTGGCGATCGGATCCCCAGCGGCGTAGCCCGTTGACCACCAGCGTGTTCTGTACGTCGACCAACACACCGATCGACGGATCGACCTTCGAAAGCTCCTCCACTACCAGTACGGATGTGAAGAAGTCCGCTCCGGTGCCCCCGTACAATTCTGGAACTTCGATTCCCATCAGGCCGAGCTCGAACATCTGGTCGATCAGCCCCGGGTGGATGCACTGGGCC
>JAPYQK010000311.1 GCA_029941275.1 Longimicrobiales bacterium | reverse complement strand
GAGGCATTGACACATCGGGCTTGTACTACGGGCTTCTGCTGAGTGGAATCGCCATCGCTGGGCTCGTTCTTGCTGATGTCGAAGAGAAGGCCGGGCTTGGCGCGAATAAGGGCCTCAAGCTCATGCTCGGGTTGCCGCTCGCTTTGAGCACTCTCATCCTCCTCACGGGGAACGACGTGATGGTGGGTTACCTCGCCAACTTGGCGCTCCTCGGCTACTGCCTTTACGGAATGCACGCGGGCGTGCTCAGGGCCGACAAGCGGCTCATCAACCAGGGCGTTGCGGTGCTGGGACTCCTCATGGTGACTCGTTTCATCGACTACTTCGGGAGCTTGCTGACGAGCGGGAGCGCGTTCATCGTCATGGGTCTTCTTTTCCTGGGAATCGCCTACGGCCTGAATCGAGGGCGCCAGCGCCTTCTGGAGCAGCTGCAGGGAGGGGGTACAGAGCGAGTACAGGGAGGGGATACGACATGAGGGCGAACTGGATCCGATGGACCGTGGCGGCACAAGTGATCTTCTTCATCGGCTGGGCGGGCATTGAGGAGTACCGGCGTGTCGACGCAGTGGAATTCCTCCTGGAGACGCGGCCTGTCGATCCGCGGGACTTCCTGAGCGGGTTGTACATGACGCTGGGGTACCGTTTCATGGATCCCCCTGGATCGGACACGGGGAGGGAGGCTCTGGTCCGGTTGGAGTTCTTCCAGGACGTGACGGTGGACGGCGAGACGTGGCCGGTGTGGAGGGCCATTCTAAAGTCGCCGCCCTCTTCGGTGGACGACACGCGTCTGACCCCAACCGGCGGATGGGCCCGGGCCATTGTTGAAGACGGTCGACTCGAGTACGGAATCGACCGCTACTATTTCAGTGAGGCCCGCCAAGAAGAACTAAATGGACTCAGCGCCGGTCAGTTCTACGTGTTGGTCAGCTTGGCGCCGGACGGTACTCTGCGCGTGCAGGATCTGATCTGGGAACTGGAGGAAGGGACCTAGTGTTCTTGACCCGGACTTCCGACTCAGGAGACTAGTCGAGCGCCTCCTCGAGACGCCTTTCCGCGATCACCTGAAAACGCCAGTCCGGTGGTTCTAGCTCCGGCAGTTCCAACGCCCGTTCGAGATGGCGCCGAGCCTCCTCCTTGGAGCCGCGGTCCAGGTACATCCTCCCGAGGTCCAGGTGGAACAAGATGTAATTGGGCCTCAGTTCGACCGCGCGGGTGAGATAACGCTCGGCGTCCTCCCAACTGGTTAAACCGATGATGTGGCCACCCAAGAAATTCCGAGCGACGAAACGCTGTAGGAAGGACAATTTTTGCACTCGATAGTTGAGAAAACCGAGTGCGTGGAGGGCGCCCGCATGCAAGGAGTCCTTTTCCAGGACCATGTGGGCGAGGTCGTAGACCTCACCACTGAGGCCGGCCGCATCTCTCATACCTGTTTGGGTGGCTCGAAGACCCTTGGCGGTCAACAGCCAGTAGAGTCCGTCCAAGCTCTCCGGCTCGACATCAGTGGCCCGCCGAGCGTAGGCCTCCCCGATCTGATACCACTGGTTTTGTATCTCACTGCCACGGGACAAGAGCCCTTGAGCTACGGCAACGCGGGCGGCGGCCCACAGCGCTTCATAGGAATCGGGCGCCACATCGAGGACGTCCTCGAGTAGCTCGAGCGATTCAGTGACTCGGTACTCCCAGTACAGGTCCTCGGCCTCGCCGATTCTCGGATCGGCATCCGAAGTCGCCAGGCCTATCCGGCCCGCTGAGGGAACCGGGGCTGAAGCCACGTTTCCGGCGGATGGGGTTTGCCCTGCGGCGGCGGTCGCGACGACCAGAGACGACGTACCGGCGACCGCGAGCGCGGAGAAGACCGTCGAGAAACGAGCGAATCTGGAGATCATCAAGCGGTCACGGCATCCCGTCTGTTCAATCCATCGCGTAGGAGTAGCGCTGCGCCAAACCCACGGTTGATACGGCCTATCCCCCCAGGAGTTTCGTTCGGGGCGGACTCGGACGCAACGATCGTGAATTGAGATCGTTGAGGTGAAGCCCGAACTTCATCCCATCATGGTCTGGAACTACACCGCAGTCGGCGATCTTATCGCCGTCGACCACACATTGGACAATGATACGCTGACCGAGTCGCACCCCTACTCGGCACCGATCATCGAAGAAGCTCGCGGCGATCTTACGGAACTCACGGTCTCCATCCTGAAGGAGACCATAACCAACCCTGACGATACGGTCCTTTCTGCCCCCGGTGGGTTCGACTCACGTCTGCTATTGGCGGCCCTGCTGCATCTCGGAATCAGGCCCCGGCTGATGGTCTGCGGACCGAGAGGGAATTTCGATCGCGACGTCGTGGAGCAGATAGGGAAGAGGTTGTCTCTCGACGTGACGGCGGTCGAACTCTGTGCACAGGACTATGTGGACCATGCCGAACGGATCGTCGCGGTGACCGGGGGCACCAAGACCGCCCGACACTGGCACACACACCTTTACCCGTTGAAGGCAGGACTCGATTCTGACTGCAATATCGTGGTGGTGGCCAACGGCGAATTCATGCGGTCCTACTACTACGACCGTGGACTTCTTTCCAGAGCC
>JAPYQK010000310.1 GCA_029941275.1 Longimicrobiales bacterium | reverse complement strand
GCAATGAACACATTGCGGTCGGTGGTGGGGGCCGCGCCCCGGAGTGGGTCGCGGTACAGAGGGTATCGCCGTCGTTTTTCTCCGTTCTCGGGATAGAGCCGGTGCTCGGGCGTGCTTTTTTGCCCGAGGAAGAGGAGCTGGGTCGGCCCCCTCAGGTGACCATACTGAGCCACGACATCTGGGTGCGACTTTTCGGGTCGGATCCGGATATCATCGGCCGCCAGATCTCGCTGAATGCCGGATCGGCCACGGTGGTGGGGGTGCTCCCGGAACGATTCGCTCTGCCTCCCATTTCTCTTAACGCGGGTCTTCTATCGCCCGATGCCGGGATCTACGCTCCACTACCAAACCCCGCTTTTAAGGGGTTCGCCAGAACCGTGCGCAGTGACTTCCTCACCCTGGCGAGAATCGCCCCCGGCCACTCCGCTCGAGGAGGTACGAAGCGACCTTGAGCGGATCTCCTCGGGTTTGGCCGCCACCTATCCCGAGACGATGGCGGGCTGGAGCCCCTGTGTCACGCCGGTCCATCAGTTGCTGTCCCGCGACTTCGGCAGCGATCTGTACATGCTCATGGGGACCGTCGGTTAGCGGTCTGCGTTGAATAATCGCAGGGAACCCCGCAGATGAGCCGGCCGCAAGTGCCGCGCCCGCGCCTGATATGAAGTCGCGCCGCGTTACGGCCATTCGTCTCCTCCCGGTCCTCGGGGACACCGCAGATACACCCTAAAGCCCGACCAGCCTGTCCTCCGCGTCCCCAAAGCTGTCCAACTCGACCCCCATGCGGTCCATGAGCGACAAGTAAAGGCTGCACAGCCTGCGCGAATCAGTGCTCGCTTGGTAGTAGTCCAGCACGCGGCCGGACTCGAGCGTGCCACCGAGGTTGCCCACCGTGAGCACGGGCACCCGTGAGCTGTCGTGTTGGCTTCCCGACCACATGTTCGACATGAACAGCAGGCAAGTGTTGTCGAGCACGTTGCCGTCCCCTTCCGGCATGTCCTGCAGCCGCTCCGCGAGATAGGCGAGCTGACTGGCGTAATACTGATTCACCAACGTGAATTCCTGCGAGAGGTCGTCGTGCGACAAGCTGTGGTGCGACCGGATGACCGGGAGGAACGGATAGAACATGCCGGAGATGTCCCGGCACAGAAGCAGCGAGGCGAGCGAAGTCTTATTGGTCTGGAACGCCAACGCGATGATGTCGCTCATCAATCGCATGTGCTCCCGGATGTCCTCGGGTAAGCCGTTCTCGGGGCGTTCCATGGCGAAAACGGGCGCACCCTCGAGAACACGCTGGGCGGCCTGCTCGGCGCCGTCGCGGACGTTTTCGATCCGTCGCTCCACCTGGCGGACACTCGTGAGGTACTCCTCGAGCTTGGCACGGTCGTACACGCTGGCTCTTCGGCTCAAGTCCGCTGCCTGCTCCATCACTCGGTCCAGAATGCTGCGGTTGCGGTCGGAACTGCGATTCTCGAAGAGACTGTCGAACGCCAAAGAGGGATACACCTCCATGGGGACGGGCGACGTCGCGCTCGCCCAGGAGATGTGTGATCCGTAGGCCATCGAGAAGTTGGTCTCGTGATAGCCGGTGGTAGGCTGTTCACATCCGAGCACCAAGCTGGGCTGGATGTTTTGCTCCCCGAGACGGTTAGCGAGCAGCTGATCGAAGCTGATCCCTCCGCGCAGCTCCGGCCCCCTCATCAGCGGGGCGCCGGACAGCAAGTTTCCGGTTTGCCCGGGGTGGATACCCACGCCTGTCGCGGCCTCGTTGAAGAGGCCACCGATGAAGTTCAATTTCTCCCGGAACGGCATGAGCGGCTCCAGGGACGGCCCGAGCTTCATGTCGGCGCCCGCACCCTCGGCCCACCAGTTATCGGGGTTGATTCCGTTGGCCATGAACAGGACGCCGAGCCGCTTGGGGAATTCCGCGGCGGCGGCCTTGGTGGTAGCGCCCCAAACTGGGATGGATTCCAGCCAGGGAAGTAGCATCGCCACGCCGCTCCCACGGAGGAAGGTGCGGCGAGAGAGCACGTCGCGGTTCGTCACAATGGTCATGGCTCTGCCTACCTCACTTTCCGTCGTTGAGCGACTGTGCTGCGCTACTCGTGCGGTCCGCGACACGCTTCGTGAGGAACTGCGGACTCGTCACGATTGCCTCCACCAGACTGCTGAAACGGTACTCGTCGGACTCCAGCGCGGCCCGCATGTCTTCGATCAGCACATCGTCTGACAATAGGAGCCCACGGCCCAACGCATACGTCAACAACCTCCTGGAAAAGTTATCGACAAAATCCTCCTGGCGCTCCGTGCGCAGGTATTCACGTAGGCCCTGCAGACCCTCGCGCTCGATGCCGTCGGGGAAATCTGCCACGGTTTCCACTTCCCGGCCGCCGAAATCCCGCTGACGCCGCTCACCCACCGGTCCGAAGCCCTCGAACACCAGCCCGAAGTGGTCGAACGTCGCGTGGCAGGATGCGCAGGCAGGATTTTCCCTGTGTTGGGCAAGGGTCTCCCTCAAGGTCAAATCACCCAGATCGGCTTCATCGGCGGGGAGTTGGGGGACGTTGGGCGGGGGCGCCGGAACATGCTGGCCCAGAACTTTGGTGGCGAGCCAGTGTCCACGCTTCACCGGGCTGGTCCGCAG
>JAPYQK010000309.1 GCA_029941275.1 Longimicrobiales bacterium | reverse complement strand
TCGACTCCGTCGCCCGCCTCAGAACATCTCTGAAGCGTCCGGGTCCTCGGGCTCCTTCGCATCGTACCGGTTCGGAATGAAGTCGCCCGTGATCATATCCTGATAAGAGAGGCCGGGCCCCACCATGGGGTACACGCCGGCCGCTGGGTCGATGATCACCTCCAGGAAGGCTGGACCGTCGAAGCCGAGGAACTCCTCGAGCACGCGCGGCACGTCCTCCTTGCGATCCAATCGCTTGGCGTAGGGAAAGCCGTCTGCCTCCGCGGTCTTTACGAAGTCCTTCTTGCGCAGGGATTTGTCGCTCCCCGCCAGCCGCCCTTTGAAGAAGAGCCGCTGCCACTGCATGACCATGCCATCCCCGTAGTTGTTCAGCACCATCACCTTGATCGGCAGATCATAGGTCGTGACGGTCTCGAGCTCTCCGAGGTTCATGCGCATGCTGCCGTCGCCGTCCACGTCGATGACGAGCTTGTCCGGACAGGCGAACTGGGCGCCGATCGCCGCCGGTAGCCCAAACCCCATCGTGCCCATGCTTCCAGAAGTGAGCCACAGTCGGGGGTCGCGGAAATCGCAGTACTGCGCGGCCCACATCTGATGCTGGCCCACGCCGGTCGAGACGATCGCCTCGCCACGCGTCAGCCGGTTCATGGTCTCCAGTACGTAGTGAGGCTGGACGAGCGGGCTCTCGCGGTCGTAGTTGAGCGCATACGTGGACTTGAGCTCCGCGATTTCCGTATGCCACTCGGCGAAATTTCCCGAGAAGCCGGTCCTGGAGCCGTATGCCACGAGCGACTCGAGAGCCTCCCGCAACCGCCCCACGTAATGCCAGTCGGTCTTCTTGACCTTGTTGATCTCGGAAGGATCGATGTCGAAGTGGAGGACGCGGCGGGCCTTGGAGGCGAACCGCGCTGGAACGCCCGCGACACGGTCGTCGAAGCGAGCGCCCATCGCGATGAGTAGATCGCAATCGTCCACCGCGTAGTTCGCATAGGCGGTCCCGTGCATGCCGAGCATGTGCATGGCGAGCGGGCTCATCGTGTCCATGCAGCCGAGGCCCATGAGCGTCGTCACGACCGGGACGCCGAAGGCTTCGGACAGCGCGCGCATTGCTTCGCTCGCGTTCCCGTTGATGACCCCACCACCGGCGTAGATGAGGGGGCGCTCGCTCTTTGCGAGCATCGAAAAGAATTCCTGGCAACGATCCTCGCCGAGCGCTTGGGAATCGATGATGTCCAGGCGGTGCCTGTACCCGGGGATGGCGAGTCGTCCCTCGCCGCGGAACGCGCCTTCCCAGTTTTGCACGTCCTTGGGAACGTCCAGCACCACGGGGCCCGGCCGTCCGGTGCGGGCGATCTCGAACGCAGTTCGTACGGTGGACTCGAGTTGCTCGGGGTCGGTCACGAGCAGCACATGCTTCGCGACGGCCCCCATGATGGCCGTAACAGGCGCCTCCTGGAAGGCGTCCGTCCCTATGGACCCGGTTGGGACCTGCCCGCAGATGACCACGATGGGAACTGAATCTGCCATGCAGTCCCGCACCGGAGTGACGCAGTTCGTCGCTCCAGGGCCGGACGTTACGATCACCACTCCCACACGGCCCTTTGCGCGCGCATAGCCGGCGGCCATGAAGCCCGCACCTTGCTCGTTTGCCGGGACGACGAGCGGCATCGGCTCGTCTCCACCCTCGCCGTGCTCAGCGTTATAGCGGAAGACGGCGTCGTAGGTGGGGAGGATCGCGCCCCCACTATACCCGAACACTGTCCCGACGCCCTCGTCCGCGAGCACCTGCACGAGAATTTCGGCGCCGCTCATCATCCGTCCGGCGCGGGGATGCGGACGAAGCGGCTGCCGTTGAGCCTTGGTATCCATAGGGGTTGCAAGCTCCACGAGGACCCCGCCCATTGCAATAGCTACGCTACGGAGCCCACCTTCCCCAATGCGCCATATCATATCGATTTTGCTCGAGAACCAGGCCGGGGCGCTTTCGCGCGTCGCCAGTCTTTTTTCGTCCCGTGGCTACAACATCGAGAGCCTGAACGTCGCGCCCACGAACGACGCGGCGGTTTCTCGACTGACCCTGGTCACGGTCGGCTCGCACGACGTCATCGACCAGATCTCGAATCAACTGGGCAAGCTGGTGGATGTCGTGAGCATCGTAGACATGACGGGCGTAGACCACATCGAGCGGGAGCTCGCGCTGTTCAAGGTGCGGGTTCCCGAGAATGCGCGAGCGGAGCTCGCCGCGATGTTGCAGGAGTTCGGTGGACACGTCTTGGGCTACGACGAGGGGCATGGCACTCTGGAGCTGGTCGGGAACGGGCCCGAGATCCACCGCTTCATGAAAGATGTCGCAGTGCTCGCCGAGATCGAGTCGGTGGCGCGGAGTGGCGCGATGGCCGTTGCGAAGGGTTCGCCGATTTTCGACGCGGCCCTATCGGATTAGTATCAAATCAATCCTCATGACCCCGACACCCCGCGTCGCACGACGCGAGCATAAAGAGGCGCGGTAGACATGGCACAGATTCAGTTTGGCGACGAGTTGGAGAATGTGATCACGCGTGAAGAGTGGCCCTTGGACCGAGCCCGCGAGTACATGGCGGACGAGACGATCGCGGTTCTCGGATACGGAGTTCAGGGGCCGGGGC
>JAPYQK010000308.1 GCA_029941275.1 Longimicrobiales bacterium | reverse complement strand
AGGTGATACCGAGCGACGATGAAACGGGCGCCGCGGGCGAGCTACTCACCGCGACCGGATTCGACGCAACCCCCTCCCCCGTCCCGAGTTCGGGGCAGGCTGTCGCGCTGGCTCCTGCCGTGGTGGGGTACCTTCTCCCCTGGGGAACACAAGCCGCCGCGGCAACAGCAGAGGCGCTTCGGGAAGGCATTCGCGTGCGGGCGGCAGGTGGAGCCTTCACACTCGGCGGACGAGAATACGGGATCGGCACGGCCATCGTACGGACTTCGGAGAACGATTCCGATCTCGCTCAACGTCTAGGAGATATCACCGCCAGGCACGGAGCTGAAGTCGTTGCTATCAACGACTCGTACGTTCGCGAGGGGATCTCGCTCGGGAGCAACCGAACAAGGGCTCTGCGCGAACCCCGGGTGCTCCTGCTGTACGATGAGCCCAGTTCTGTGTATTCGGTTGGGTGGGCTCGATATGTGCTCGAACGGCGTTACGGCCAGAGGGCCTCGGTTGTGAGAGGCTCCAGCCTCGGCCGGGTCATCCTGTCCGAGTACGACGTGATCGTCTTCCCAAGCGGAAACTTCGGGTCCGCAGTGGGATCAGGCATGGTGGACCGCCTCCAGGGATGGATGAGGGACGGGGGGACACTGATTACCATGGCGGCGTCTTCACAGTGGGCAAGCAGAGAAAGTGTGAGCCTGTTGAATACGACCTCCGAACGAAGGGGCGGCCGGCCCTCGGGAGACGATCCCCCCGATGATGGCACCCCCGATCAACCGATCGAATTCCTTAGTGCGATCGCTCCGACGGACGAAGCACCGCGCGACACACCGGGAGCCATCCTTCGGGTAATCCTGGATCAGGAACATTGGCTCTCCTCCGGCACCGACGGTGAGATCGGTGCGGTGGTCCAGGGGACGCGCATCTTCGGCCCGATCCGATTGGACGAGGGACGCAACGTCGGGCGATACGGCGAGGAGGACGGCCTGGTTCTCGGAAGCATCGTGTGGGACGGGGCCGAGGCGCAACTCGCAACAAGGCGTACCTGATTCATCAGGCGGTCGGCCGGGGCCAGCTGGTCGCGTTTGCCGAGGATCCGAACTACCGGGCTTACGCCGAGGCCACGGAGCTGCTCTTCATCAACGCCGTGTTGCTGGGACCGGGTCGATAAATCGCGCGGAGACCGGCCAGGAATGAACAAAGTGCCCGGCGACCACTCCGGTCACCGGGCACTCTCACTCTAGCGACTTCCCCATCGAGCGGCCCTCACTCCCGCGGCGAGTCCGCCCTGAAGAAAGCCTATCGGATGGAGTCCGTTTCTATTGGGTCGGCCAGGTAGCTCCCTGGTGCCGCGCCACGGATCCCACACCCTTGTAGAGGAACTTGTGGAGGCGTCGACCCTCGTACGTCTCCGTCACATAAATGTTGCCTTGTGAGTCCGTGTCTATGCTGTGGGCCGCCTGGAACATTCCGGCGTACCGGCCGCCGGTCCCGATCGTAGAGACTTCCTGCAGGGTCTGTCGGTCGACGATACGGATCCGGGCGTTCTTGCCATCGGCGATGTAGATGTAGCTCTGCTCAGCGTCCGGCGAGAAGGCGATGTCCCAGACCGCACCGTCCCCTAACGTGGCCGGCGCGAAGTAGGCCTCTTCGACGAAAGTCCCGTCCGTCTGGAACACTTGAACCCGGTTGTTGGGACGGTCACACACATAGACGAGACCGTCGTTCGACGGCTCGGCGCAGTGCACCGGCGTACGGAACTGCTGCTCCGAATACATGTCCGCGGACCAGCCGGTGCCGCCTCGGCGGTCGCCCTCGTACTGGAATTGGTCGTCGGGGCGGTTACCGTAGGCGCCCCAATACCTCTTGATCACGCCGGTGTCGATGTCGACGACCGCCACGCGCCTGTTCCCGTACCCGTCCGAGAAGTACGCCTCGTTGGCGGCGAAGTCGAACTCCACGTCGGCCACGCGCCCGAAGTGGTCCATGGCGTTGCTGTCGATGGGCTGCTCCGGGGTGCCGTACGTCTCCAGATATTCACCCTCTGCCGTAAACTTGAGAACGTGAGAGTCGGGGCCGCCGTTTCCGCCGATCCAGACGTTGCCCATCTGGTCGATGCCCAGCCCATGGTTCGAGCCCGGCCACACGTATTCGCCGGTCGGCGAAGGTCCACCCCAAGCGCGTACGAGATTGCCCTCGGGATCGAACTGGAGCACCGGAGGCGCGGAGGCGCAGCACTCGGCAAGAGGCGGATCAGCGTTGATGGCGTCCTCAGCTGTACCCACCACACCCCGATGCACGATATACACGTTATCCTGGGCGTCGACCGTCACACCGATGACGGTTCCATAGACCCAGCCGTTCGGCAGGGGTTTCGGCCAGAAGGGGTCGATCTCGAACATCGGCGCCGTAACCATCTGGACTGGCGTAGGGGCCACGTTGTCCAAACCCGTCCGCACCATACCGAGTAATGCTATGGCTGCAATCAGACTGCCGCCGAATATCAGATTCCGTCGCCGGCTCATGTTTTTTCTCCTGTTGCAAATGTCGTCGCCCGTCCACCGAGCGGTGTCGGGCCTGACTCACGCTGTTGCTGCGGCATCGCCTGACGCACCCTACTGAGACCCAGGATAGAGGGCCCCCTGGTGCTCGGCGGTGACC
>JAPYQK010000307.1 GCA_029941275.1 Longimicrobiales bacterium | reverse complement strand
GAGAGAGCCTTCACCTCGCGGCGGCGGGTGTGGAGAACCGTTTCCGTGTATCCGTTCGGTTCAGCGCGGCCCTCGAAAACCAACTCCAGTGCAGCCTGGAACTCCGGACTCGACGAGAGGTCGGCCGACATCGGCCGATAGCGGGGATCACCCTCGTTCTGCCCGTCGACCACGGCGGCCATCGATTCGAACGTGCTCCTCACCTGGTCCGCGGAGACGATACCGTGGTGTAGCCAGTTCGCGATGTGCTGGCTCGAGATGCGCAGCGTCGCGCGGTCTTCCATGAGCGCCACATCGTTGATGTCGGGCACTTTGGAGCACCCGATGCCTTGGCCTACCCAACGAACCACGTAGCCGAGGATTCCCTGGGCGTTGTTCTCGAGTTCCTTCTGGATCTCTTCGTCGGACAGACTGCGATCGCCGAGCAGGGGGAGCGTGAGGATGGCGTCCAGATCCGCGCGTCCGCGCTTTGCGATTTCCGTCTGAACTTCTCGGACGTTCACGCGATGGTAGTGTGTGGCGTGGAGCGTGGCGGCGGTGGGCGACGGCACCCAGGCAGTGTTGGCGCCCGAACGGGGGTGGCCGATCTTTGCGTCCATCATCGCACCCATGATGTCCGGGGCAGCCCACATGCCTTTGCCGATCTGGGCCACGCCCGGAAGACCGCACTCGATGCCCACGTCGACGTTCCAGTCCTCGTAGGCGAGCATCCACGGGCAGCTCTTGATCTCCGGCTTGGGGATCATGGCGCCGGCCGTCATGCTCGTGTGGATCTCATCTCCGGTGCGGTCCAGGAAACCAGTGTTGATGAAGATCACGCGGTCCGCCGCGGCGCGGATGCACTCCTTGAGGTTGACCGTGGTTCGCCGCTCTTCGTCCATGATGCCCATCTTCAGCGTCCGCTCCGGCATCCCCAGCGCCTGCTCGATCCGGCCGAACAACTCAACCGTGAAGGTGGACTCCGCGGGTCCGTGCATCTTGGGCTTCACTATATAGACGCTGCCCGCACGGCTGTTGCGAATCGTGCTCTCCGTGGCCGCACCGTTCGGTTTGTTTTGGTCTGACTTACTCAGATCGTGGAGAGCGCAGAAGGACGTAATCAACGCGTCGAGGAATCCTTCCGGGATCGGTTCACCGTCGGCTGTGGTGACCGCGTCGGTGTACATGTGGATCCCGACGTTTCGCACCAGCAAGAGGCTACGTCCCGGTAGCGTGAGCACCGCACCGTTCGGGTCCGTGTAGGAGCGATCTGGGTTGAGGGTGCGGGTCACCGAACCGTCGCCCTTCGCGAACGTGACCGCGAGCGTGCCCTTCATGATCCCCAGCCAGTTGCGGTAGACCAGCGTTTTGTCCTCAGCGTCGACCGCGGACACGGAGTCCTCGCAGTCCTCGATTGTCGTGACGGCGCTCTCCATCACCACGTCACAGACGCCAGCGGGATGGGCCTTGCCGACGAGGTGCTCCGGATCGATCTGGATGTCGATGTGGAGGCCGTTGTGGCGGAGGAGCACGCTGCTCAGCCGCCCCTCCTGTAGGTTGAAGCCGGCGAAATGCGACGGATCCGCCAGCCCCGCTTTTCTGCCGTCGGCCAGCAAGCACACGAGTCGACTCGCGCCATCGCCGGGGTCGCTTGCGGGACTGGGCGTGTCCTCGCCCTCGATCGCGAACTCTGTGACCTCGGAGTAGAGCCCTTCACCCAACGGAACGACGTCGTCGAGAAAACGCTCCGTCCACTCCACGACTCGGGTCCCCCTCACCGGGTTGTACCCGGACCCACGTTCCGCCCCATCCTCCTCACCGATCACATCGGTGCCGTAGAGAGCGTCGTACATGCTGCCCCAACGGGCGTTGGCGGCATTGAGCGCATAGCGCGCGTTGTCCACGGGCACGACGAGCTGCGGCCCGGCGATCGACGAGATCTCGGGGTCCACATCCGTCGTGGTGATCGTACACTCGCCCTGCTCGGGGACCAGGTAGCCACTCTCGGTCAGGAGGCTCTTGTACGCGACGGGGTCGAGCGTTTCGCCGGACCGTTCCTGATGCCAGGCGTCGATGTCCCGTTCGTGCCGGGCCCGTTCATCCAGGAGGTGGGAATTCTTCGGGCCGAGATCCTCGACGATCGACCCGAATGCAGTCCAGACGTCGTCGGGATCAAGGCCGGTCCCGGGGGCAACCTCGTTTTTCACCAAGTCATATAAGGACTTGGCGATCCGCAGATTGGCGATTGGCGTGGGTTCGGGTGCGCTCATGGTGTTGGGACTCCTGGGTCTGTATCCGTACCGGCGTCTACTGCACTAAAAGAGCCGGAAGTGGGGGTCGGACCATTCGTTGGCGACCCTTCGTACGGGTTTCAGCAGCATCTCGAACGAATTGAATGCCCGGGGCCTTCTGCGGCAAACAACGGGGCAAATGGGGTGGGGGGCTTAGACCGCCCTGGATGGCCTTGGACTCCGATGGCCTCGCGATCCTCTGGCCCACCGACGCTAGCCGTACTTTCTGATCTCATTTAAAGAATATAGAATCGGTCATCCTTCTGACGGGTGGCTGATCCGTGCTCACAGCCCGCTTTGCGTCGGAACAAGAACCAGAGCCGATAATGACGTTCATGACTCGACCTCATTGCCTTCGATTCCGACTTTCCTTGGCGGTCGTGGCCTTGCTCGCTTGTACCGCGAGCGCATTCT
>JAPYQK010000306.1 GCA_029941275.1 Longimicrobiales bacterium | reverse complement strand
CGATGGATCCCACTCTATCAAACGACCAAGGGCCTGGCTCAGAGCGGACACTCGTTCGGTGACCGCGCCCTCTGCTCCGTACAACTCCTCATGGATCCTCGTGCCTTCGCCGAGAAGCTCCTCGGAGTTCTCGAGGCGCCGACTCTCATCGGAGAGCACATCCTCCTCGCCCGCCTGTACGTTCGCCTCCTCCAGTTCCCTCATCTGGAAGCGGAGGAAGTCGACCCGGCTGGCGAGTTCACGACGGCGATCCTGCAGCTCCTTCAACCTGGCCTCCAGACCCGAGAGGGTCCGGTATACGTCCGCAACAGCGACGGCGTCTTGTTCGGCGCCGCCGTATGCGTCCAATATGCTGCGCTGCGTATCCCTCTTCAGGAGCGTCTGGTGTTCATGTTGTCCGTGTAGATCAACGAGGGACCGTCCCAGCTCTCCCACCGTGCGTGCGGTCGTCGGCGACTCGTTGATCCAAGCGCGGTTCCGTCCAACTGCCGCTACTTCCCGCCTGAGGATCAGTAGGCCATCCTCGGCCTCGATCCCTAGGTCGTTCAACTGGGCTTTCAGCTCCGGCCGGTCCGTCACATCGAACACCGCCTCCACCATGGCCCGCTCGGCGCCGGCCCTCACCGCTTCGCTGGACGCACGTTCGCCCAGCAAGAGCGAGAGCGCCCCGACGATAATTGACTTCCCCGCCCCGGTTTCCCCCGAGAGTGCGCTCAAACCGGGGCCCAACTCCAGGGTCAACTCATGGATGACGGCGTAGTCCCGAATGCGCAGTTCAATAATCATGATGCGCGCGGCGTTCGATGGTCACGATACGCAGCCGCTAACCCGAAGGTCGGGCCGCCCAATTCAGCTTTCGCTGCAACGTTCCGAAGAAGTTCTGTTCGGTAAATCGGACCAACGATATTTCGATCTCAGACCGTTCGATGTGAACCTCCGCACCCGTTTCGAAGTCTTCCACGACCTGGCCGTCGGCCGTAACCACAAGATCTTGCGGGCGTTCGATCGGACTCACGGCCACACGCTGCGTCGCGGGAATCACCATGGGCCTCATGGCCAAAGTGTGGGGACAGATGGGTGTAATAATCAAACAGTCGACGGAGGGCACAACGATGGGCCCACCGGCCGACAACGAATAGGCGGTCGAACCCGTGGGCGTGGCAACGATCAATCCATCGGCCGAGAAGCTGCCCATGTCCTGCCAGCCCTGTACGGACCCGCTCTCATCGTCGGCTCCGTTCCTTCCGCTCCCCTCCCCGCTCTCTTGCACACGTAGATCAAGGCGGATCATACGAGCCCCGCCCCGTTCGTGAATCACGAAGTCGTTCCACGCCAGGATTGGTTCGCCCCTCGACCCATCAGAATGGACGAGGTGGGCCTCGAGGGTGTAGCGGCGATCGAGCACATAGTCACCATTCGCCACCAGCGTCAAATGTGTCTCGAGCTCCGACTGCGAAAGGGCAGTGAGGAAACCGAGGTGGCCGAGATTCACACCCAGAACAGGGATGTCCCGTCCGGCCACGGACCGACCCGCACGAAGCAGCGTGCCGTCCCCTCCCAACGCGATCAGCATATCGATCGGGTCGGCGTCGAGGTCCATGATTTTGGCGTCTTCATTCGCCAAGTCCACGAGTTGCTTCTCGAAAGAGATCCCGATCTGGTTTTCGCGGGCAAAGTTCTCGATCCGTTCGACACATCCACGTACGTCGGCGTGCTTCCGCCTCCCAACCACACCGATGTGACGGATATTGGACCCCTTGCCGCTAGAGAGGCCACTCCCCGACGGTTCGGTCGACTCCGTCACGCCGACTCCGCCGTCGCTGTCACCACGTCGCCCAGGATCCTACGAGCCTCCGTGACGATACCCTCGGTGTCGAGCCCGAGATCGTGCAGGAGCTCTTCACGGCCGCCGTGCTCGACGAATCGATCCGGAAGCCCGAGATACCGGACCTCGATCTTGTGCTCCAGCCCGAGAGCAGAGATCTCCCGACTCATGTAGGCGCCGAATCCGTTGACCACCGCGCCCTCCTCGAGCGTGATCACGCGCCGATGCCGCTCAGCAACATCCCTGAGGACGTCTTGATCGTGCGGCTTGAGAAAGCGGCAGTTCACGACCTCGCTTTGGATGCCCTGGGCAGCAAGCACATCCGCAGCTTCCGAAGCAGCGCCCACCATCGTGCCGGTCGCCAGGAACACGACGTCGGTGCCCCGTCGAAGGATGTCCCACGTACCGTATTCGACGTCCGGGATCTCACTCACGTGCGGCACCGTCTCCGGCACCGCGTCCCTCGGCCAACGCACGGAAAACGGGCCGTCTTCGTGCTGAACGCCCAGACGCACGAGCGCCAACATCTCGGCGCCGTCCTTCGGGGCGGTCACGGTCATGCCCGGAACGAGCAACATGTACGGAATGTCGAAGGAACCGTGGTGCGTGGGGCCATCGGGGCCCGCAAGACCGGCTCTATCCATACAAAAGACGACGGGTAAGTCCTGGAGCGCGACATCGTGCACGATCCCGTCGAAGCCCCTTTGGAGGAACGTAGAGTAGATGCAGACGACGGGCCGAACTCCACCCACGGCAGCCATCCCCGCGGCGGCCGTGACCGCGTGGCCCTCGGCGATGCCCACGTCGAAGAAACGATCCGGGAAGGCGGCCCCGAAGATGTCGGTGCTCGTTCCGTCCGGCATACCAC
>JAPYQK010000305.1 GCA_029941275.1 Longimicrobiales bacterium | reverse complement strand
CGCTCGAACTGCTCGTGCTGCCAAACAACGAAGATCGTCGAGCCGGGACGGTATTCCCACCTCAGCACCACGTTTCCGACCAAGGACCGCTGATTGAAGTCGCGGTCGCTGAAGCTGTAGTCGGCGGCGCCGTCGGCGTCGAAGTCGATGAACTGCTGGTCCCCGTTCTGACAGATTCGTCCACCCTGGCACAGGGCCTGCCCTGCGAGCTCGGCGTAGGTGCCCTCATCGAAAACGTCGAAGTCGAACGTCTCGGGCGCCTCGAGCTGTTTGTAGCTCAGGTAATCGACCGAGGAGAGGAGCGGTTGGGCGTAAAGCTGCAGCGACAGATCAGGCGTAAACGTGAGGTTGAGGCGGGTCACCATGGAGAGGAATTTTTGGTCCAGATCCGCAAAGAGGTATCGTTGCCCGAACGTCGGCGCGTACGAAAGCACGCTGGTCCTCCCAACGTATTGTTGCCCGTCCGTTCGGCTCGAGAACTCCGGTCCGAACGTCAGTTGCACCCGTGCGGAGGGTCGGACGGCGAACTGAAGGCCGGTGCTGAATTCGTCGCCCGTGCCCTCGCGGCCCCTCGACAGATTGACGTCCCCTCGAACGCTCACCGCAACTCGCCGGTCCGTCTGCACGCTGAGGCCCCCGCCAAGAGTCGCGGGATCCCTGATCAATGGCCCTCCGCGAGTCGCGTTACGGTCCACCTTGTCGGGGCTGTACCGGAGGCTACCGTTCAACCTCCAGTAGTTGAGAAGCTCGACACCCCCTTGCAGGTTGGCGAAGCCGTTCACGTGGGTCCGGCCCCAGGAGGCGGGTGACCACACGTCGTCCAGCGCTTCGTGAAGCCAGTTGTGAATCGACATGAACGTGATGTCGTAGCTGCGGAGCTTGTCCCCGGGTGTGGTCTCCCGGTATCCGATCCTCATGCCGCCGTCGAGACGCGCGGCGTTTCTTGAGGAGCCCAGATCGTTGATCTCGAATCCGTGGGTCACCTGGGCTGCCCATATGCCGCCAGTCCAATGCTCGCCGCTCTGCCGGTCGAGTTGCAGTCGCCATTCAGCACCCGACATCGACGTCATGGTCGAGTCCACCGACACCCGGGTGGCGTTGGGACGCTGAAAGTAGTGGTTACTCGACTGCTGGATCCGGAGGAGAGCCGTCAGGTCACCCTCGATGTGGCTCCCCGCGAAGAACCCGTTGAGAGACCACTCGCGATTTCCCCACTGGTGCTCGAAGTCGATGCCGCCGTTGAAAGCCCTGGACGTCAGCGCACCGAAGGACCCGTCGGAAGGAAGGTCACGATTCAGTACCGTGGCAATACCGCCGAACTGTGAGTCACCGCCATTCAAGTCCTGCTGCAGGCGGACCACGCCATACGTGGTTCTCGGCTCAGCGACGAAACTCTCCGTCCGTCCGTCCGAGTCGAAAAATGCCTGCCCGGTCTCTCGGCCGGTGAGCGCTGCCATGGCCCCGACCGAAAGGCCTCCTGAGGTCCGGCCCGAGATCTTGGCCGCTCCGAGAATCGTGGCGGCATCGGGTAGGTCGGAATAGGCAGCCCCACTCGGTGCTCTCCCCTGCGGCGCCCGTCCCACACGTCGGCTGTGGAAGAGCTTGTTCCGGCCCCCTGACAGGGAGAAGTCGAAGACCTGAGCGTCCTCCACAAAGAACGGCCGGCGTTCGTCGAGGAAGGTCTCGAAAGCACCCAAGTTGATGACCGCGGGATCGGCCTCTACCTGTCCGAAGTCCGGGCTGATCGTGGCATTCAGCGTAAATGCAGCGCCAAGACCATAGCTGAGTTCCATGCCAGCCCGACCTTGGATCTCGGAGCCATCGAAAAAAGGATCGCCAGCGTTCGAGGGGGCCCGGCGAGCGCTACTCAAGGCATACGGCCGGACCTCCAGTCGCCTGGAGGCGGCGCCCAACACGACACCTTCCAGCACTCCGAACTGGCTGAGCCTCCCACTTTGGAGCTGAGACTCGAGGGAGAAATACGTGGTTTCGTTGTCGAGCAGCCGTAGCCGCTGAAAGTTGATGCCCCATGTCTGGGCGGAGTCGGCGGCCTCATACCGAATCTGAGAAAGGGGAACGCGCATTTCGGCGGTCCAGCCCCCTTCGTCCGTCGATACTTCGGTCTCCCACACGGCGTCCCAGGCCAGGTCGAGCCTTTGGTCGTCGTAAAGGTAGCCGTCACCCTGAACATTGACCGGGTTGATCGCAAACCAGTAACCGGTGCGCCGATCAAGATTCGGGTCTAGCGAGACGGTGAAGTAATCGAATTGGCCCTGTTGATCGCGCCGAGTCATCTCGTTCGCGATGAGGTGGGGTTCTGAGTCGAGCATGCGGGCCCCGATGTAGATCGCGTCGGGCCCGATGAGGACTCGCACCTGGGTATCGTGGACCGCCGGGTCGCCCTCGACTGGGTCGCGCTGGATGAACCCACTCGCCACGGGCGCGGAGGCCCACGCCGCCTCGTCCAGACGCCCGTCGATCGAGATCTCGCCGGACAATGTGCCGGCCACCAAAGACGGAATCACCCGCGTGCTCCCCGGCCCGCCATCGGTGTTCGATTGTGCGAGGCTCTCGAGCGGGAGGAGGAGGAGGAGGAGGATCGCCGCGAGAGCCCCCCCACTATTGGACGTCAGTCTATTCCGCAACGGTGAAATATCAGGCAAAGATAGCGATGACCGCGGCCATCGTAATCGGAATCCCCATG
>JAPYQK010000304.1 GCA_029941275.1 Longimicrobiales bacterium | reverse complement strand
GCGGACCGATTTATCTGTACCACGGTGCTCGTCAGGCCCCGGGTCTCTACCTACGGGATGTATTCGAGGAGTTGGAGGTTCAGTACGAAAACTTCAACTACGTGCCTTGCATTTCCGGAATCAGGCGGGTCATAGGGTGCCACACGGGCCGGGGCGACGCGCTGGCTTTTCAGGATCATTCTGACTTGGAGGGCTGGAGAGTGTTCTTGTGTGGGGCGCCAGAGATGGTCTCGGAAGGCAAGAGGACGGCCTACCTGCAAGGGGCCGATCTCGCCGATATTTTGGCCGGCCCCTTCGAGTTCAAGAAGGCGGGCTAACGTCCCCCCAGAGCCCGTCGGAGTTCAGGAAATCGGACGCCTCCCGATCTCGTACTCGGGGGGTTCGACCTCGAGCAAATGCTCCACGAAGTAATCCCACCGGCGCCGCATCATGTAGGGCTCGTTTCCGAATCCGTGACGGCGGTTGGGCAGCATGATCAAGTCGAAATCTTTGTTCGCCTCGATCAACGCGTCCACCACGATCATGGTACTGGACGGGGGCACGTTCGAGTCCATGGTTCCGTGCGCCAGGAGGAGCTTGCCCTTGAGGTTCTCGACGAGGAGCTGGTTGGCTTGGTTATCGTAGCTCGTCGTGCCATCAGCGTTCGTTGTCAAAAGGCCCTGCCATTTCTCGCCCCAGTCGTCTTCGTAGTTGCGATTGTCGTGGTTTCCAGCCTGGGAGACCGCCACGTCGTAGAAGTCGGGGTAACGCAGGATGCCCGCCGTCGACGCGAAGCCTCCCCCTGAGTGGCCCCAGATGCCAACACGGTCGATGTCCATCCATTCGTGGCGCTCCGCGAGTTGCTCGATCATCGTCACTTGGTCGGCCAATCCGTTGTCGCCCATGTTCCCGTAGTAGGCCTCGTGGAAAGTCCTCGAGCGCATGGGGGTTCCCATCGCGTCGACTTCGACCACGATGAAGCCCAACTCGGCGATCGACTGCTTGTCTCCCCGCGCGGGGGTGAAGCTCCTACTGCCGACACTACCACTTTGCGGGCCGGGGTAGAGCGAGTTGAGGACCGGGTACTTCTTTGTTGGATCGAAGTTGGACGGCCGGTACATCAACCCGTACAGATCAGTCACGCCGTCCCGTGCTTTCACCGTAAACGGGATCGGAGGTTGCCAGTCGTTGCCCTCGAGACGCGAGATGTCTGCGGTCTCCAGCTGGGCGACTACCTGCCCGTCCAGGTCCCGCACGACCGTCACCTGCGGCACGACAGGCGTGGAATACGTGTCGATGAGGTAGCGACCCGAGGGCGACATCGAAACGACGTGATTGGCGCTGTCGGGCGTGAGCAGCGTCAATTCCGATCCGTCCATGTTGACGCTGTAGAAGTACTGGAAGTACGGATCTCCCGCTTCGCGGCCCACTCCCGTGAAGTAAGCCTTTCGCGCCTCGCGATCGAGGTGTCGCACCTGTAGGACGTTCCAATCGCCGCCAGTGATCGGGTGCTTCAAATCGCCCGTTCCGAGGTCGTACATGTAGAGGTGGCCCCAGTTACTGCGCCGCGAAAACCAGACCACTTCGTTCGACTCCTCCAGCAACCTCCAGTTGACCGCCCTGTGTCCGGACTCGAAGAAGGTCTCGACGACCTCGTTCATCACGTCACGCACCGCCCCGGTCGAGGGGTCGGCTACTCTGAGATACGCCTCCTTGTGGTCCCGAGAGGTGGAGACGAAAGCCAGTTGTGATCCTGATTCGCTCCAGTCGATGTCTGCCCAGGTTCCTCCGCAGTAGACGTGATCACAGATCGTCGAACGGTGCTGATCGGGGTCCATCTGCAGGCGGGTCATCGTGGCGTTCTCCACGTCGATCACCACGCGCGAGATGCGGAAGATCACCGAGTCCTCAGGGAGCGGGTACTTCCAGGTCTCCAGCTCGGGATGCCCGACCTCGGTCGACACGAGATACATCTCGCCGACGCCCCTCGCGTCGTGCTGGAAGGTCGCGATCTGCTTCGAATCGGGGGACCATACTAGGACGGGTCGGTCGCTCTTGGTCCACCCGGCGTTGTTCGTGGCATACCCAAAGTCTTCGATGCCGTCCGACGTGAGCTGTATCTCGGCGCCTGAGGTCAGATCGACCGACCAGAGGTTGTAGTCCCGAATGAACGCGGCTCGCGATCCGTCCGGCGAGGCGACACGGAGGCGGGCGGCTACTGCTCCGCTTACGTCCCCGCCGCGGGGCCCGAGCTCACAGGACGATCCATCCACTGCGCACGTGACTTGCACGGTTCCCGCGTCGAAGCTGAATGTCCGTCCATCGTCGCTGAAGTCGATGGAGGTGAACGGCAAGTTCAGTGCTGAGAAATCCTGACCCGACTGGGCTTCCAGCGCGTTCGCCACCGCTTGGTGATCGAATGCGCGCTCTCGGGTCCCGCGTGCGGGATCCACCAAGACGAATTCAGCACCACCGGGGACCGGGTTGCGGTACCAGAAGCGGTCGCCCTCCATCCAGTTGGGGCTGACCGACGTGCCGAAGACGAGCGGGCGCGTGTTCTGGCTGAGTAACGATTCGGCTCGTGCGTAGTCCAGTGCGGTGACTTGGATGTCGTTGGCCTGGGCGTGGCCGCCTAGCGGGAGGAGTACAGAGATCGCTGTTAAAACGAAGAGGCAGTGCCGCATCCTGGGGACCTCTGAAGTATGGGAAGCCAAAGGGCGCTCCAAATCGGTA
>JAPYQK010000303.1 GCA_029941275.1 Longimicrobiales bacterium | reverse complement strand
CGCCAAGCTCCATGGCGAGCTTTTAGCCGTGCTGGGGAGCGAACCCACTGACTGGCCGGCGATCCGAAAAAATTCCAGTGGCTATGCGCTCGACCGATTCCTGCCAGAGGCGGACCCCGTTCAACTCGTTGTGGGGAGTGAGGGAACGATCGCGGTTCTGACATCAGCCACAGTGATGCTAGCGCCCCTCCCCGAAGCCCAAGCCCTCGGCCTCATCATGATCCGGGATCTTCTCGACCTACCGATCCTCCTTCAGTGGGCCCGGGACAACGAAGCCTCCGCTTGTGAATTCTTCGGCCGCCGGTTCCTTGAAATCGCCTTGCAGACCCATCACTCCCTGGTCGCCGGGGATGCCGAGGCCGCTCTGCTGATAGAGCTCGACGGCGACCTGGATCAGGTTTTGGCCAAGGCCGAGTCACTGCGCCAACTGGCCCGGGACCTTGGCCTAGAAACGGCCCTTGGAGTTGAGGAAGGAGAGCGCGACGATCTGTGGAGCCTGCGGCACGCCGCGAGCCCGTTGATCGTGGAGTCCGCTAAGACTGGGCTCGTTTCTACGCAGATCATCGAGGACTCGGTCGTGCCACCGGAGGCTCTCGGCCTCTACCTTTCCGGTCTCGATGAGATCCTTCGAGCGGCTGACACGGACGCAGTGATCTTTGGCCACGCCGGTGACGCCAACGTCCACGTGAACCCTCTGCTCGACGTGCGCCGGTCCTCCTGGCGGGACAAGGCCCGCGCGATACTCGAGGAGACGGTGGCCCTGGTTGCCGATCTCGGGGGCACGCTGTCCGGAGAGCACGGAGACGGACGGCTTCGGGCTCCCTTCCTCGAGCAGATCTGGGGCCCGAAGCTGACGGGGGCGTTCCAGAGGACCAAGAACACGCTCGATCCGGCCGGAATCCTCAACCCGGGTGTGGTCGTTCCGCTTCCCGAGCAGGACCCGCTGGAAGGTCTCTGGCCCCAATATGGCGGTGCCGCGTGATTCTCGTCTCGCTGAACCAGATACCCGCCGCCATTGGCTCAGCGCTCCGCGCCAGGTGGCACTTCTTTACGCTCGTTGGGCTATTGGTTCTCTCGGTGTGGAGCGTGGCCGCATGGGATGTCGAGTCGCCCCCCCCTCCGCCATCACCGGTGGAAACCGTGGAGGCCATTCGCCCCGCCCCGGCACGACCGCCGATCGGTCAAGACATCCTAACTTTACGGCGGGATATTGCCGCCCTACTGGACACACCCTCGCTACGGAGCGCCGAGTGGGGTGTGCTCGTGGTCTCCCTCCAGGGCGGCGACACGCTCTTTGCGCATGCGGAGAACCACTTTCTGGCCCCGGCATCGAACATGAAGATCGCGACGACGGCCGCTGCGCTCCACTTTCTTGGGCCGTCTTTCACGTATGAGACGTTCGTCTACGCAGACGGACCGGTTGAGAACGGTGTCTTGCGAGGAGACGTCATCCTGTACGGCACCGGGGATCCAGGGATTTCCGACCGTTTTTACAGAAACCGCACCGACGTATACGAAGCTCTCGCCGAACAGATCGCGGAAGCCGGTATCACCCGCATTGAGGGGGCGGTGATCGGCGACGCCACGTACTTCTCCGGCCCCGAACTCGGACCTGAGTGGGACCCGAGGGATTTAAATGAGTGGTTTGCAGCGTCGGCGTCAGCACTGTCTTTCAACGAGAACATCGTCACGCTTCAGATCCTGCCATCGGCTCGCGCCGGCCTCCCACCCCGGATCGAAACGATTCCTTTCGGATTTCCGTTGGACGTGAGCAACAGTGCCGAGACGGTCACGGGCCGTCCCCGCCCGAACCTCTGGTTGGACCGAGTAGAGCCTACGGCGCGCATTCGTGTCGACGGCGAGATCCGTCAGGGAGGGCCCGATATCTGGCGCCGCTTAACGGTTCCGGACCCAGCCCTCTTCGCAGCCCGTGCTTTTCGAGAGGTGCTGATTTCCGAAGGGATCGGTGTCCGTTCCCCGGAAAGATCCGTGCATACAATAGCTAGATCCAGGATCACGGGGCGCGAATCGTGGGCCCCGCGACTCCTCGACCAAGATGAACCGCGACTCGTCGCTCGCCACACCTCCCCGAGACTGCTCGAGTACCTGACCGTGCTCAACCATGAGAGTCACAATCTCTTCGCTGAGACGATCATCAAGACCATCGGCAAAGTCGCGACCGGAGAGGGGTCGTTCGAAGGAGGCGCCCGTGCGGTGCAGTCGTTTGCCACGAGGGAAGCCGGGATCGAGAGCGATCAGATCGTTGTTGTGGACGGATCGGGTTTGTCGGAGAGTAACCGGACGAGTGCAGCCGCAATGGTGGGATTCCTGCGCCAGGTGGCCGCGTCCGATCATTGGGACGCTTTCGTCTCGACTCTGCCCGAAGCGGGACGATCCCTCCGCAGGATGTACGGCACCCGCGCGGCCCGTAACCTCCGAGCCAAGACAGGAACCATCGATGGTGTCTCAGCCCTCACTGGACTCGTCACCACGCGGGACGGCGAAGTACTCCTGTTCAGCATTCTTTCGAATGAACTCCGATCCACTGGCGCGGCAAAACGAGTGGAGGACCGGATTGGTGCGCGCCTGGCCGAATTTCGCCGAGACACAGCGTCGGCCTTATAGACCTTCAGGGCTCTTGGAGCCTAAGCTGACCGTCCGAGCGCGGATCGCAATCGCCTTCGTAACTCCACGCCAGACATCGAATCCAAAG
>JAPYQK010000302.1 GCA_029941275.1 Longimicrobiales bacterium | reverse complement strand
AAGGCATCCGCGAGGTTGCCGGCCAAGGCTAGCTAGCGCTGCGGTACCAGCCGGATCGTCCGTTCGGTCACGGACTCCACTTTCTCCCGCGAGAAGAAGAGGGGCGTGTGCTTCCCGGACACGTACTCATCGAACAGGTCCCGGTAGTGGGGGCTGTCGGGGTCTCCCGATTGGCCCGGTAGATTCACCGTGGCGACCGAATTATCCCAGTTCGATGCGTCCGCGATAATCCGGTACGATGGTCCGCTGGTTTGGTTCGCGCCGTATCCTGCCGGATCTACGGTGTAGCCCGAACCCCCTCGTGGGGCCGGCCCCACGTCCAGCCGGGCTCGGATCCCCTCGGACACGACTTCGCTTAGCGCGTGCCTGATCCAAAGGTGTTTGTTCTTGACGTGCCCGTAGGCCCACTCGTTCATGTCGGGACCGAACTTCTCGGTGAGCTGCTGGACCGCTTCCGCCAGGCTTTGAATCAGGACGCCGTCCCGCCCTCCGATCGGATCGTCACCGAAGTGACCATCGGGTGACGTGTACCAGTCGAGCACTCGCACGGTGGGGACGGTGACCATGTCTCGGGCGCCCGCCGGCACGAAGAGGTCCTCGGCGTGCTGTCGAAGGTTGGTTTCCCACGCCATGTAGATCGCAGCGGGGGCAGATTCGGCATCTAGCTGGAGGTCCCAATCGTCCAAGACGGCCACGGCTTGCCGGAGGCTTGGGTCGTCCAGCTCCAGCCCCTCGAGAAGGGGCAACAAAACCCGCGCAGGGATCGAATACCGGTCTTGCTGGATCTGGTGAAGGTCCGCCACGGTGAGATAGCGCCAGCTGTCTCCCAAGAGCTCGTGGATCCGGGCCGAACGAAAGGGCTCCGAGTAGTTGTACGAGAACGTGTAGGGGTAGCCGGCGGGCACGTTGTCCTCGTTCGCACTCGCGAAGAAGCCGTCCTCGGGGTTCAACACGTGAGGAAGCTCCTTGATAGGCAAGGTGCCATCCCATTCAAAGCGGCCGTCACCTGAGACCGGCAAGAGACCGCTCCAATGGCGAAGCGGCGCAAGGCCGGTCACCTGCCATCCGATGTCTCCGTGGACATCGGCCCACACCACGTTGTGTGCGGGGCCCAAGTGGTACGCGGTCCCGTCCCGGAACTCCTCGTAGTTGGTTGCTCGCCCGTAGCGAAGGTCGGCGAGGTATGGAGACGCGCCGGGCCTCAGCCATGCGGCCCTCAGCGCGTAGGCTTTGTCATTCCTCTCGTCCTCGTAGAGGACCGGGCCGTGCCTCGTGAACTTTAGATCCACCTGCTCCGAGCTCTGCCCCCTGACCGGAATGGCCTCGGTGACGACCTGCATGTCTTCCCACTCGCCTTTGTACCGGTACTGGTTCGGGTTCTCTGGGTTGATGTCATAGACGTACAGGTCCTCCATGTCGCGGCCGTGGATCGTGAGGCCCCACGCGCCATGCTCGTTGTGGCCCATGGACACCCCGGGAACCGTCGGCTCACCGGAGCCGATTGCGTTCCAACCCGGTCCCACCAAGTGGACCACGTACCGGAGCGCAGGCACCGAGACGTTCCGGTGGGGATCGTTTGCCAGCATCGGGGCACCCGACAGGGTTCGCTTGCCACTAACGACCCAGTTGTTGCTGCCGTAGCCGGCCAGAATCCAGTCCTCGTAGGGGTATTCCTCGCGCTCGTGGCTTGCTGCGGAGGATGCGGACTCATCGCCGGGGCCAGTCGCCTGTGCCGAGACCACGATATCCGAACGAAGGAACCGAACCGGCGCGCGGGCCGCCAAATAAAGACGCACGACGTCGTCCGTGATCAGCGAAAGGTCGACTCCGTTGTCGGACAGGTCCGGGTTTTGGGGCCTGAAGTCCGAAATGCTCTTAAAGGTCTGACGGTCCATGTGCTGGAGCAGCTGGGCGTTTCGGACTTCCGTGGTGACGTTGCTATATAGCCCGTTGAGGCGGGACACCACGACGTCGGTAGTCCACTTGCCGGGCTGGGTGTTCAACAGGCGGAACTCCTCGGGGAGGAGTGAGGGGTCCTTCTCCGTCTCGGCGACGTAGGCATTCACGCCGCGGACGAACGCCTCGAAGATTTCCGTGCCGCGCTCGTGGTAGTGGTTCAACTCCTGATCCAGGTCCCCACGGTACTTGAGTAGTCGGGCGCCGATGTCCTTGTCCAAGGTTCGCGGGCCCAGAAGTTCGGATAGAGTCCCGGAGACTTGGCGCCGCCAGAGCTCGAGTTGGAAGAGCCGGTCACGGGCCGCGTTATACCCCTGGGCGAAGAACAGGTCTTCTTCGGTTTCCGCGTAGATGTGGGGAATGCCCCAGTGATCGACCAGAATCTCCACGGGCTGGCTGAGGCCGGCGACGCGGGTTTCTTCTTGGGCACTCGAGGGGACTGCAACGAGTCCAATGAGTGCGGTGGCGGCCAGAGTGGAGAGGAGGATCTGTCGCATGGCGGATTCCCCAGTGAACAGTGAAGTGGTCGGCTTCAGAAATCAGGCGCGAGGTGGGCCCGTGACGGACTGGGCAACGTAGGGCAGATTGGGGTTTCTTGCACGACGACTCGACGGCTCAAAGGAGGTCGCACCGTGGCTACCCGCTGCTCATTGGCGGACATCGAGCCCCGGGGGGTTGTTCCGGGGTAGCGGGCTCGCTTCATCCACACCGAACCTATGTGCGGATCGGCCCTCGGTTCGCCTACGTGGCGTTTGTCGTCGA
>JAPYQK010000301.1 GCA_029941275.1 Longimicrobiales bacterium | reverse complement strand
GAGGGACACCGGTCGATGCGAGGTTCGGACGCAAGCCGCGGCCTGTATCTCCGGACCCCGCCGAGCACTTCTTCGCGCTGCGGCTCATCAGCTGGTGGCATCGACCTTGTAGTTTCCGTTCGTTGGGAAAGCGGGGCGCATCGGCGTCCCGCTTGAGACAAGTCGGTATCCCCCATAGATTTGCATCCCGCCTCGATCCATTCCGGCGCGGTGGGCGCAGACCGTAGTGACACGGAGACGAGTGTGAAACGGACACCGGAGAGGACACTCGGATGGATGGGTGCATCGATCGCGCTGTTGGCGCTGGTAGCTGCACCCACGTCCGCGCAGCAACGGGGACTCCAGCCCACCGACTACTATGATCTGGTTACCATCCGTGACGTTGCCGTCTCGCCTGAGGGCGACCTCGTCGCGTTCACTGTGACACGCATCGTCGAAGACGAGAATCGGCGCTTACGTGAGATCTGGATGCAGGAGCTCGAGAATGGGCGTCCCGCCGGTGACCCCTACCGGTTCACTGCGCCCACCCGGGACTCGTTCGGCCCGAGGTGGTCGCCGGACGGTGCGCTTCTTTCGTTCACCTCGCAGCGTGGCGATGAGGAAAATGTCACGTGGTTCGTCCGAGTCTCGGGCCCCGGCGGAGAGGCGTTCCACATCGAGGGCGTTCGGGGTGCTCCCGTGTGGTCGGCGGGCGGCGAGTGGATCGCCTACCTCGCGCTTGCCGAGGGGACGGAGTCTGGCGAGCGCGACGGTTGGATTGCCCCCGATGCGCTCTCGTATACGCTGGATCCGGAGCGCTTCGATGGACGTGTCGTAACATCGACACAATACAAAGCCGACGGCACGATGACGCTGCGTCCACACTTTTCAGCGGACGAGTCCCGCGACCTCTATCTGGTATCCGCCGAGGGAGGTATTCCGAGAAGGCTCACGGAACTCCCATTCGACAAGTCCAACGTGCGTTGGGCGTCCGATGGGCGCACCATTTATTTTTCGGGCGACGAGCAGGAGGACGATGAGTCGAGCGAAGAGCTGACGCAGGATATCTGGGCTGTGCGCGTGGCCGACGGATCCGTGTTAGACCTCACGCCGGAACCCGGCTCGGAGACTGCGCCCTCGCCTTCGCCAGACGGAACGCGCATGGCGTTCGTGTTCACCGCAGAGCGTGGAGCGGAGCAGGACTTGATGGTCGTGGACGTCGCGGGCGATGGTCAGTTCGCCACGGCGCCAGTGAATCTCACCGCGGATTGGGACCTCGATCCTGGTGCCCCCCAATGGTCAGCCGATGGAACGGGGATCATGTTCTCCGCGACGGTGGGTGGGAATCGCCACCTCTTCCGGGTCCCGGCTGCCGGTGGCCCCGTTGTGCAAGTGACCGAGGGAGAGCGCCAGCTCACGAGCATCTCGCTGTCTGATCGAGGTCATATCATGGCTTACGCGGCGACGGACGCGGTCTCTCCGACGGAGCTTTTTGTGGCCCGGGGCGACGGGACGGCCGAGCGACGCGCCACCGAGTTCAACGAGAGCTGGCTGGATCGCGTTTCTTTGGAGCGTCCCGAGCGCCTCACCTGGATGGTTGGCGACAGCGTGGAGGTGGAGGGATGGGTCATTCCGCCGGTGGGGTACACCCCGGGGCGGCGGTACCCGCTCATCCTCAAGATTCACGGCGGGCCCCACAGCGCGTATGGCAACAGTTTCTTTCCCACATTCCACGTGTTGTCGGCATCCGGTTTTTTTGTTCTCTATGCAAATCCTCGCGGGTCGAGCGGCTATGGCCACGAGTTCAAGTACGCCACGCGAGGACAGTGGGGCGTCAAGGACAGCGAGGACTTCCTTACCGGCGTGGAGACGGCCCTGGCCCGATATCCGGAAGTGGATTCGACCCGCCTTGGTGTTTCGGGTGGAAGCTACGGCGGCTTCATGAGCAACTGGCTGACGGCGACCACCGACCGTTTTCAGGCGTCGGTCACTTCTCGGTCCATCACCAACTGGGAGAGTTGGTGGGGATCCTCCGATGCCCAAGCATTGACCGAATACGAATTTTTCGGCGCGCCCTGGGAACGCAGAGATCTCTACCGGCGGCTCTCGCCCATCTCGTACGTCGAGAACGTGACGGCCCCCACGCTCATCATCCATTCTGAGCAGGACTACAGAACGCCGATCAGTGACGCCGAGCAGTGGTTCATGGCCCTAAAGAACTTGGGCGTCCCGGTGGAAATGGTGCGATACCCCCGATCTTCTCACGGCCTGTCCCGCACCGGAGAGCCGTGGCTCCTGGTGGATCGGCTGGAGCGGATCCGAAGTTGGTTCGGCCATTGGCTGGCCGAACGACCCCCCCCGGTGCTCGACGGCGACTTCTAACGATTGCCAGCCGGTGGTGCCCTGGCGCATGCCTGACGTACCGCAGGGCGAAATCCATCGTGGAGACGAGGTGTGACCGACTGTCCTGATCCGACGTTGGGCTTTTCGCCCGACACATTCGCCGAACGGCGCAAACGTGTGTTGGCGGGTCTAGGCGGTTCTGCGCTCGTGTTGAGCTCTGGGGCGAACTCCGCCGGGGGCCGCCCCCGGCCGGATCGCGACCTCTTCTACCTCACGGGGGTGACTGAGCCCGGCGCGGTGGCAGTTCTTCGCGCTGATGGGAACGACGGTGACTTCGTTCTCTTCGTGAGACCCCGGACTCCGGAGGAGGAGCGCTGGAGCGGGATTCGGCTCGGACCGGAGCGGGCCCAGGA
>JAPYQK010000300.1 GCA_029941275.1 Longimicrobiales bacterium | reverse complement strand
GTAAATCAGGATCTAGGAGTCCAGAAAAAGACCTCCCAGTCGCGGAGCGGTTCTGCTCCTTCGTAGGGCGCCACGTCAATCGACCTGCCTCCTGCCCACTGCCTCATCATGGCGACTCGCTCTTCACCGAAGATTTCGATGGCCGTCATTTCATAGGTTGCATCGCCGATACGCAACAGGCCGTCACCTCCGCGGTCCCGCACGCGTTGCGCCCAGTACCCGCCATCCGGTCGAGTGGCAGTAATTACGCCATCAGGAGTACCAACCCAGGACAGATAGACGACCACGGGCGGAAACCCGGCTTGCTTCATCATCAGGGGGCCCCGGTGAAGGTCATTGAGGGGCGTAAAGTCACCCGGGGACTCAGTCACAGTGCCACCAATGATGATGCCCGGTGTCCGGCCCAGCCCCTCATTGGAGAGGTACGGGGCTGTGGAAACCCAGCCTAGTATTCCGGCCACCAGCACGACTCCTACAGTGATCCCAGCGATGTTACCTTTGCTCATTGCTCTCCCTCCGTGTTGAGGTATGTTGGAGCATCGGGACTAGGGCCGACGCGTTTCTGCCTTCAGTCTCTGCCGTTCCTCCCTCGTGCGAAACTCGAGTTTTGCCACCTTTCCGGCACCGAGGTAGCCCATCCCGATCTGAGTGCGGCCATTCACCGTCACCGCTTGTAGCCCGTGTGTCTTGGTCCCGATGGTTGGCAGGAAGTAGCTCGTCCACCGTTCAGTGTTTGGATCGAACTTGGCAATCGAGTCGCCGTGCGTAAAGGGCAACCACACCATGCCGTCCTGGTCCACCGACGTTTCGTAGCAATTCCCGTCCTCGTGCTCGGGTGGGAAGGGATACATCGTTGTCACGTGCGAGCGTGTGTCGAGCTTCACCATGCCGCCGCCGTACCACGAGCATCCCCAGAGCGTCGTGCCCTGCGGATCGGCACCGGGCTTTCGAACCGCCACGGCACCCGGCCTCCCATAGCCATAGAACGTCAGCCGAGTTCCGAAGATCGCGAGCTCCTCCGCGGTGAACAAGTCGGCCCTGTCGTTCACAGCCTCGGGGACCGGCACGAACGCGGCCTGGCCGCTTTCGAGGTCCGCCTTCATCAACCCATCCC
Organism: Longimicrobiales bacterium; assembly: GCA_029941275.1. Lineage (GTDB taxonomy): Bacteria > Gemmatimonadota > Gemmatimonadetes > Longimicrobiales > Gaopeijiaceae > UBA822. The sequence goes on along the minus strand of JAPYQK010000300.1, from coordinate 1,648 downwards.
GGGGATTCGCGGTTGACCACCAGCCATTGCCATCGCCATCGCCAGTCATCCCGTAGTTCGAGGCATTGGGGATCGGGTTCTCAAAGAGAGTCCATTCGCGCGTTCTCGTGTCGTAGCGCATCGCCTTCACGTCGTTGGCAGCCCCCGCGGTCCAAATACCCCCGAGTCCGTCGTCGCCAATCCAGGGCCCCACTCGGGATCCCTCGGGAGGGCGAATGGTGTTGGCTGTGGCCGTGCGTGGGTCGATGCGTCCAAGCGCGCCCATGGAGCTCATGTCGAACCACACGACCCCATCGTCGTCCACGATAATGTCGTGCGAATTCGCGGGGGGGCCGTCTGGTGTCTCCGGCACCACGAAGTTCGTCGCGTGCCCCGTCCGCCAGTCATATTTGGCGACGGTGCGGGTGATGTTGAACATGTCGGCCATCCACACGTTCCCATCGTGATCCACCGTCGCGTTCATCGCGTGGTGCTTGGACTCGTCCATGAAATCGACGGGGCCGAGCGCCCAATCGGTGCTGCCATCGTTGAAGAACGGCAATCCGAAGCCGGGCTCAGGGGTGTCGTATTCGCGGGCGATCATCAGGGTGGAGTCTCCGGTGGGACGTCGGGGCGTAAACGTCATCGGCGACGGACCCGGACCGCGCACCTTCGCCAGCCACGCCGCCAACTTGTCCCCAAACTGCACCATAATCGGGTTCGGCTCGCGATTGGCCGCTTGGGCCGCACTCCCGTACCGATACGGCTGCATCCGACTCATCACGGTGATGATGTTCCGCCAGCCTGCCTCATCGAATCTACTGATCAGCGTGAAGTTCTGAGGGTGACATCCCATGCAGGCCGCCCGAAAGACCTCCTTCATTCGGCGGTCCTCACGTGTACCATCCGGCAGCGCCGCATACCACTGGCTTCCCGTGAGCTGATTGTGGAAGTCCGATTCGGGAGCGAGCGTGAAATCCCGTCGAGCCCCCGCCTGGCTCAGCGCGACGTCTGCGCGGCCCGCCTCGAAGGCTTGGGCCTGCGCCCATACCTTGTATGGCCGTCCCGCCTCGAGTGGCGGGAAGTAATACTCGCCGTCGCTGTCCGTGAACACGCTCGTGGTGACGTTCCTTCCCAGGGAACGGGCAGACACCGTGACGCCCTCGAGTGTCTCGCCGGACGTCGAGGTGATGGTCCCCCACAGCGTCTGGGCGGTTTGGCCGAAGGGCACGGCCTCGGCCACGTTTGGCGACGATAGGTCCACCAGCCGGTCTACCACCGGCGGGCGAAGCGTCTCGACTCGCTTGAGGTAGCCCATGATCGAGTCAATCTGCTCAGGCCGGAGGGCGTATTTGAACGCGGGCATCGTGGCCGAACCTTCGGAGATGAGCCGTCGCACCGCGCGTTCGCGGTCCTCCCCTTCGACATTCCGCTTGGAGAGCGTCGGCCCGTAGGATGCTTCGCTGACGAGTCCCCCCCGCGCGCCTCTGGTCGTCGACAACGTCGAATAGTGACAGGTGTTGCAGCGCTGCTTGAACAGAAACGCGCCCTGCTGTTCGCTCGCGCTCAACGACGACAGAAAGTGCGTGTCGGTAGCGCCAAGCACCTCCGGCTCCATGCCCCATGCGGTGCGCATCCACTCTTCAACGTCGGCGGGCACGTCCGGCGT
>JAPYQK010000299.1 GCA_029941275.1 Longimicrobiales bacterium | reverse complement strand
TCAGCATGTTCTCCACTCCCTCACCGAGTAGTCCGTGGAAACTACGCTATCGGATTGGTATTCGCAGCCATGCACCGATGCGTGGGCCGGTGATACGTTGCTATGGGACCGGGCAAAGGCCGTTAGGCATCCACGTTGGCCGGAACCGATCCACGCTTTTTCAGGGCCGACACGCCCTCACCCGCGATGATCTGGCCCAGCACCGCCTGTGCGGTACTCCCCATATAAGGAGGGTCGCCGATCAGCATTTCGTAGAGTACCGCTCCCAGGGCGTACGTATCGGTGGCCGCTCCAACGAACTGCTCACCCGTCGCTTGCTCGGGGCTCATGTAGAAGGGGGTTCCCAGGCTGAGCCCGGTCTCCGTCAGACGGCCTCCTCCAGCCGCGCCCACCGCCAATGCGATTCCGAAATCCGCGATCAGCGGCCGTCCCTCGTGCATCAGGATGTTGGCGGGTTTGATGTCGCGGTGGATCACGTTGTGGCGGTGGGCGTAGTCGATGGCATCGGACATTGGCGCACTCCGTGATCAGACTGCGCGCAACATCCGAGTGCGGGGCGGTGGGCGCAGGCAATTGGCGCCCACCGGACGGACGACTACGTCCGGCGCGTTCCAAACCGCCGGCGTCGGGGGCGATTCTTGCCCTCGGCTTTTCCGTCAGCAGATTTCGTGCCCGCTCGCTTTCCGTTCCCAGGCTTTGCGGTCGACCACTTGGCCTTCCCCGACCTCGAGTCGGTGCTCTTCGAATGCCCGGACCTCGGGGCAGTCCTCTTCGCGTTCCTGGACGGTGAGGCCGTACTCTTGGCGTTCCCGTTGTGGGAAGCACTGGGGGCAACACCGTAGGCGAAATCCTCCAAACGAATCCTCGGAATCGTCAACCCCAGGGCCCGCTCGATACCCCCCAGGTCGGACTCGCTCTCCGGCATGACCAGGGTGAGCGCCTCACCCGTGGCGTCGGCCCGAGCCGTGCGTCCCACTCGGTGGATGTAGTCCTCCGGAGCCGCTGGTACATCGAAGTTCACGACGTGCCCAAGAGCCTCAACGTCGATGCCGCGGGCAGCGATGTCCGTGGCCACGAGAACCCGGAACTTTCCCGACTTGAAGCCGGCCAAAGCTTTGGTCCGCTGCGGCTGCGAGCGGTTGCCGTGGATCCGCTCCGTGACAATTCCGTTGCGGTTCAGAAGCCTGGCCAAGCGGTCCGCCCTGTGCTTGGTGCGGGTGAAGACCAACGCGTCGTCGATTTGTCCCCGCTTCAAAAGCTCCACGAGCAGTGCGGCTCTCTGATTGGCGAGCACTGGGTATGCGGCATGGGACACGCCCTCGGCCGGAGCAGCCTTCACCTGCAGGGTGATCTTCGCCGGATCCTGGAGGATTTCCCTGGTCAATTTCTCGATGGGCGGCGGCATGGTGGCGCTGAAGAAGAAAATCTGCTTCGGCTTGGGCACGTGCCGGAGCACACGCCGGATGTCGGGCAAGAAGCCCATGTCCAGCATTCGGTCCGCCTCGTCCAGCACCAGATACTCCAACCCGGGAAGAGCGGCGTAGTGGTGCTGGAAGTGATCCAGAAGCCGCCCCGGGGTGGCGATGATGACGTCTACACCTCTCTTGAATGCGGTCTGCTGCGGGCCCATGCCTACGCCACCGTGCACGACAGTCGACTTGAGCCCGGTGAACTGGGCCAACGCATTGAGGTCGTCCCGAATCTGGCAGGCGAGCTCTCGAGTGGGGGCCAGGACCAAAGCGCGGGTCGTGCCACGCGGCTGGTCCACCAATTGGTGAAGAATGGGCAAAAGGAACGCTGCCGTTTTCCCGCTGCCCGTGGCGGCGCAGGCAAGGAGATCCCGGCCTTCGAGGGCAGGGGGAATCGCTTCCGATTGAATCGGGGACGGGCGCTGGAAGCCCAGTTTGTCGACGCCCCTAAGTAGGGTCGGGTGCAACTTGAGTGCAGAAAAAGCCAAGAATTTTCCAATGTGAAGGCGCTCAGCAGGCGGGCTGGATTATCCAGGTCGATAAGCTGGCGCAGATTCTAAAGCGAGGAATTACCCGCGGAACCGAAGGTTCGACGCAGAATCCCGCTGTGAGAAGGTAGTGGAAGCGAGGGTCGGGCGTCAGTCCGGTCGGCGCGCGCGGCCTGCGCTCGAGCTGAGCGGCCTGCTCGAAGAGGTCCCGCCCCAGACCGTCGAGAATCAGATCGAGCATGTAGCCGAAGAGGACCACGTTTGCTTTGAGTGCCTCCAGTGTGCCGATTTCAGCAGACGAAGTGCTCTCGCCGTGACCACCGCAGTTTTGCTCCGCTTGCCCCCTCGACACCGCCGACGCACAATGACCGCCACGAAATCACCGGACTTCATGGAGGATCCTGAGATGGGCCTTTTACTTGGGACTGTACTTGTTTTTGGGTTGGCCAATTTTTGGGGCGCTACGTTGCTAGGATGGATCTTTAAGAAGATCACTCCCAAGTACATGGCAAGCCTCAGCCATGTTGCGACCACAGTTGCTGTCGTATCAGTTACGACGGCGGTTTTTATGTTCGTATCGACTCGACGTTTCATCGTGGGGCCGTACGAGCAGTGGACGTTCGAAAATATAGGTGGCCAGGTAATCGCAGGAGTATTGGTGGCGGGAGCTAAGATTTGGATGGGAAAAGACGAAGAAGAGTCCTAACACTCGAACGCCAGTGAAACGGCGTCTGAGCCTTCAATTCGGCACCAGGCGCTTCAGTTCCTCGAAGAAGTTCTGGATCACACGGATCTCCCGTGCCAGCGCGTCTGGGTTGTTTATCAGGATCACAA
>JAPYQK010000298.1 GCA_029941275.1 Longimicrobiales bacterium | reverse complement strand
AATTGGCCCGGATGGATTCGAACCATCACCGCCGGTGCCAAAGACCGGTGTCCTGCCATTAGACGACGGGCCATAGGAATTGTCAGTCTGACCGCCTGTGTGCGAGCCGCCGTACTTCAACGGCCGCCTTCTCGAGCGGGTAGTCACAATCCTACCCGAGGGCTTCCATCCGTTCAACCCACCAGGCTACGCCTTCACCGAAGAGGACGCCGGTGTCGGCTGCACAACCAGCGTCTCCGTGACCAAGAACTGCACGTCCCCCCATTTCGTTGAGAGCGAGTTGCGGGCTCGATCCGCCGTGGCCCGATCGTGGTAGAGGCCGAACAGCGCCGCACCACTTCCCGAAAGTCGCGCGGCGAATGCGCCCGATTCCAGTAATTCCTCTCTGAGTTCTCCGAGTTCCGGGTGGCGCTCGAACACGCTGTCTTCGAAGTCGTTCATCGCCAGGGCCGCCAGTGCATCCGGCCGGGACAAATCCGCGAGCTCGATCATGGCCGGCACAACACGGCCCTGCACCGTCACGGACCCATACGCTTCGGCTGTAGATATGTGGAGCGGAGGCAACGCAAGCAGAATCGGGACGCTCAACCCACCGGGGATCGGCAAGAGACGCTCTCCCCTACCCCAGGCGAGGGCGGCCCCGGCGCCGGACACAAAAAACGGCACGTCCGCCCCCAGTGGTCCCGCGATCTGGACGAGGGCGTTCTCTGAAAACGGATCTCCGAGCAGGCTGTTGAGAGCCCTGAGCGTCGCCCCCGCGTCGGAAGACCCTCCACCGAGCCCGGCACCGACGGGGATATTCTTTGTGAGGTGGATGTGTACACCCGTCGTCGACCCGCCCGCCTCGAGCAGTAAGAGGGCAGCCCGATACGCAAAATTTTCTTCGTCGGGTCCGACTGAGGGACCCGCTGCGGGCCCGACCACCTCGATGGAAACGCCACGTTGAGTGCGATGAAGCACGACCTCATCACAGAAGTCGACGGCCGCGTAGAGCGTCTCGATCTGGTGATATCCAGACACTTCCTTTGCCAGAAGCCTCAGGAATAGATTGACCTTGGCGGGGGCTTCCACCTGTACGAACTCGGTGCTGGTCATCACTCGGCGCTGCCCTCGACACCCGGAGCGGACCCCAGCCTCGTTTTCAAAAGAGCGCGACTCCGCTCCTCGCTTGGTGGATGAGGGCGCCCATCTCGCGAACGGCCCGTTCCATGCCCACAAGGACAGCCCGGGAGACGACCGAATGTCCGATGTTCAGCTCTTCGATCAAGGCGATGGCTGCGACCGGGATGACATTTTCATACGTGAGACCGTGGCCCGCGTGAACGGCCAAACCCAAGCCCGCAGCCGTCTCGGCCGCACCACGTAGCCGAGTCAGCTGTGCGTCCCGCTCCCTACCTTGGGTGGCATTCGCATATTCCCCCGTGTGCAATTCAACAGCGGTCACGCCGATCTCCGCAGAGACCTCCAGTGTCTTCTCGTCGGGATCGACGAAAAGGGCGGTCCGGATCCCGGCCGCAGAGAGTCGTTCCACGGCTTCACGTGTCGCTGTCCTGACCGCGCCGTCACCGAGCGACAACCCACCTTCAGTGGTGACCTCCTCGCGGCTTTCAGGAACGAGCGTCGCCTGCATCGGTTTCAAATCACATGCGATGTCCAGAACGTCCGTCGCGGCGGCAAGTTCGAGGTTCACTCCCGTACGGACCGTCTCCATGAGGAGGCGGACATCTCGTTCGCTCACGTGCCTCCGGTCCTCCCGAAGGTGGACGGTGATGCCGTGCGCTCCGGCGAGTTCCACCAGCACCGCCGCCCGAACCGGGTCCGGCTCATCGGTATGTCTCGCCTCACGGACGGTCGCCACGTGATCCACATTAACGTAGTACCTCATCCTGCTACCTCGATTAGTTTTCCGACTGGAAGGCCGGCGGGGCCAGACTTGCTCGTCCCAAAGGTAGTCACGGCCCGTCGTGGTCCCGAACCAGCTCGACACTCTCTTGCTGAAGAAGGCGACCCGCGAAGGGTGGTGAAACACGGATCTCCAACTCTAGAGCATCTTCGTCGTGAGCCTGGTCGAGCACCTCTCCCTCCCGGTACAACATCGCCAGCGTTTCGCCGTCATGCGCCCCGACCCGTACGGAGAGATGGCGAAGCCCGCCTCGGATTCGGGCCTTGAACAATGCCTTAATGGGCCCGAGAGACTCCGGTCGAAAAGAGGACAAGAACACAGCGGGCGTGTCATCGAATGCGCGGACACGCCTACTCAGAGCCTCCTCCTCAGCGTGAGTCAGTCGATCGATCTTGTTGAAGACAAGAACTTGAGGCCGATCCGCCAAGTCGAGGTCCTCGAGAACCTCTTCGACCACGATTTTCTGCTCTTCCCAACGTGGGTACGACGCGTCGACCACGTGGGCGAGCACGTCCGCTTCGCGGGCCTCTTCGAGCGTCGAGCGGAATGAAGCGACCAGGTGATGAGGCAATTTCCGAATGAACCCCACCGTGTCGGTAACGAGGGATTCAAAACCGTCGCCGAGGTCCACCGCACGTGTAGCCGAGTCGATCGTTGCGAAGAGACGATCTTCGACAAAGAGGTCGGCCTCCGAGAGTGCTCGGAGGAGTGAAGATTTCCCTGCATTCGTATATCCCACGAGGGCCACTCGAAATTTCCCCGCTCGCGACTGCCGCTGGATAGCCCTGTCCTGCGCTACCCCTTTCAGTTTCTTGCGAAGATCCGTGATTCGGCGCCCAATCAAACGTCGGTCGGACTCCAGCTGCGTCTCGCCAGGTCCGCGCAGGCCCACGCCTCCACGGATACGGGAAAGGTGGGTCCACATTCTCTTCAGCCGCGGCAGCAG
>JAPYQK010000297.1 GCA_029941275.1 Longimicrobiales bacterium | reverse complement strand
GTCCCCTTACGAACACCCCGAGTTTGGAGCGGTGGAGATCGGTGGCTTCCGGCCATATGTCACGGCCAACCCGCCGGCGGAGCAGCTTCCCGAGTTGGGTCGCAAACACGGCGAGTTCGTGGTCCGGCTCGCGGGAATGCTTCCCCGTGTGAACATCGTGAACACGGAAGTCGAAGACCACGGTGGTGGTGTTTTCACTGTGACCGCTGAGATCGAGAATTCGGGCTATCTGCCGACCTCCCTCCAGCACGGTGTGGTTTCCCGTGCAGTTCAACCCACCACGGTTCGTATCCAGGTCGATCCGCAATCGATTCTCACGGGCGACCCCAAATCGAGCACCGTGCAACGACTCGAGGGCTCGGGGTCTCGGGCGAAGTTTTCGTGGGTGATTCAGAGCAACAATGGTCAATCGATCGAAATTTGGGTGCGATCTCAGAAGGGTGGCACCGATACCGCAACCGTTACGCTGGAGGGGACCGATGGGTAGACCGATGAAGACGAATATCTTCGGACGCGCCGTCCTCGGCTTCGTGGTAGGAACGCTCGTGTTGATGATGTCGGTGGTCGCACCCAGCGCGTCAGCGCAGCAGCGCGGCTCGGACCCGGAGCACACGCTCGACTTGACGTGGGACCGCTGGCTCGACCATGACGAGCTGGGGGAGCGCATGCGGCTCATGGAGCGTACTTGGCCCGATTTCCTGGACCTTCAGTCGATCGGAATGAGCTACGGGGGCCGCGAGATGTGGCTCATGACCATCAACAATCCGGCCACGGGAACAGACGACAGCAAGTCAGCGATGTATATCGAGGCCAATGTGCACGGAAACGAGATCCAAGGTGGAGAGGTGATCCTCTACACGATCTGGTACCTCATGGAGAACTACGGGAAGATTGAAGACGTCACGAGGCTCGTGGACGAGCGGGCCTTCTATTTGCTCCCCAGCGTGAACCCGGACGGCCGCGACTACTTCTTGGACGGAAGCGGATCAGGAGGACGTACCGGCCACGTTCCCGTCGATTCGGATGGAGACGGTGCGTTCGACGAGGACGGTCCGAACGATCTGAACGGCAACGGTCTGATCGACCAGATCCGGAAGTACACGCCCGGCGAAGGCACACATCGCGTCAGCGCACTGGATGCGCGCATCATGGAGCAGGTGCCCCCGGATGAAACAGGCGATTGGGTCATTCTCGGATCCGAGGGGATCGACGACGATGGAGACGGGCGCGTCAATGAGGATCCGATCGGAGGGTACGACCCCAACCGGAACTACCCCGCGGATTGGCAGCCCAACTACATCCAGGGTGGTTCCATGAACTATCCGTTCGAGTTGCCGGAACCGCGGGCGATCAACGACTTCATGATGGCCCACCCGAACATCGCGGGCTTCCAGAGCTTCCATAATTCTGGAGGGATGATCCTACGAGGCCCCGGGTCAGCTTGGGGCGGCGCCTACCCAGCCGCGGATGTCCGCGTATACGACGAGATAGGCGAATTCGGTGAGCGTATGCTTCCGTACTACAACTACATCGTGATCTGGCGAGGCTTGTACACCTCGCATGGGAGCTCGATTGACTGGACCAACGACGGTTTAGGAATCATCAGTTACGGGAACGAACTCTGGAACGGTGGACAGTACTTCAACAGCCCGCTTCTTCAGGACCAGCAACAGGATGTACGGCAGCCCATTAGCGGCCAGCGCTCGCGCTACTTCTTCGACGACTTCTTGGAATTCGGTGACGAGTTCGTGGATTGGGCGCCTTTCGACCATCCCCAGTTCGGGCCGGTCGAGCTGGGGGGCTTCAAGAAGCTCAGCAGCCGGGTCAATCCGCGTTTCATGAGCATGGAGCTCTTCCACCGAAACATGTCGTTCACACTGTATCACGCGGACATGATGCCGCTGATGTCCATGGGAGCGACTTCGGTCGAGAGTCTGGACGGATCAGTGCACAGGGTACGAGTGGACATCACTAACGAGAGCTTGATTCCCACGATTACGGTGCGCGCTCGCCAGAACAAGGTAGTCCGGCCCGACTTGATCACGGTCGACGGTAACGTCGAGATCATCGCTGTCGGGTGGGTGGTGGACAAGAATCGTCCGGGCCCCACGCAGCTGATCGATCAACGGGAATTGGACAGGATCATGGTACGGAGCGGGCACCCCGGGCGGACCACCAAGACCATCGAGTACCTCGTGCGTGGAAGCGGCGAGATGACGGTGACCTACGCGGCGTTGAAGGGTGGGACGGCGAGCGTGACGGTGCGACTGCGGTAGTAGATGGCTCTCGAACCCACCTCGAAGACGCCCGAATTGTCTCCACCGCGCGTCTCCCTGGCTTTCTACTGCGGAATGTTTCTCGCCGCATCCTTGTCCCCGCTCGGGTCCACGATGATTGCGGTGGCGCTTCCGTCGATCGGCTCCGAACTAGGCGTGGGAAGCGGGGCACTCACGCAGTGGCTGGTCTCCAGTTACTTGATCGTCGGAATTGCCACCATGAGTCCGGGAGGAAAGCTCGGGGATCGGATCGGTCATAGCCGCGCGCTCATCATCGGGATGAGCATTTATGGGGCTGGGTCGATCGTCGGATTCGTCTTGGCGACGCTGCCCAGCTTGGCTTTTGCCCGTATCTCGATGGCCGTCGGCGGGGCCATGGCCGTGCCCGCCACGATGGCATTGTTGCGCAATCTCGTGCCCCCCGAAAGACGAGCCCGCACGTTCGGGTATTTCGGATCGGTGATGGGCACGGCGGCCGGTATCGGTCCTCTGGTCGGCGGGGAGTTGACGTCCCTGTTCGGGTGGCGGTCAGTGTTCATCGCGAACATTCCCGTCATTCTGCTGGCGTACTATCTCATTCGCCGGGGCACACG
>JAPYQK010000296.1 GCA_029941275.1 Longimicrobiales bacterium | reverse complement strand
GGACACGGTTAACCTAACTGGCACCAAGTACGGATGCGGTATCCAGCAGTGTGGAGCATGTACGGTATTGATCGCAAAGCGCCCTGTGCGCTCCTGCGGCATAACCGTAGGAGAGGTCGGTGACAAGGACATTACCACCATCGAAGGACTTTCTCCCGATAGCAGCCATCCAGTGCAAAAGGCATGGGTAGCTGAACAGGTCCCGCAATGCGGCTACTGCCAGTCCGGACAAATCATGGCAGCGGTTTCATTACTTGAACGCAAGCCAAATCCAACTGACAAGGACATAGACAGGGGCATGCTCAACCTATGCCGATGCGGCACCTATACACGGGTGCGCAAGGCTATTCATCGCGCATCAGAATTGATGAAGGAGGTATCATGAAAAATACAAACATGAACAGACGTACATTTCTTAAAGTTACGACTGTCGCAGGTGGAGGTTTACTTGTCGGATGCTCTTTCAGTTCCCCAAATTCATTCAGTTCATCAAATGAAAAAGATGGAGATTTAGGACTTTTTGTAAGAATCAAAAATAATGATCAGATTCAGATAATAAGTCCAAATTCAGAGTTAGGGCAGGGTATTCATACTGCTCATGCGATGATTATATGTGAAGAAATGGAAGCTGATTGGAAAAAAGTATCAGTAACTACAGGTTCTTACCATCCTGATTATAAAAAAAATATGTTTGTTCAGTCCACAGGAGGGTCAAATGGTGTAAGCGCCTGGAAACAAAAGTTATCAGAAATAGGAGCTGGTATTAAAGAGATGCTTATTGAAGCTGGAGCAGAACAAATGCGTGTTCCCAAAAAAGAGTGTATAGCTTTAAACAGTTTTGTCATCCACAAACCTAGTAAGAACTCAGTTCGTTTCGGTCAAATTGCTAAAAATGCATCTAAACTTTCTTTTCCTAATAGTCCAACATTAAAAAACAGTTCAGAATATAAACTTGTAGGCAAATCTATTTTTCGTGTTGATGTTCCTCAGAAAGTTAATGGCAAAGCTTTATTTGCTGGTGATATTAAATTACCTGGAATGATGTATGCTCAGGTTGCACAATCTCCTGTATTTGGAGGGGATTTAAAATCATTTGATAAAAAATCCGCACTCAAATCTCCTGGTGTAGAAGCAGTGATTGCTATTCCAAATGGAATAGCAATTGTTGCCGATACAACTTGGCATGCAATGAAAGGATTGAAAGCTTTAAACCCTATTTTTGGAGGGGGAATTAATGAAAGCTTATCATCAAAGACAATTGACAAAAATTTTAATGAAGCTTTAAACTCCATTAAAGAATTTTCTAAAGATAATATGATGTTGGACCTTGAATATTCAATGCCATTTTTAAGTCATGCTGCAATAGAATCTACAAATTGTACTGCAAATGTAACTTCAAATTCTTGTGAAATTTGGGTGCCTACACAATCTCAAAGTATTTGTTTTGATAAAATTTTAGAAATAACGGGTTTATCAGAGGAAAATATCACTATTCATACTCCATATGTAGGTGGAGGATTTGGAAGGAGAATTGAAGTTGATGAAGTAGTTCATGCTGTTATGATTTCAAAAGAGATGAATAAGCCTGTACAAGTTCTGTGGAGTCGGGAAGAAGATATTCAACATGATCATTATCATTCAGGAAGTAAAGCTCGTTACCAAATAAAATTAGATGCTAAAGGTTTACCTAAGCAATGGGATAATCAAGTAGTTAAACCTGATTTTATGGCGCAAAATTATAAAATATTAGATGCTCTAAATTTCAATCCTTTTAATTACTTATTTACTCCTAATGATTCATTTATTCCAGGTATGATAGGACTTCAAAAAAGTCCTTATAATATTGACAATGTAAGTTTTGATTATACAAATGTTGATTCTGGTGTTCCAATAGGAGCTTGGAGATCAGTATTTATAGGTAATGCATTTTATATAGAAAGTGCAATAGATGAAGTAGCACATTTTGCAAAACAAGAACCATTGGAATACAGAAAGAAATTGATAGGTGATAATCCCAGAATATTGAAGATTCTTGATCTTTTAGCTAAACAATCGAATTGGTCCAAACCTCTTCCACCAGGCCATGGAAAAGGAATAGCTTTATTTCATGAATTAGATGCTGTAACAGCTCAAGTTGCTACTGTATCTGTAAGCCCTAAGGGTAAATTAAAAATATTGAAGATAGATTGTATAATTGATTTGGGAAATTATGTGAATCCTTCAATTGTTAAATCTCAAATTGAAGGTGGTATAGTTATGGGTATTTCCTCTGCTTTAAAAGAAAATATAATTTTTGAAAAAGGGAAAGTTTCACAAAGCAATTTTGATGACTATAAAATAGCTAAAATGAAAGATATTCCAGAAATAGAGATAAATCTTATTGAAAGTGATGCAGATGCAAAGGGTGTTGATATGGGAGTTTTCCCAGTAGCACCTTCGATTACAAATGCAATATTTGCTGCCACGGGAAAGCGCATTCGCCACCTTCCTATCGGCAAACAGAAGCTGGTTTGAAACATTAATATTACCTTTTGGGGTGCTTAAGAATCATATCCTAATATTTCTCACTAGTTAAGCTGGAGGGTTTTCTTTCCCTCGGGACCCAGAAGTCATTCTCACAACCCCATCATCCCCTGTGAGTAACCCCCACTGATTCTTGCCAGTCAGGCACCCTCCAAAATCTTCCCCTCATTCTTGTAAAACAAACCGATTAATGAGGTATTTTGTGAGCTCATAACCTACCGAAATGAACTCCATGAAACAAATTCTAAAACCCCTTTTTCATAGCTAGAAAATATCGCTGTTAAAGGCGCTAGGGCGCTCCTGACAGTAATATTATTTTATATATACATTGGAACATATTTAGCCCCTA
>JAPYQK010000295.1 GCA_029941275.1 Longimicrobiales bacterium | reverse complement strand
ACCTTGAGCTTGCGCTCTTTACGTCGCCCACTCGAGACATTCTGAAACATGCTCTGCAACTGGTTGGTCATTTCTTCCATGCCCGGAGGAGCCATGATTTCCACGCCAACCATGGGTGCCTCAACTTCAATCTCAACGTCACGGTTATCCAGTTCTCCTTCCCGGAGCATCTTTCGAAACCGTTGTCGAGTCTCACCACCGTCACCGTCGTCCTGCGATCCCGGCAGTAACACGTCCAACAATCGGTCTTCGGCAGCATCGGTCGCACGATGGCTGACCTTGGCGAGTTCCTCCTCACGTACCATTTTGACGGCCATGTCCGCTAGATCGCGGACGATCGAGTCGACCTCCCGGCCCACATAACCGATCTCGGTAAACTTGGTCGCCTCGACTTTAATGAAAGGCGCTTTGGCAAGGCGAGCGAGACGCCGGGCAATCTCCGTCTTACCCACTCCGGTGGGCCCGATCATTAGAATATTCTTCGGTGTGATCTCGCTGCCGAGCGGCTCACCAACCTGTGCGCGGCGCCAACGATTCCGCAACGCGATCGCGACCGCACGTTTCGCGGCCTCCTGGCCGACGATGTGTTTGTCCAGTTCCTGGACGATCTCTCTGGGAGTCATCGACATATCAGACGCCGAGTTCTTCGATCGTGATCTGGCTGTTGGTGTAGATACAGATGTCGCCGGCGATCGTGAGTGCTTTCTCGACGATCGTACGCGCGTCCAGATCGGTATTGTCGAGTAGGGCCTGCGCTGCCGCCTGCGCGTAGGCGCCGCCGGAACCGATCGCGAGTAGATTGTGCTCGGGCTCGATCACGTCCCCGGTACCGGAGATCAATAGCGACTGCTCCGTGTCCGCGACGCAAAGCAATGCCTCCAATCGTCTCAGCATCCGGTCGGTCCGCCAGTCCTTGGCGAGCTCGATCGCCGCACGGGTGAGATTCCCGTACTGGTCAAGTTTCTTTTCGAAGTACTCGAACAACGTAAACGCATCGGCGGTTCCGCCCGCAAATCCGGCTAAAACCCTGCCGTCGTGCAGATGGCGAACCTTTCGCGCGTTGCCTTTCATGACCTTGTCGCCGAGCGTGACCTGCCCGTCACCGCCGAGTGCGACGTGACCGTCGCGGCGTACGCAGACAATAGTTGTGCCGTGGAATTGTTCCATTTCTGATCTCGGCCGGTGACCGGCCCGTATTGGGCTCAGTCGTCCCGGCGCCTCGCCCGAGGATGGGCTTCATCATATATCTGGGCAAGGTGCTGAAAATCAATGTGAGTATAGATCTGAGTAGTGGAGATACTCGCGTGGCCCAGCATCTCCTGAACCGCCCGCAGATTACCGCTGGATTCGAGCATATGGGTCGCGAACGAGTGCCTTAGCATATGCGGATGGATCGCGAGCCCCGCTCCCTGACGTTTGGCCCATAACTTCAGTCGCGCCTGGACGGTACGAGCCGCCAGACGCGTGCCGCGTTGGGAAACGAACAACGCCTGTTCATTGACTTCCGCCATTGCCACGCGCTGTTCGATCCACGACTTTAGCGCGGTGATGGCCATCCGCCCTACCGGTACGACCCGCGTCCTGTTGCCCTTACCGGTAACCCGCACCGTTTGGTCGGGAAGATCGAGATCGATGAGATCCAGCCCAACCAGCTCGGAGAGACGCAGTCCCGACGAGTAGAGCAACTCCAGCATCGCACGGTCTCGCACTGTGAACGTATCGTCGCCCTCAAGCGCGAGAAGACCGGCGACCTGGTCGGTATCCAGCGTCGCCGGTAAACGTCGAGCGGGCTTCGGCGCCTGCACGCCGACGGCGGGATTAGAGTTCATTGCGTCGTGCTGGACGAGGTAACCGAGAAACCGACGCACAGCCGACAACCGTCTGGCGATGCTGCGCGGGCTCAAGCCCCGTCGATGGCATTCGGCAGCGAACTGTCGCACGGCGTAGGAGTCGAGCGCCGCCAATTCAATTGAGCCACGGTCGCAATAGTCCAGGAATAATCTCAGGTCGCGTCGATAGGCACTAAGCGTGTGCGGCGAGAGCCGCCGTTCATCCCGAAGGTGCCGCAAATAGTCCTCGAGCAATTTCTTAGAGTTCATTTTCTCGCGACCCAGCGTCCGCGTCCGGGCTCCCCTGGCCGACCAGCGCCACGGCAACCAACTCGCCTAGTCGCGAGAGAAAATCCATCCCCTTGCCGGGATTGAAATAGTCCGGATCTCGACTACCGATTACCAGGAAGCCGTGTTCGGCCCGCGGCCCTAACGGGACTAAAGCCGCTGAGCTGATCTCACCAGCATTCTCTTCGAAGACGAAGGTCTTCTGACGATCGCGGATCAGCCCGCAGCGGGGCCGAGCAGATTTTAAGAAACTCGCGAAAGGCTTCAACCCTGCGTCGCCGCGATCCACGATTTTTAGAAACCCCCCTCCGGTCGGCGTCTCGTCTCGCAGCGGCGCGAACAGTACGACGGCCGCGCGTTCGGCTCGAAATTCCTCTCTGAGACAGGTCTCCAGCATCTCGACGCGCTCCGCGCAGCCGGTCGCCGCCATCAGCTGAATCGACAGTAAGTGGATTCTCTCCACGAGCGCGTCGTTGAGTTTAGCAACCGCGACCAAATCCTTGAGCTGCCGCTCCACCTCACCACTGCGTTGTCTGAGCAGCGTGACCTGACGCTCGACAAGCGATATTGCAGGGCCGCCCGGATCGTGGGCGACGCTCAGGTCCATCAGAAGGTTCGGGTGCCGGTCGAAAAAGTCGGGATTGCGCTGCAAGAACTCGGCGATCTCGTCGTCGGAGAAAGTCTCTTCGAAAACTGCCTCACCCTCTTGTTGAGTCATATTCTATCCGCCCCGCGTAGACCCACGTCGTGGGTCC
>JAPYQK010000294.1 GCA_029941275.1 Longimicrobiales bacterium | reverse complement strand
AGCCCGAAGCGGAAGCTGCGGAAGAAGAGCCGGCTGCTGAAGAAGAGGCCGAGCCTGAAGCCGAAGCCGCTGAGGAAGAGCCCGCCGCTGAAGAAGAGGCCGAGCCTGAAGCCGAAGCGGCGGAGGAAGAGCCTGCTGCTGAGAAAGAGGCCGAGCCTGAGGCCGAAGCCGCCGAGGAAGAGCCGGCCGAGGAAGAGGAAGAGAAGTCGGAGTAACTCCTCTCAAGCACAATCATGGCTAAGTCGGAAGCACCTCAATACTTGGTCGTGGGGCACCTCAACAAGGCCCACGGCACCAAGGGCGAGATCTTCGTCTGGCCGCTGACTGACCACCCCGAGAGCACGTTCGCTCCCGGGGTGGTTCTATATCTGGGTGACGCGAAGGGCGAGCTACCGACCGATCCAGGTACGGTGAGCATCGAAGCGAGTCGAGCCTATCGTCGAGGGTTCTTGGTGCGGTTCGAGGGGGTTCACGACCGACGTAGCGGCGACCATCTACTGGGCAGCTACGTCTTGCGGGCCATGGAGCAGATCGAAGAACTGGAAGAGGGTGAGACCTTTTACCACGACCTTCTCGGCATGGAAGTCGTCACCGTGGACGGCCAGCTCCTAGGCGAGGTCATCGAGATCTATGAACTGAAGCCCGCGGATCTTCTGGAAATACGAGGTCCGGAGAAGGACTTCATGATTCCATACATTGCGGAGATGATCCAGTCGGTTGATGTGTCGGAGAACCGGATCGTTCTCGATCCACCTCCTGGGCTCCTGGAGGTCTAACATGACCGGAGCCGATCCCATCACCATCAACATCGTTACGATCTTCCCGGAATTCTTCGGGGTGCCCTTGGCCACCAGTATTCCCGGGCGTGCGGCCGACTCTGGCCTCGTGCACTACCGAGTGGTGGATCTGCGAGAGTTCACGAGCGATCGGCATCGGACGGTGGACGACATTCCATACGGGGGGGGCGCGGGTATGGTCATGAAGCCCGAGCCGTTCTTCGAGGCGGTCGACAGCCTGACCCCCGAGGGTCCGGTCGTGCTTCTGTCTGCGCGTGGAAAGACGTTCAGCCACGACGATGCCGTTCGGTACGCTGTACAGCCAGATCTCACGCTGCTTTGTGGGCACTACAAAGACGTCGACCAACGCGTCGCGGACCACCTCGCCACGGAAGAAATTTCGCTCGGCGGTTTTGTCCTGTCCGGGGGTGAGGCGGCGGCGCTCGCGGTCGCCGACGCCGTTGTGCGGCTGCTTCCCGGTGCCATGGGCGATCACGACTCGGCGGCGACGGACTCTTTTTACGATGCAGCCTCGCTCAGCGCGCCGTCCTACACACGCCCGGCCGAGTATCGAGGATATACCGTTCCCGAGGTGCTTCGAACCGGCGATCACCGAAAAATCGAGGAGTGGAGGGAAGCTGAGGCGAGGCGTCGAACGGAGCACCGAGAGGGTCGGTGACCCTTCCCGAGCGAAGACCGGACCGACACCTCACCAACACCTCTTCACCGATCGCCGGACGTCGACTATTTTATACGTTCCCGACGAACGGGATGCTCGCCCGAACCATAAGGACGTGACATGTCTGATCTAATCCAAGAACTCGAGAAGGAAGAGTTGAGGGAAGACTCTCTCGATTTCGCTCCCGGTGATACGGTTCGGGTCCTCTATAACGTCAGAGAGGGCGCCAAGGAGCGCATCCAGGCGTTCGAGGGTGTTTGCATTGGACGACGGGGCGGGGGGATGGGCGCGACGTTCACGGTGCGGAAGATTTCTAGCGGGATCGGCGTGGAGCGAGTATTTCCCGTCCACGCGCCCACGGTCACCGGTGTCGAGGTCGTGCGTCGCGGGCGTGTACGTCGGGCGAAGCTCTACTACATGCGAGGGCTACGCGGTAAAGCTGCGCGCATTCGCGAAAAGCGGACCAGCTAGGACGCACGAGCGACGGGATCGCACTCCAAGGACGATGAGCGAACCGGCCGCCTCGCCGGATGATGCGGGAACGGAAGGGCTAGCTGAACCGCTAGCCGAGCCCCCAACGAAACGGCTCCAAGACCCTCTCGAGTACGAGAAGCGATTTTGGGGCCGCGGTCTATTGGGGGTGGCTGGGGTGGATGAGGTCGGCCGAGGCCCACTCGCCGGACCGGTGGTGGCTGCTGCCGTCGTGCTTCAGGAGGGTTTGGAGATCGACGGTGCTACCGACTCCAAAGCGCTCACCGCAGCGGAGCGGGAAGAGCTCTCTGAGCAGATCTTGGCGTGTGCCCAATGCGTAAGACTCGGCGCGGCCTCCGTTCGGGAAATCGATCGTGCCAACATCCTGGTGGCGACCGCGTGGGCCATGAATCGAGCTCTCGGCAGGTTACCAAAAAGGCCGGATCACGTCGTGGTCGACGGCCTGCCGATGAAGTCTCTTCGATGGGAACACGAAGCCGTGGTGGGCGGGGACTTGCTCGTACATTCAGTGGCGTGTGCCTCAATCGTGGCGAAGGTTTGCCGCGATCGCCTCATGGCCAAGCTAGCCATGCGGTATCCCGGATACGGATGGGACCACAACATGGGCTACGGTACCGGTGAGCACCGGGATGCCTTGGAGCGGTTGGGTGCCACGCCGCATCACAGGCAGACGTTCCTGGGGCTTCAGTATTCGCTAGAGCTGTGAAAAACTGAATATCCCGAACCCTCAAGGAGCGCGCCCTACCTAACGCCTGGACCTCCCTGACTTGTGTGATTTCCCTGACTTGCCCGAATGCCCCCGCTTGCTGTTGTGTTTCCGTAGTCGAAGATTCTGACCTCGTCGATGCACCCGTTGAACGTGGAAGACGTGTACCGGTCACGAACCCAAAACTCGGAGGCGCCGATGACGATCGAGCCGACGCCATAGA
>JAPYQK010000293.1 GCA_029941275.1 Longimicrobiales bacterium | reverse complement strand
GCGGACCTTGGCGAGTCGGGCCGTTGTTGCCATACAACTCTACCGCTAGCTTACATTGCTATTCACATGTCGTGTGACAAATTATATGAAGCATAACGAGCTTCCCTTGTAGCGCAGACTCCTGCGGAGGCAAAGAACAAATGACGATCAGTCGAGAAGAAATTATCAAGAAGCACCAGCTCCACGACGGAGACGTCGGGAGCGCTCCCGTTCAGGTTGCAATCCTCACGGCGCGTATCAACGACCTCCGGTCGCATTTCGACGCGCACAAGAAGGATCACCACAGCCGCCGCGGCCTTCTCAAGATGGTGGGCCGCCGTCGACGCCTTCTGGAATACATGAGGCGCACGGACGTCGAACGATACCGTGAAATCATCGCGGAGCTGGGACTCCGTCACTAGTCAGTGGCGGACATCGAGCGACGCCCGTGGAGGGCTGTTCGCCCCGAATCAAGACAGCAGGAGCCAGGAGAATCGGCCCAACCAAACGGCTGCATTCGGCGCCGGGCACTTCGTGCCCCCCGTTGCGGCGGTCGATCTCTCTTAGGACCCCTGCTGAGAATACCCGATCGGGAATGCCCCGACGGGATCATTAGAGCGTGACGGGGTGGTCCCGTCCGCCTGACAGTAGAGAAAAAAGAGATATGATCCAGAGAATCGAACGCCAGTTCGCGGGGCGCACATTGAGCCTCGAGTTCGGACGAATGGCCAGGAACGCCCAAGGGTCTTGCCTGGTGCAGTATGGTGACACGGTTGTGCTCTGTGCCGCGACGGTACAGGACAGCCCGAGCCACCTCCCATTTTTTCCCCTCACCATCGAATTCCAGGAGAAGAGCTACGCCGCCGGAAAAATCCCGGGTGGTTTCTTCAAGCGTGAGGGTCGTCCGAGCGAAAACGCCATCCTTTCGTGCCGCTTGACCGATCGACCGATTCGGCCGCTCTTCCCAAAGGGCTTTCAGCACGAGACGCAGGTTGCGTGCTTCGTGCTCAGCACCGACCAGGAAAACGCCGCCGACGTGTTGGCCATGATCGGCGCCTCCGTGGCGCTGAACATGTCGAAGATTCCGTTCAACACACTGGTGGCAACGGTACGTATCGGTCGGATCAAAGGGACTTGGGTGCTCAATCCCACGTTCCAACAGCTCGAATATTCCGACCTCGATATCGTGGTTGCGGGTACCGACGACGCCATTCTGATGGTGGAGGGTGGAGCGGTCGAGGTGCAAGAAGCCGACATCATCGAGGGACTACAGACGGCGCATGAGGGTATCAAGGAGCTCATCGCCATACAGGGAGAGTTGCTCGAAGGGCACACGGTTCCCGACATGGAGTGGTCGCCGATCGAGCCCGATCAGGACCTCGCTGCCAAAGTGAATGAGATGGCCGAGAGCCGGATCCAGGAGGCGCTGACCTTAGCGGACAAAGCCGAGCGGAATCAGGCGATGGCCGCAGTGGCCGAGGATGTGATCAGCCGCTTGACCGAAGAGGATGGGGCGTACGCCGAGCACGCGAAGTCCGTCAAAGAAATCCTACGCTCCATCGAGAAGCGGTCCATGCGTCGGCGGATCTTGGAGCAAGGCGAACGAGCCGATGGTCGTAGCCTCGATGAGGTTCGACCCATCACTTCCGAGGTCGGCGTGCTGCCGCGGACGCACGGTTCGTCGCTTTTCACGCGAGGCCAAACGCAAGCGTTGGTCGCGACGACACTCGGTACGTCGCGTGACGAGCAGCGGATCGATACGATCGAAAGCGCCGAAGAAGTCACAAAGTCGTTCATGCTTCACTACAACTTCCCGCCGTTCTCGGTGGGCGAGGCACGCCCATACCGCGGCACGTCGCGGCGTGAGCAAGGACACGGGGCGTTGGCCGAGCGGGCCATCCGCCCGCTTCTTCCGGCCTACGACGACTTCCCTTATACCATCCGCATCGTCTCCGACATCCTGGAGTCGAACGGATCGTCGTCGATGGCCTCGGTGTGTGGAGCTTCGCTCGCGCTCATGGACGCCGGCGTACCGGTGAAGTCGGCATGTGCCGGTGTCGCCATGGGGCTGATCAAAGAAGGGGACGAGGTAGCGATCTTGACCGACATCCTCGGCCTCGAGGACGCGTTGGGCGACATGGACTTCAAGATCGCGGGAACCCGGGACGGCGTGACGTCGATCCAGATGGACATCAAGATCGAGGGTTTGACGCATGAGATCCTGAAGACCGCGCTCGAGCAAGCGCACGCTGCCCGCATGCATATCCTCGACAACATGGATAAGGTGCTCGCGGAGCCGCGGAGCGATCTATCACAGTACGCTCCCCGAATCGTGAGTATCCAGATCAATCCCTCGAAGATCGGCGACATCATCGGTCCAAAAGGGAAAACGATCCGTGCGATTCAGGAAGAGTCCGGGGCGAAGATCGATATCGACGACAGCGGCCTGGTGAAGATCGCTGCGGTCTCCGGTGAAGCCGGCGCACGAGCGCGTGAGATGGTCGAGGCGATCGTTCAGGAGCCCGAAGTCGGAAGGATCTACGAGGGCCCGGTCAAGAACACGACGTCGTTCGGCGCCTTCATCGAGATCGTTCCGGGTGTGGAAGGGTTATGCCACATCTCCGAACTCGCAGACGGTCGTGTGGAGAAGACCGAGGATGTCCTGAACAAGGGTGACATCACCCGCGTGAAGCTGCTCTCCATCGACGAGAAAGGCCGTCTGCGTCTTTCCCGTAAGGCTGCCCTCGCGGAGGACGCCGCTGCCAGTAAGGACGGCGACGCGGACGCCGAAGCCAGTTCTGAAGAGGGTGAGGCAAAGGAGGCGCAGAGCTGAGCCTGAGCAGGGCAGAGGACTCATGGGGGGGAGCGGGAGGCAATCCCGCGCCCCCCTCTGGATTTCTGAGAAGTGAGTG
>JAPYQK010000292.1 GCA_029941275.1 Longimicrobiales bacterium | reverse complement strand
GACTCGAACCCCCACGGCACGAAGCCACAGGATCCTAAATCCTGCGCGTCTACCAATTCCGCCACTTTCGCCTAGATCGGGCTTGGAATCAGGCAGGGCACCTATGGTTATCAAGATAACCGGGGCCCAAATGGCCAACAACGGGACGGACGCCGCCGGTCAAAGCCCAGCATCGCATCTTGTGGTGTGGAGGGAAGAAATATCGAGGGTGCGTCGCCCGGAGACGACGCACCCTCGAGCCCAGCGATTTTTCTTCTTGCTACCGGGCTGACCGAATGTGGACGATGCGCCGATTGTCAGAGGCGTCGGCGACGTGAAGCGTCACGACCCCACCGGGATCCACATCCGCAAGGATCCGGCGGACATCCGACATGTCGTCGACGGTCTCCCGGTTCATCTCGATGATCTTCAAGCCGGCGCCCAGTCCTCGGCGGGATGAAGGGCCGTTGAGCCCAACGTCCGTGATCACAACACCATCCACATCGTTGTAGCCGAACTCGCGCGCCCGATCTCGGTCCATGTTCTCGATCCTGAGGCCGAGCTGTTCGTTCATCCGCACTTCTTCGCGTACAGGCGGTGCGGCAGCTACGACCGTGGGTTCTGACTGAAGCTGAGCTTCGCCGAGTTCCACTTCCACGGTGGTCCTTCTTCCGTCCCGGTACACTCCGAGCCTGATACGGTCACCGGGGCGCTTCATCGCGATCGCTTGCTGCATCTGGCCCACCGTTTCGATCTCCTGGCCGTCGATGTCGACGATCACGTCATACACTCGGAGGCCTTGTGACTCGGACGGCCCCCCTGGCGTGATCTGCGTCAACTCGACTCCGGCAACTCGCGGAAGGCCATAACTCTCAGCCGAGATGTCGTCGATGGCCCCCATCCCGACGCCCAATAAGGCTCTCCGTACGCGTCCGTACTCGACCAGGTCCTCCATGACGCGGTACGCCAAGTCGATGGGAATCGCGAATCCGTATCCCTGATAGTACCCGGTTTCGCTCGCGATCGCGGAGTTGATGCCGACCACCTGCCCACGGAGATTCACCATGGGCCCCCCCGAGTTTCCGGGGTTGATCACCGCGTCCGTCTGGATGAAATCCTCGATGGCAAAACCGCTGTTCCTCCGGGTCGATGCGTTCTCCTGGAGCCCGCGCCGAAGCAACTGGAGTGGGCGGCCCAGCGCGCTGACGATCCCGACCGTAACCGTATAGTCCAGCGGACTCGTGCCGCCACTGAAGCCCGGGTTACCGATGGCGACGATCCATTCTCCCACGCGTAACCCGGCGGAGTTTCCGAAGGGCAGCTTGGTCAGACCTGGCGCATCGATCTTGATGACGGCGACGTCGGTGAACGGATCCCGGCCCACGACCTCGGCGGGAACCGAGCGCCGATCGTGCAAGAAAACCGTGAGTACATCGGCGTCGTCAATGACGTGGTTGTTCGTCAGGATGTAACCGTCTTCGGAGATGATGAACCCGCTCCCCCCGGAAATTCGGTCAGGCCTCTCTTGTGGCCCCTGGTCCTGAGGGAGCAGCCTCAAACGCTGCGCCGAGGCTTCCGACGCTTGGCGCCTGGCTTCGATCCGGACGACCGCCGGGGTGACGATCTCTGCAACGTTGACGAACGCATCGCTGAGGTCGAGGGCCGGCTGCACCGCCTGAATCGGGATCTGCGGCTCGGTTCCGACGGTCGGCATTGTGTAGGACGGGCCACTCCACCCGAGACTGGACGCGACACCGAGGCCCATCAGGGAAGCAGCCAGCGTGTAGAAGGCGACCTTCAGCTTAGCGCGAAACGGATCATACATCGATTTTTTCCTCACACTTCGATTAAGAAACACGTGTGTGAATCCACTCACGCGCGACGTAGTACACGACGGCCGGCCCGGGCGGTCCAGTCTATTCTACTGGCCTCTTGGGTCAAGCCCAAGGCCTCTGGGGTTGCTTGTGGCCCGACGTACTCAGTTGATTTGGCCTGTTGGGGCGCGGTAGAAGATCAAATCGGCGTCGAAATAGGCCAGGCACTCGTAGCCTAAAGGTGTCAGGAGTTCATAGTATCGATCAGGGTCCTCGCGCTCCTCCGCCAGTATGTAACAGGGTCGAAGTCCTTGGTCGATGCAGCCTCGAAGTACCTCGAAGTCGAAGCCCTCGGTATCGAGACTCAGAACGCCCGGCTCGACGGGGAATGTTTCCAGGAGCCCCCGGGCCTTCAGTTCTTGCTCGATGTTCCGTAGTAGCGTGGGTACGGATGCCGTGCGCACGTTGATGGGATAAGTCTTAGCGTCGGGTTTCCGCAACGAACTCCCTGTTCGTCGCCAGCCTTTCACGAACAGCTCCGCTTCTCCGTCTGTTGCCTCGGTGGCAGCTACGTTGCAAACCACGACTCTTCTTTCCGCCCCGCTTAGACCGCGACGCACGACGTTGTCTCGGATCTCTCGGCACGCTTGCGGATCGGGTTCGACCAGCGCAGCTGTCCAACCCAGCTGGATCAGATTGAACGAGTGACTTCCTTGGAACCCATCGTTCGCTCCGACGTCGATGACCAGATGATGTTCGATTGGGAGTGACGGTTGTTTCTGCATGTGGGCCAGAACCGTGGTGATCTGACCACGACTCGACACATCGATGAAGACCCGCCGAAGACCGGGGGCGATCTCTAGGATCAAGATACGTCCGATTCCCCTCGAATCCGCGAGGTGAGCCCCGAGTGTCTTGACCTTGCGAAAGAGCGTGTACAGTTCGGGCGGCATCGGCTCGCGGCCCTTACGGACGAATATCTTCCATAGGCGATACAACGTGCGACCGCCATAGATACCGAGTGCCGCGAACCCGAGAAAAAGGAGGGTAAGGACACCCAAGAGTACGGCCATCATCCCCTCCAACCTGGGCCCGGTGGAGGGG
>JAPYQK010000291.1 GCA_029941275.1 Longimicrobiales bacterium | reverse complement strand
GCTTTGGTGCGCTAACGAACGGAAAAATCGTTAACCGACCTTCTCGCCTCCGCTCGGCCTGACGAGTGGACATTGATGTCGTCGCGGCCGTCGCCGATATTCACGGGGCGCCGGCGGGATCAACTCGGACAACCAATGGCAATGGGTAGGCAGGTGCCTGACGACTCCACGGGAAGGAGCTTTTGAAATGATTCTCCCGTTCTCTACAGTGGGCGCTGCGACCCTCGATCAGGTAGGGGGGAAGGCCCACTCTCTCATCGACGCGACGCGGGCCGGATTCCGTGTGCCCCCGGGCGTGGTTCTGGGTGTCGACTTCTTTCGTCCATGGCTCGAGGAGATCGAGAGCTGCGAGGCATGGGCAGGATTTCTCGGTTCTGCGGAGGAGGAGCTACGGCAGTCTTGCGAATCGGTGAAAGCACGTTGTTCCGCGCTGCAGCTGACACCCACGCATCGTGACGCACTGGACGGGGCGTTGCGAACCTTCCCCGAGGACGCCCTGTTCGCCGTGCGCTCGTCGTCGCCCGAAGAGGACTTGGAAGGGAGCTCCTTCGCCGGCGGGTACGAGACCTCGCTGGGCGTGACCCGTGACCGGCTGGAGACGGCCGTCCGGCACTCGTTTACCTCCGTTTTCGACGAACGTGTCGTCCGATACAAGCTCCGGCGAGGGAGGAGAGGGGATCGGCCCCGCATCGCCGTCATCGTTCAGCAGCAGATCGCTTCGGATGTGAGCGGGGTGGCGTTCTCTCTCAACCCTCTGAACAACTGCTACGACGAAGCGGTGATCAACGCGAACTTCGGCCTGGGCGAGACCGTCGTCGACGGCTCGGTGACTCCGGACACCTACGTCGTAGAGAAGACACGAGGGGAGATCATCGACAAGAGGATGGCAGCCAAGCCGCACGCGATGTGGTTGGCGCCTGAAGGAGGAACGAGGGAGACCGACAACGAGCATCCCGAGTCTCCAGCATTGAGCGACGCACAGGCTCTCGCGGTGGCCGAGCTGGCAACTCGCGCCGAGGCTCACCATGGCCGGCCCATGGACATCGAGTGGGCGATCCAAGGTGACGACCTGTACCTCCTTCAGTCCCGTCCCATCACGGCGTACCTCCCCCTTCCCGAGGAAATGGTCACCCGAGCGGGCGAGGAGAAGAACATCTATCTCGACGTGATCGTGCTCTCGCAGGGATTCTCCGACAGTCTTTCGGTGCTCGGAGGACAGTATTGGGGCCGCATGGTCGAAGCGGTCAAACAAGGGACGATGATCGACCGGGGCATGGACGGCACCCTGCTGAACACCTGTGGCCGACAGTACTTCCACCTCTCGAATATGATGAGCGCGCTCGGCACCGGCGTCTTGCCGAAGCTCTTTAAGAGCTACGACATGCCGACGCGCAATATCTTAGACGCCATCGACCTGAAGGCAGACTACCTCCCTGCGAAGAAGCCCGACGCGTTGAAGGGCACGGGGTGGGCCGTGCTCGCGGGCGTTGTTCCCTTGCTGCGTCATGGCCCGAAGGGACTCAGAAGGCCCCAGGAGGCAAAGGAGGCATACGAGCGAGCCGCGGCGGCCTCCATTGCGGAGTGTCGGAGACTCGCCGGCGAGGGCATGCCCTTCGACGAGTTGACGGAGCAGTTCTTGAGCCAGTTTCAGGAGTTAATCGCCGCTCTCATGACCGTTTACCTGCCGTCCATGCTGGCACGGTGGCGGCTCGGACGTCTCTTCCGAGGAGACGACGTGAAGGATCTGCTGGTCTCGCTGGAAATGGATCTGGAGGGAAACCCCACGTCGGAGATGGGACATCTGCTATACGAGTTGGCCTCTTACCACGAAATCCAGGAGACCGCCGACGGTGCGGAGTTCGCGAGGAAGATCGAATCCGGCGGCTATTCGTCGGCGCTGATGGACGCCTATCGAACCTACCTCGACCGCTTCGGCTGCCGCGGCATCAAGGAGATCGATATGGCGACTCCGCGCGCCTACGAGGATCTGCCTGGCTTCTTCGATCAGCTCAAAGCCATCGACGTGAGCAACGACACGATCAAGACCGCACACCAGCGTCGATCGAAGGCCCACGAGGAGCTTCTGGCGATCGCCACGAAGAAGGGCAAGCGGAAGAAGTTCGAGCGTCTGGCGAAGCAGCACAGGATGGCCGGCTTTCGTGAAGCTCCGAAGTACTTCTTCATCGTCACTGTCGACTTGCTCCGACGGCGAGCCCTCGAGTTGGGCACCCGCTTCGTCGAGGAAGGCAGGCTCGAGGATCCGGGCCAGATCTTCGACCTCAGAATCGACGAGATCGCGCGAGCCGAGAGGGAGCCCAATCTCGAGCTCCTCCCGCTCGTCCTGAAGAACTTGGCGCCGAGGCGGAAGCTCGAGCACGTCAAGTCGTGGCCGAGGGTGATCGACAGCCGTGGACGCATCTTCCGGGCAACTCAGGACGACACCGGGGACGGGCTCATCGGCGACCCGATCGCACCGGGTGTGGTGCGCGGTCCAGCGAAGGTGCTGCACGAGCCGTACGAGAAGCCCTTGGAGAAGGGGGAGATCCTCGTGACCCGTGCTTCCGACCCTGGCTGGACGCCGATTTTCCTCAATGCAGCTGGTGTTGTCCTCGAGGTAGGCGGGGCCCTCCAGCACGGAGCGATCATCGCCCGCGAATACGGCCTGCCTTGTGTGTCGGGCCTGGACGGAGTCACGGACAAGATCCACGACGGCCAGATGATCGAGGTCGACGGCTCGAACGGAGTCGTACGCCTCCTCGCGCAAGATCCGGAGCAGGTGGGGTCGGCCGACAAGACTTCCCGAGGAAAATGCACGCCCGATGGCACCAGTTGAAGGGAGCTCAATGAACAAACGCGAACACTTCCTCGCGTTCGTAACGAGAATCAAGCACGAAGCCCCCTACATCAGGG
>JAPYQK010000290.1 GCA_029941275.1 Longimicrobiales bacterium | reverse complement strand
GCTCTGCGCCCTGGTGATACGGGGGATCAGCTCCAGCGCAAAGGCAGTAACCCGAGCGCTGCCGAGCTTGCCGATTAACTCTGGCTGCGTAAGTGGCGAGAGAAGCGAAATGAGCACGACACCCCCCGGGAGGGCGTCGATTTCTTCCTCGGTCGGCGCTTGCACTTTCAAGACGACGCGAGCGTTCTGCAACGCGGTTGCCAGATCAGGCGCCACCGTCGCCCCCACTTCGAGGTACTCGGCGTCCGAGAAATGGGAACGAAGACCCGCTCCCGACACCACGGTGACCTCACACCCGAGTTTCTGCAGCTTGGCCACGCTCGCAGGAATCAGCGCGACCCGGTGTTCACCAGCGAGTGTTTCACCGAGAACGGCGACGTTCATGAAGTGCTCCCACCTTGAATTCTGACCAGGAACCGGTCGGACCACCCGGCGCGAACTTGCGTGGCGGCGCTATACGCGCGCACCATATCGGCCTACCGCCCTTTCCTCAAGGCTTGCGAAGAACCTATGAAGATCCTCAAAGATATCAAATCCGTCGACCGTCGTGGATTCATGGCTTTTATGTCCGGCTTAGGTTTGGGTGGGACGATGTTTCCGGGAGTGCTCTGGGCACAGATTCAGGCGCGTCGGGAGATCACCTCGGAGATCCTCGAGGACGCAGCGGCGGTAGCGGGTTTGGACTTCACGGCCGAAGAGCGTGAGATGATGCTCGGGGGCCTGAATAGAAACCTCGACTCGTATGCCCAGCTACGTGAGTTCGACGTCCCGAATCAGGTGGCGCCGGCGGTGCAGTTCGACCCGACTCTTCCGGGTCGGGATCTTCCCTCGGAGAGGCGTCCCTTCCGGTTCACACGACACGTGGATTTGCGCCGGCCCGCCGATGCGGAGACCCTGGCGTTCATGCCAGTCAGTCAGCTGTCGCAACTGATCCGTACGCGGCAGCTGAGCTCGACGGAACTCACCACGCTCTACCTCGAGCGGTTGGAGCGGCACGGCCCGACGTTGGAGTCCGTCATCACGCTGATGAGCGATCGTGCGCTTGAACACGCCGCTCGGGCCGATCGTGAGATCGCATCAGGAACGTATCGCGGTCCGCTTCACGGCATCCCCTGGGGTGCCAAGGATCTGTTGGCCGCCGAGGGATTTCGTACCACTTGGGGAGCTGTGCCGTACGAGGATCAGGTCATTGCTGAGGACGCCACGGTGGTCCGCCGCCTCGAAGATGCAGGAGCGATTCTGGTGGCGAAGCTGACACTGGGTGCGTTGGCCCAGGGGGACTATTGGTACGGTGGCCGGACTCGGAATCCGTGGAACCTCGAACAGGGCTCAAGCGGATCGTCGGCGGGTTCGGCAGCGTCGACAGCGGCCGGGCTCGTAGGTTTTGCCATCGGGAGTGAGACGCTCGGCTCGATCGTGTCACCGTCGACCCGTTGCGGCGTGACTGGGCTCCGGCCGACGTACGGGCGAGTCAGCCGGTACGGCGCCATGGCGCTTTCGTGGAGCATGGACAAGCTGGGTCCCATCGCGCGAAGCGTGGAGGATTGTGCCCTGGTCTTCGACGCCGTTCACGGGGCCGACGGCCGGGATCCCACCGCGCGGACAACACCGTTCAACTGGGATTCCGAACGGCCGCTGTCGGACGTCCGAGTCGGGTACTTTCGTCGTGGATTCGAGGCACGCGGCGCGACCGATCACGACCGTGCTGCGCTCGAGACACTCCGCTCGCTTGGTATCGAGCCGGCGCCGATCGATCTTCCGTCCGATTTCCCCCTCGCCGCTTTGAGGATCATCCTGAGTGCGGAAGCAGCGGCCGCGTTCGACGAGCTGACGTTGAGTGGCCAGGACGATTTTCTGGTGCGACAGACGGCTGGATCTTGGCCGAACTCGTTCCGGACCGCCCGGATGATTCCAGCCGTGGAATACATCCAGGCCAATCGAGTCCGGACAATGCTCATGGGCGCGCTCGAGGCGGCGCTCGAGGGGGTCGACGTATTCATCACGCCGACGAGCGCCCCGGACCAGTTGGTCATGACCAACCTGACTGGACATCCGGCCGTGGTCGTGCCGAGTGGCTTCAACGACAACGGAACCCCTGTGAGTACGGTCTTCGTGGGTCAACTCTGGGCAGACGCAGAGACCCTCAGGGTGGCGAAGGCCTGGCAGGACGCGACAGATTTCCATACGCGGAGACCTCCACTCTTCGGCTGAGTTGCCCGCGGAGAGCCAACAACTGGGAGGGCTACCTGAGCGTTTCCTCTCTTCGACACGGTCCGTTTCCCAAAGCCGTGCAACCGAGTCCGATATGGACATGATCCCGCCCATCAGCCGGCATCAACGTAGGGTCCACATACCCCGTCTGGGGTGGTGTTCCCCATACCGGAGGAGTTCATGCTGGCTCAGGTCGGGTCTGCCTCGGTTGCCGGAGTCGAGAGCCGAGCGGTGTCGGTGGAGGCCAACATCTCGGTGGGACTTCCGGCTTTCGTGATCGTGGGCTTGCCCCATGGGGCGGTGAGGGAGGGTCGGGAACGTGTCATGGCTGCCCTGAGCAGGTTGCGAGTCGTGACCGGTTGTACGCTGTGCCCCATCCCGGTAGGTTCTCGCCATGTGTTTCATGGGCTCCTCTGACAACGCGGTAAGAATCGCTACGTTGAGGTCCACCACCACCTCGGGCCCTACTTTCTGACCATGCGTCTATTCGTCGCGCTCAACTTTCCGAAGAAGGAGCGCGACCGAATTTATCGGGCGGCCAAGGTCCTCCGGGAGTGTGACCCTCCAGTGCGTTGGGTGGATCCGGAGCACTTCCACGTGACGCTCAAGTTTCTCGGTGACGTCACGGAAGATCGTATGCGTGGGGTGAAGGAGGCGCTCATTCATGTCGCGACTACCACGGCTACTCTCGATCTGGCGATAGGGGGGTTTGGCGCCTTTCCGACGATCCGACGCCCCCAGGTCATCTGG
>JAPYQK010000289.1 GCA_029941275.1 Longimicrobiales bacterium | reverse complement strand
TGCCGATCCTCGAGAAGGTTGCCCAGTTGGGTAAGCCGCTCGTGATTCTGGCGGAGGACGTCGAGGGTGAGGCGCTCGCGACGCTCGTCGTGAACAAACTTCGCGGAACGCTGAAGGTGTGCGCCATCAAGGCTCCGGGCTTCGGAGATCGGCGCAAGGCCATGCTCCAGGACATCGCCGTTCTGACCGGCGGGCAGGTGATCTCGGAGGAAGTCGGCTTCAAGCTCGAGAACACCGTGGTGAGTGATCTTGGCTCGGCCAAGCGCATCGTCATCGACAAGGACGACACGACGATCGTCGACGGCGCGGGGGACAAGGACAACATCAAGGGCCGGATCGAGGAGATCAAAGTCGCCATCGACAAGTCCACGTCGGACTACGACAGCGAGAAGCTCCAGGAGCGGCTGGCCAAGTTGTCCGGCGGTGTTGCCGTGATCAATGTAGGGGCCGCGACCGAGACCGAGATGAAAGAGAAGAAGGCTCTGGTCGAGGATGCGCTGAACGCCACGCGTGCAGCAGTGGAAGAGGGGATCGTGCCGGGTGGTGGCGTGGCCCTGGTTCGGGCACAGTCGGCGTTGGCCGACTTGAGTTCCGATGCACACGACGAGCAGGTCGGGATCGACATTCTCCGGCGGGCTCTTGAAGCTCCGATTCGCCAGATCGCCGGCAACGCCGGGGCCGACGGCTCCATCGTGGTTGCCAAGGTCCGCGACGGAGAGGGCGCCTTCGGGTATAACGCTCTCACCGATGAATATCAGGACATGGTCGAGGCCGGCGTCATCGACCCGACCAAGGTCACCCGCTCGGCGTTGCAAAACGCCGCGTCGATCGCGGGTCTGCTACTCACGACCGAAGCGGTCGTTGTCGAGCAGCCCGAGGACGGTCCGGCCGCACCGCCGATGCCGAGCGGCGGCGGTATGGACGGGATGTACTAGGGGTCAAGTCGTTCGCCTCTTTGAGGCGTGATGTGGCGAGTTCCGCAGCCCCCGGCGTAGCATTGCTACGCCGGGGGCTGCGTGTTTTTGGCCAGTTGTGTTTTTGGTCAAAGGAAACTTCCCGTCGGACCAGAATGGGTGGATTATGAAATACCAATTCGAGATTGAGGCTGGCGAGCGTTTGGTCCTTCTGCGCTATTCGGGTCAGCTCACGGTCGAAGGGCTCAAGCAATCGCTCGACGAGTTGGAACGGCACCCTGACTTCGATCCGGGCTTTGACTTCATTGCCGACTATCCCGATGCTAAACTCGTCGACTCTCCCGGCGACAATCATCGTATTGCCGAGGACGTGAGTTCCCGCAGTTGGACGATGACTGGGCGGCGGGTCATGATCGCGCGGCATGACTCGGAGTTCGGAAAGGGGCGCCGGGCTCTGGGACTTCTGCAGCTCGACCACGTCAATATCGTCCGTACCGAACAAGATGCGCGGGAATGGCTGAGTCAGGATCAGAGTGAGGGCTAGGAGGATTGAGCTGTATTTAGTAGCCTCTCGGTCTGGCGTAACGAATGACGTTTCTCAGTCCAGTGGTGAAGGAGTGATCGCAAACCCGGAGCAAAACTTCATGAAGGGTTTTCTCAATTTTTTCGGGATGTCAGCGGGGGGCTGGATCGGCTGGGCGATTGGAGCGCAGGTATCCATCTTTACGGCGTTCATCGTCAGCATGGTGGGGACGGGGGTCGGCCTCTTCTACACGTAGCGTGCGGTGAAACGTCTGTTGCCTTGAAGTCCAATACCTCCTCAGTGCTGGCATGAACAGATCCAGCAAGGCCCTCGGGTTCGGCTGGCCGTGGATCCACGCGGTTGTTTTAGTGCCTGTCGTCGCACCCGGGGCGATGGCACAGGGGGCACCTTCGGGCCGGTTCAGCTTGACGTTCGCCGCAGGCGGGGGCCTGAATGGACCTGTCTCGTCCGCGACGAAGTCAGTAGCTTTCCCGTTCGAGCCGATCTCGTCCCATGGTAGGGGAGGGGGCCGGCGCCCTTCTTTCCGGACGCCGAGGAAAGTCTGCGATGTCCGCCCCAATGATCAACGTGACCCTTCCCGACGGAACGGTCCTCGAAGTCCCCCTTGATTCCTCCATCGGCGACGTCGCCGCTGCGATCGGCCCAGGCCTGGCCAAGGCAGCTGTCGCTGGGCAGGCCGATGGTGAGACGGTCGACCTCGACACGCCTCTCTCCGGGGACGCCGCTGTCCGGATTCTGACCGAACGGGACGAGGATGCCCTCGCGGTGCTGCGCCACTCTGCTGCCCATGTGCTGGCGACTGCTGTGCGCGAGCTTCGTCCAGGTGCCGGAATCGGGTTCGGACCGGCCATCGATGACGGCTTCTATTACGATTTTGACGTCCCGGAGCCGTTTACGCCGGCTGACTTAGAGGCCTTCGAGACCAAGATGGCGGAGGTCGCGAAGGCGGATTATGGCTTCGAGAGACGCGTGGTGAGTGTTGAAGAGGCCCGTGAACTCTTTGCCGATGATCCCCTCAAGCTCGAGCGTCTGGAGGAATTTTCGGAGGACGAGATCATCACGGTTTATCAGGACGGACCGTTCCTCGATCTCTGCCGTGGCCCCCACGTGCCCTCGACGGGAAGCCTCAAACACTTCAAGCTGCTTTCGGGAGCGGGGGCGTACTGGCGGGGGGACGAGAAGCGCCAGATGCTCCAGCGCATTTACGGTACGGCCTTCTTCAAGAAGTCGCACCTCACGGAGCATCTCGAGCGTCTCGAAGAGGCCAAGAAGCGAGACCACCGCGTCCTCGGGCGTGAACTGGATCTTTTTTCGACGGACGCCCGCATCGGTCCCGGTCTGATTCTCTGGCACCCCAAGGGCGCCATCATCCGTAGTGAGGTCGAGCGCTTTGAACAGGACTTGATCCTTCGGCACGGTTACCAAGTGGTGTATACGCCGCACGTGATGAGCGAGCGAATTTTCGAGATCTCCGGACACCTCGAGAACTTCAAGGACAGTATGTTCGGCGCGCTCGACATGGA
>JAPYQK010000288.1 GCA_029941275.1 Longimicrobiales bacterium | reverse complement strand
TTCATGGCTTCCCACTTGCTGGATGACCCACACTAACGCGTACAGAACCAAAAAGAGTCCGAGAACATGATCATCATGAAGTTCGGTGGAACCTCACTGGGAACCCCCGAATCCATCCAGAACGTATTCCGCATCGTCTGCGACCGCGTCGATCAGGACCCGGTGCTCGTGGTCTCGGCGCACGCGGGTGTGACGAACGCCCTCGTCGAGACGGGTCGTACCGCCCCCGGTGGCGATACGAACGTTTCCGAGATCGTGGATCTCCACCACCGCATGCTAGAGGGACTCGACCTGCCGGCGGACCTTCTCGACGAACAGCTCGGCGAGATGGCCGACCTCGTACGGGGGATGCAGCTCGTGTC
Source organism: Longimicrobiales bacterium (assembly GCA_029941275.1). GTDB lineage: Bacteria > Gemmatimonadota > Gemmatimonadetes > Longimicrobiales > Gaopeijiaceae > UBA822. The sequence goes on along the minus strand of JAPYQK010000288.1, from coordinate 2,658 downwards.
CGAGGCCAGCCCTCGCGGTCGGGATCTTCTGCTGAGTTTTGGTGAGCGCTGTTCGGCCCGTGTCCTGGCGGCCTACTTCAACCAGCAAGGGCTTGGGGCCGAGGCGGTCGACGCGTTCGAGGTCGGCTTACGCACCGACAGCAACTTCGGCCGCGCGCGACCGGTGCCCGACGACGGCCGGATCGTCCGGAATATGGGCGATGTCCAGGGCGTCCCCGTCGTAACTGGGTTCCTCGGCCGGGACGCCGATGGCAACATCACCACGCTGGGCCGAAACGGCTCGGACTTCTCGGCGGCGCTGTTCGGAAATGCTCTCGACGCCTCGGAGATCCAGATCTGGACCGACGTGGATGGTGTGATGACCGCCGATCCTCGACTGGTCGAGGGTACTCGGCCGATTCCGACGATGAGTTTTGGCGAAGCGAGTGAGCTCGCCTACTACGGCGGCAAAGTCCTGCACCCCGCGACGATCCTGCCGGCGATGGAGAAGGCCATCCCCGTACGCGTTCTCAACACCCACAACGCCGACAACCCGGGGACGGTGATCCTTCCGGAGTATGAGGAGTCCAGTGGCCCTGTGCGCGCGATTGTGCACAAGGACAACATCCATTTGATCAACCTGGTGTCCCCACCCATGCTGCAGCAGCATGGTTTTCTCGCCAAAGTCTTCGGGGTTGCCGAGGCGCATGAGGTCGACGTCGATCTGGTCGCCACGTCCGAGGTGTCGATCACGATGACTGCGGACCGGGCCGATCATCTGCCGTCCTTCTGCGAGGATCTCGCCGCCTTGGGCGACGTGTCCGTCGAGTCCGATCATGCCCTGATCTGTGTCGTCGGCCAGGGGATCGCTCACACCCACGGCATCGCGGCGCAGGTGCTCGGTACACTCGCGGAAGCAGGTGTGCACGTCCGCGTGATCAGTCAGGGAGCCGTCAAGGTCAACATCGGGTTGGTGATCCAACAGGTCGACGTCAAGAAGGCGGTGAACGCCTTGCACTCCCACTTCTTCTAGCTGGCCGTTGATCATCCACACATAAGCCCTTCGGCTTCAGCCAGATCCGGGCGTTCAGACGTAAAGTGAACGGCGATCTCCGCCGATACTCAGGACATGATCGGCAGAGACCTGAGGGGCCCCCCGATCCCCGTAGTGATTCCGGATATGCCGTCCGCGAAGGACGTTTTACCGTGGCTGGAGAAGATCGATCAGGCACGCTGGTACACGGACGGCGGACCGCTGGCGGCCGAGTTCGAGCGAGAATTGATCGATCTCGTGCTCCACCGGTTTCCGGTCGAAAATCTCTACGGTGCGGTGGTGAGCACCGGTACGGCCGCGCTCGAGCTTGGCCTTGCGGCGATGGGCGCGGGTGCCGACAGCCGCGTCATGATGCCCGCGCTCACTTTCCCTGCCACAGCGACAGTTGTGCGGCGGATCGGAGCGCGCGAGGTACTCGTGGACGTGGATCCGGACAATTGGTCGCTCACCCCCGAGATCGCCCTCGCCGCTCTGCAGAGAACGCACGTGGACCTCGTGGTCCCGGTGGCCGCGTTCGGGTGCCCACAGGACGTTGACGCGTGGAATGCATTCAGTGAACGGACCGGGGTCCGTGTGTTGATCGACGACGCCGCGGCGTTCGGGAGCCAGGCGGTGGAGCGCTACACGCCGGTCGCGTTCAGTATGCACGCCACGAAGCCGTTTGGCATTGGAGAAGGTGGCTCGACCTCCGCCGAGCTGGTCGACCGCGTGCGACGGTTGAGCAACTTCGGATTTCATGGTGGTGTCGTTCAGTCGTCTGGGTCGAACAGTAAGTTGAGCGAGTACCATGCGGCCGTGGGTCTTGCACAGTTTCACCGCTTTGCGGACGTGCAGGCACGTCGCCGACGCGTCTACACGTGGTACTGGAGTCGACTTGAAAGGTTATGCAACGCCGTCGCCTTGCAGGAACACGACGTTGATTTCGTACGCTCCGTGCTTCCCGTGAAGTCACTGACTGCGGGTGGCGCCGCCACTCTCGAACAGCGGATGGCAGAGGCCAAGGTCGAGACCAGGTGCTGGTACCACCCGCCGTGGGCTTTCCTGCAGGCCTGGGAGGACAGCCATGTCCTGCGGTGGGCGACCTTGCTCGTGGCGCTAGGTGTGGGGCTCGAACTCCTACAAGGCTTGATGGGCGTGCGGTTCATGGAGTACTTCGACATGCTGGCTAACGGCCTGGGTGTTCTCCTAGGTTATGCTGCTCGGCGCACACCGCTGGGGCGTGCCTTTCGTCGCCTCGAACAGAGCATCCCCGGGTTCAGCGGAACTCCAACATGAAACGCTCCGACATTCGATGGCTTCAGACGCGGCTCGACAGTTGGGTCGCCGCCGACCTGATCCGCACGGACCAAGCCGAAGCCATTCGTAAGTTCCAGGACGAGCAACCCGAAAAGCACCTCTTCACGTTCTTCGGTCTCCTGGTTGGTGTGGGCGCCCTGAGTGTCGGCATCGGGATCATCCTGGTCGTGAGCTATAACTGGGAGAGGATCCCATCGGTGGTCCGGCAGTTGGCGTTTATTTTGTTGGTGGCGGGTCTTGCCGAAGGCAGGCTGCGGGCTGCAGGTAAATCCTTCGCGACCCAGGCACTGGACGTCTTGTGGGTCCTGCTGCCTCTGGTCGGGATCGGG
>JAPYQK010000287.1 GCA_029941275.1 Longimicrobiales bacterium | reverse complement strand
CGATCCGAGACCAGGACTTCGACCGGGCCGCCGAACTCCGGGACCAGGAGCGGGCACTGCAGGATCGGATCCGGGCGGAACAGGACGAGTGGGAAGAGGAACGCAAACAGCACCGTCCCGAAATCGACTCCGAGGACGTCGCGTTCATCGTGGGCCGTTGGACCGGCATTCCGGTGACGAGGCTGCAACAAGCCGAGACGGAGCGTCTGGTCCACATGGAGGACGAGCTCCACAAGCGGGTCGTCGGGCAGGATAATGCTATCGAGGCCATCTCCAGAGCCATTCGAAGAAGTCGCGCCGGCTTGAAGAGTCCGATGCGGCCGATCGGATCGTTCATATTCTCTGGACCGACAGGGGTGGGGAAGACGGAGCTCGCCAGGGCCTTGGCTGAGTTTCTATTCGACGACCGGGAAGCGCTCATTCGGGTGGATATGAGCGAATACATGGAGAAGTTCTCCGTGTCCAGACTGATCGGTGCACCTCCCGGCTACGTGGGTTATGAAGATTCAGGAGCCCTCACGAAAGCTGTTCGGCGACGGCCCTACTCGGTCGTCCTTCTCGACGAAATCGAGAAAGCACACCCCGACGTATTCAACATTCTGCTCCAGGTCCTCGACGAAGGGCACCTCACGGACAACTACGGCCGGGCGATCGACTTCAAGAATACGGTCCTGATCATGACGTCGAATCTCGGGGCGAGAGACATCTCAAAGGGTGGCAGCCTAGGTTTCCACGATGGCGAGCAGCAGACTTCGTACGACATCATGCAGGCCAAGGTGCGTGACGAAATCGAGAGGGCGTTCAACCCCGAGTTCCTCAATCGTGTGGACGAAACCATCGTGTTCCACACGCTCACCCGTGATGAGATCGGTGAGATCGTGCACATCCTCATGAAGGAAATCGAGGAACGGCTGGCCGAAGAAGACCTCAGCTTGTCCCTCTCCGAGGCCGCCACCGACTTCTTGGTGGAAAAAGGATACGACCAGAAATTTGGAGCTCGCCCTTTACGTCGCGCCATCCAGCGCTATTTGGAAGATTCGCTTTCCGAGAAAATTCTGACGGCTGAATTTTCCGCGGGCGACGAGATCGTCGTAGACGTCAATGAGGACGGTGAAGGCCTCACGATGGCAGTGGCATCACAGTCCAAGACGTGAGCCCCGACGCCGCAATCGTGTTCCAGCCCATCCCCTTGAAGACCGTCCGCGGGGCCTCCGTCGGTGCTGTCGTGTTGCTCGCCAGCCTCCTGCTTTCTGAGCAGGGCTACGCTCTGCAGCAACTCCCCACCGGCCCGGCCTTCGATCCAGTCATGGTCGACTCCGTGACAGTGGAAGGGAACATCCGCCAGGCCGACCTGACCATCCTTGCCATGGGGGGACTGAACGCGGGGTTTTCCTACACTATCTACGACATCCAGCGCGCGACGAAGTCCATGTGGGCTACGGGCCAGTTCAAGGATATTTCGGCGCGGGTGGAGGGTTTGGTCGGCGACGGATCGGTCACGCTGGTATGGCAGGTGGATGAACAGGATCTGCTAAGAAACGTGACCATCAATGGGTTGACCCGGGTAGATGCGCAGATAGTTCGCGACACAACCGGCCTCATGGCGGGATTTCCCTACTCGCCGGCGGCGGTAACCCTTGCGAAGGATTTCATTCGAAATGAACTGGCCAACGAGGGAGTTCCTTTCGCCAATATCGAGGAACGTATCGAACGCGTGGCGGATCGGGGCAAGGAGATCATTCTCTTCCTCGACGTTGAAGAAGGTAGACTCGTCACGATCGCGGATGTCTCATTCAGTGGGAGCACGGTCTACACCGACGCCGAACTACGCGGCGCCATGTCCGTGCAGCCAGAGGGGTTCTGGTGGTGGAGATCAGGATCGTACGATCGAGATCGCTTCGACGAGGATCTGAACGTAAGTCTTCCGAGTTACTACGCTACTAGAGGATATCTGGACTTCTCGGTGACCGGCGACTCGTTGGTCATCGATCCAACAAGTGGCAAGACCCAGCTCCAGGTCTCGGTGGAGGAAGGCCAGCAGTATCGGCTCAGAGACTTCAGTATCGCGGGCAACAACGAGTTTTCGACCGAGGAACTACAGCTACTTTTCCAACCGGAAGAGACCGGGCTGTTCACAGGTTCCGGGTCGGATGATGCTGAGTACCCAATTTTCGACAACTCCGCCTTCCTAGCCGCCACGGCTAGCGCAGACCAACGTTATCAGAACGAGGGTTACATCTACGCGCAGGTCGCCCCCTTCGTGCGGCAGAATCCTATCGTCGAAGGTGAACCGCCCACAGTGGACGCCGGGTGGAACATTCAGGAGGGCGGGCAAGCGTATATCGGCCGGGTCAACATCGAAGGAAACGAGTACACCTGGTCGCGGGTGATCCGTGACAAGATTTTCATTCTTCCAGGCGATGTGTACTCCCAGGAACAGATCCTACAGAGCTACCAGAGCATCCAGTCGCTGGGCTTCTTTGAAGTGCCCATGCAGGTGCCCTCTATCATCCCCAATGAGGAGGGGGATGTGGACGTCACGTTCACGGTCATCGAAAAGCCGACCGGAGCGGTCAACTTCGGTACGTCAGTCGGTGGCGGCACAGGTGGACTCTCTGGTTTCGTCGGATACGATCAACCGAACTTGTTCGGCAAAGGTAAATCGGGAAGCCTGAGATGGGACTTTGGGGAGTTTCAGAACAATCAGGTACTCAGCTATTCCGATCCCGGGGTCTTCGAATCGCTCGTCAGTGCGAACGTCAACCTCTTCAACGCCCGGGACCGATTCATCACGTTCCGATCCGGTAGGAGACGACGCACCGGCGGTGACATACGGATGGGTTTCTTCATCCCCGGAGCCCGCTTTACTCGATTTTTCGCTGGGTACGGGCTGTCTCGGACCAGACTCACTCTTTCCTCCGGCGGAGAAGACACGTCGCTGTTTGGACGGGGACCAGGGACCCAGAGCACGCTTTCGGCGGGGATCACAAGGTCCACGCTGAATCACCCCTTGTTCCCGACGGCCGGGTCGCG
>JAPYQK010000286.1 GCA_029941275.1 Longimicrobiales bacterium | reverse complement strand
ATTGAACCGCCTGCCCGCCAGCGGTAGGATCGGCGTCTACCGCACATCGCCGAAGGGAATGTGGAGGAGTCATGCAGGGCAAGACCCGAGTGTATTGTTTGATACTTGTGATTGGTGCCGTCGGATATTCGTCCTACCAGGCGGCATGGGCGTCAGGCGGAGAGCATCGAGAGTTTGAACTCGGGGACTTTGCTCTGGAAACTGGCATCACGCTTCCACAAGCAAGGCTTATTTATGTGACACATGGGACGCTGAATGCGTCGAAGTCGAATGCTGTGTTGCTGCCGTCGTGGTACGGTGGGGATCATCACGGTTATGACTTCCTGATCGGTCCGGGCAAAGCGCTTGATCCATCGCGCTACTTTATTATTGCGACGGATCAGTTCTCCGATGGTCTATCGTCATCCCCTAGTAACACCGCGCCCCCATTTGCTGGTCCAGATTTCCCACAGATCGCCATCCGCGACAACGTCGCGGCGAGCCATCGGCTGGTTACCGAGTTGTTCGGGATCGAACGGTTAGTAGCCGTTGTCGGATTTTCAATGGGAGCCCAGCAGGCACTACAGTGGGCTGTGAGTCATCCTGACATGATGGAAGCCGTGGTTGCCTACTGCGGCAATGCCAAGGAATACCCATTCGGTATTGCGCGACTGGAAGGGGCGAAGGCCGCGATCACGGCGGATGCGGGGTGGAATAACGGTTACTACGAGACTCCGCCGGAAATAGGTCTCAAGGCGCTGGCTAGGCATTGGGCCGCGTGGGGGAGTTCGCAGGAGTGGTGGCGTCGGGAACTGTTTCGACTATCAGGATCCGAAAGTGTCGAGGCGTGGATCGAAAATTCTGAACAGGACTGGTCTCAGGACGCCAACGATCTACTCGCGCAGGCAACCACATGGCAGACACACAATGTTGGCGACACAGCGGAATTCTCAGGCGATCTGGAGGCTGCACTACGGTCGATAGAAGCCCGCGTCCTGATGATGCCTTCGGAAACTGATCTGTACTTCCCACCGGAGGACGCGATTTATGAGAGTCAATTCATACCCGATGTCGAACTCCTCCAGATTCCAACGGTTTGGGGGCATAGTGCCGGGCTCGGAATCAACCCCGAAGATGTGACGTTCTTGAACAACGCGATCAGGCGTTTTCTCGCCGTGCCTTGACACGCCACACAGATGTGTTACCGGCTGCCCCTTCGCGCGGTTCAGCCTCGGGTTCATGTGCTACAACGGCCGCGACATGCTTTCTGACGAGATACGGATGCTCCAGGCAGGGGTCTGCATTATCCCAGCGCGTCGGTGCGCGGTGTCGTTGCCGTTGAACATCTTGAAGTTTCCGCTCGCCGCCTAGCCGGTCACGGGATGCAATCGATGCAGTAGCACCGTCAGTGAGGCCGCGAGGTCCGCGTCACTGGTCGTGGGCAGGGCGGGGACCTCCACCTCCAGGGCCTCACGCGCCCGCCCGAGTAGCCGGTCGAAGATCTGCTTCAACATGGCGGGGTTCGGCGCGACGGTCGTCAGGCGATACGCCTCATCTCCGGTCTGCACCCGCGCCAGGATGGTCGCATCGGGGTCAGGAATGTGCGCCCACGTGCCGTCTGGGCTCTTCGCGAAGACGGCGCTGTCGCCGACGGCGGCACGCAGCTGCGCCTCGATGAGGCCGCCAAAGCGGAGATCCACCGTCGGCCTATCGTCTTATGCCGTTCGATATAGTGTGGGACACTCTCGGGCCCGGACGATCCGAGCCACGTAACACAAACATAATGCCCCGAACGACAGCTCAACGCGTGGGTGTGCTCGTCACGCTGCTCCTGCTGGGTCTCTCCCTCAACGCCTCCGCGCAAGGGTTCAGCGGTCGAGGTGACGAGGCCACGCCTCTGTATGTTGAGACGTTCGAGAACGTGACTGGCGACCCGGCCGATGCATGGATCGGTCTGGGGATCGCAGAGTCGGTCGCGGCCGACCTCGGGGGGGCGCCTGGCGGCGCAACCGGGGGGAAGCATTGGCGTGTCGACGGCGCCTATCAGCGGATCGCCGAGAAGCTGCGGGTCACCGCTCGCCTCGTCTCGGTCCCGTCGGGGCAAGTCGCTAGTTCGCTGATTGTCGACGGCGTGGTCTCGGACTTATTCGCCCTGCAGGACGAACTGGCGAGCCAACTGGCGGCAGCCCTCCGACGAGCACGGGCGGAATCGGAGCCTCCGAGCTCACCGGGAGCCGGTGTAGAAGCGTTCCCGGAAGGGCCTGGTCAGTTCTCCACGGTGACATCTCCGCGACCAGGGGGTCCCGCGACAGGCCCAGATTCGTCGCGCCCGGCGGCCGGAACGACTCCCGCTGGCCTTGCTATCGCTTCTCTGTCGCCGATCGATGGTCCCCCGCCTCCGGTGCCCCCCGCCGTCGCCTCCCGCGATGGGCAGGGACGTGTGACGCTGCGGGCGATTCGGCTCGATGCCCCCCTCCTGCTTGACGGGCAGCTTGACGAGGCCGTGTATCGCGAGGTGCCCCCGGTGGGTGACTTTGTGCAGCAGGAACCGGACGAGGGAGCTCCGGCCACCGACCGGACCGACGTGTGGATGATGTACGACGAGGACACCTTGTATATCTCCGCCCGCTGTTGGAGCACGGAGCCGGACCGGCTGGTGGCCAACGAAATGAAGCGGGACAGCTTCGGCATGTTTGGCAATGAGAGCTTCGCCGTGGTGCTCGACACCTTCTATGATCGCCGCAACGGGCTGAGCTTCCTCACGAACCCGCTCGGCGGGCTCTTTGATCAAACCGTCACCGACGAGCGCACCTCGAATCTCGACTGGAATACGGTATGGGACGTCAAGACCGCCCGCTTCGACGAGGGCTGGACGGTCGAGATGGAGATTCCCTTCAAATCGCTGCGATATGGCTCGGACCAGCAACAGACCTGGGGCGTGAACCTGCAGCGGAACGCGGCGTCGAAGAACGAGGTCTCGTTCCTGACCCCGATCCCGGCCGCGGATGGCTATCAGGGGCTGTTCAAGATGTCGGCAGCAGCGACCATGGTGGGTCTCGAAGTGCCGCAGGCTGGTACTCGGCTCGAGATCAAGCCGTA
>JAPYQK010000285.1 GCA_029941275.1 Longimicrobiales bacterium | reverse complement strand
AAGCGACTGATGCCCCGCCCCCGGTCCGATCCCGACCTGAGTAGCTTCGGAATCGTCTTGATGTGCTGGGGGCTTCTCGGGTGGATGCTCAAAGGGGGGGAGAGAAAAGGAGGAGGAGTAAACCTCCAGAAGCTCCATCCAAGTCTTTCTCTACCCAACAGGTCCGAAGTGCTCGTCCAGCCAGTCCTGGATTTCCTGGTAGACCTGCTCGCGGAACTCCCCTCTGACACCGTGGCTGCCGTCGTATCTCACCCAGAGCTTGTCCGTCTCGGCGGTGCCGAGATGCTCGAACATCGGCGTCTGACTGGTTTCGTAGGGGAACACGCGGTCATGCGTGCCCGTGATGAAGAGTACCGGAATTGAGACGCGAGCCGCGAAGGTAATCTCGGCGACTTCGGGCTGGGAGAACATGAGAGGGAAACCACCCGAAATCAGGACACCCACACGCAGCCGAGGCTCAACGGCGAGGGCGATGTTGCCCATGCGCGCGCCCCAGCTATGGCCCAGGTAGGCGATCCTCTCGACGTCGATGTCGGGTCGCGTCTCGAGATAATCCAGGGATCGCTCGAGGTCTTTGATCCACCAGATGACGTGCTCCACATATGCGCGACTTTCATTGGGATCAGTGAACTCGAGACCCGTGGATCGCTCATACGTGTCTTTGTACACGGGCCACAGAACGGCTCGCCCGCTCTTCACGATCAAATCGATGCTGGAGAGCCCCATTCGATCGCTGGATGTCTGGCGGGTCGCGTTGGACCCGGGGAGGTAGACGACCGTCTGATAGGGCGTCGGCACGTCGCGCGGCACGAACAGATGGGCGGTCATCCGCTCGCCACCGTATGCCGCATCGAATTCGACGACCTCGCGGATCCAGTAAGGAGAGCTGTCATCCGTGGCGACGGGAGTGACGTTGAGCGGCGTCGGGTCGTATAAGAACTGGGCCAAGTACGCCCGGTACAACTCGTCGGAAGCGGGAGACTCCAGCGCATAGTCGCGGATGACGCGCTCGATCGGGCGCATAGATGCCTCGAGCGCCGCGTGCTCGGCCCCGAGGTAGTCAGCGGTCCGGAAACCATTGTTCGCCGAGCGATCAAGCGGGGGTCGGGCGTCCTGCTCGAAGAACAGGTACGTCGGTTCGTTCCAGGCCGCGCCCAAGATGAAGCGGTTGGCACCCGTCTCGTTCCAGCACCACTCCTTCACGTTCCCCGCCATGTCGTGCGTGCCGTTCGGTCCCGGCATCGAGGCGGCTACCGCTCGAGGTCCTTCGCCCGAGAAGTTGCTCTGCGGCAGGATGAACGTCGCCAGACCCGTCGCTGTGGCGCCGAGCCAGTGGAACACGGTTGGCAGGCTCCGCCCACGGAACTCTGCGTAGGCCGCTGCCTCGTACCAACTCACACCAGATACGGGGTACTCACCCTCTCCGGCCGCGTACGTGCCGCCCTCCCAGGTAGAGGGACCGAGACGTCCGGTCCGATCCCGGAAGCGGTCCGTCGCGTCGTCCCAGGAAAACTCTTGTCCCTCGTCGACGAAGGTGTGCTTCCAATACGTCGCGTCTCGGTACCCTCCGGCGTCGACGAATTCCTTGAATTCACTGTTCGTCACCTCGTGCTTATCGATGAGGTACGAGGGCGTGCGAACCGCTGGGTAGTCATCGAACGCCGCGAGCTGGATGCGCTTATCTCCTCCGGGGATGCGTACCATCCCCGTGGGAATGGAGCCCACTTCATCGAGGGGGAACTCGAAGTTGGCGCCCCCGCTGCCCAGGAGTGTCTCGATGGTCTCGAAGCCCACCTTCTCGATCCGGAGGTGGACCGCCTCACGTGGCAGGCTCACGGCCGTGACAGGAGATGCTCCGATGGCACGCCATTCCGGGTCTCCTCCCTCGGTGTAGAAAGCGACGGACAGTGTTGCATCAGCAGGGGAGGTCGTCAGGTCCACCGATCGCGCGATGCGTGACCACAGCTCACCGAGGATCTCATCTCCCGGAATGATGCGCTCGACCTCCTCGGCGAGGGCGAATGCCGCTGAGTAGTCGTCCTCGCTCAGCAGCCGTTCGATCTCCTGCACCTCAGCCATCACTTCCGACCCCGATCGACTATCCTCTCCGAGTAGCAACCACCCAGTGACAGCCAGGCCCCAAACGGCCATCGCCACCATCCCGCTGCGGAGTACGTTCTGCCAAGTAAGTAGCTGATGTGCGAAACTACTCCCGCCATCCTTCTCTCTGGCAACTCTGACACGGCGAGTGTTCAGGTACGCCGTGGCGGCCGTAATGGGCAACCCGATGATCAGGAGGATCAGCGTCAGCAAGAAGACCCAAGAAGGAAGCGGAATGTTCTCGGCGAGGATATCCACCACCTGGAGGCAGAACCAAGATCCTGCCGCGTAGAGGCCGAGGACCTGCCAGAGGGTACGCTTACCGTTTCGGTCAGACATTATACGTACCGGGGAACAGCACGGTTCTCTTCAATCGGATGGCCCTCAAACAGGTGCAGTCGTACTCCGATGATTCTGCCCCCTCACCCCGCAGGACCGCAACTCCGGCGGGGCCACCGGACGCGTGCAGAATCCTGTCGGTAGGTGCGCTAGGAGTGCCGCTCTGCTAGGGAGGGCTACTGGGGGGACTAGTTTCCCGTCTTCGTAGTCGGCGCCCGGCGTTCGTTGCATGGTCTCAGTGCCTGGTATTGATCTCGATCGAGCCCCCGGATCCCGCGATGGTGCCGAAACAGAACGTCGCTTCGCTGGCGCTGAGGTAGGTGATGTCGACGATGTCGGTAAGCGGCAAGCCCATGAGGTCCGAGGTCTCTCTCGCACCCTCCGGGCCCAGCAGCATTGGGGAGCGGAACTCTCCGGCACCAGGCTCCAGTTGATCGTCGCCCGACGCTTCTGACCGTCCCTGAGTGGCGGCACACCGTTCATCTTCGAACTCGGCAGGACCGCAAGTCAGCTGAGAGCATCACATCGGACGCGCAGAACTCTGGTCGCTCTCTCAGGACATACGCTGAGAAAGGGGGCTTGGCTGGTTATCCGGCCAAGCCCCCTCTAGCAGCTTAGTGGTTTATCGTGCGCAAACAGCGTTTAC
>JAPYQK010000284.1 GCA_029941275.1 Longimicrobiales bacterium | reverse complement strand
ATTCGCTACGGCTAGGAGCGCCAACAACGGAGATGGGGTCGTGCCACCCCAACCCTTCAACGTGCAAGGTCATGCCCCACACGGCGGTGGGCACATGGCGCTGTACTTCTTCAACAGCCTTCTAGCCACGTCAGTCCGGAAAAACGAAGTCCCGGGCGAGTTCGTCCGTAACGGGCCCACCGGTTACCAATTCGACGAGCGCCTCCATCTCGAGCCCGACCTCATACAAGCGGGTTTTGACCGAGAAGGCATGAGCAAAGTCGAAGTACGCCGACACAGCCACCTCGTGGGCAGGATGATTTTCTGCGACCAGGGACTCCATCTCGACGCGAAGTATCTCGACGATGATGGCGATGGCGTTGAGCAAGGACCGCTGTTCGTGAACCGTCGTCACCGAGAAGTCACCGTCAAGCAGGGGCACAAGGGCGGCCACCCGCTCGCGCTCCTCAGGGGGAGCGACGACCATACCTTGCTCAGAGACATACTCTTCGAGCACCTGGTGCGCGCCGGCCTTTAGCGCGCTCAGCTCCTCGAAGTTGCAGTACACGATCACGTCTTTCTCCTCGTCCTGAGAAGTCTACTCTCTTTCTACTTATCGCCCGCTCGATTGTTTCTGCAAGGTCGGAGTATAAGAACCACAGTCGACCCGCCGATCTATGCAGCGGCTCCACGCCCCTGTGGCCCTTCTACCGACAGCGGCAATGACACGTGATGCACGCCATCGACCTTTACATCGAAGCTGTACATACCCGGTCCCGCGAAGACCAACCCGTCCAGATTGAGAATATGGGGGACGCGAATTCCGTTCCCTGTGGCCGCTCCTCCCATCAGCTGCATCTCCCCGTTCAATGACAACACTTCAGTTCCACCGGGGTCCGACATGCGAATATGTACGTCATGGGATCCGATCTCCGCCGTTCCAGCTGTGAACCGCAAGACAAGAGTGACCCGTCCGTGCTGCGCCGGAAACTGGGCCACACTTATACGATCGAAAATCCCGAGGATGTTCAGTTTTCCCGACGCATCGATCGTGGCCGCATCGGCCAGCAAGGCCAGGTCGATCTCCATTCTACTCCTTGATTAGGCGGTTGAAAGAGTACTGTAAGCGCACTGACTACCTTACGACAGCAACCGGTCCGCCATTACGAAGCCGACGGCAAGATCAATCACGACGTGCGCGATTATCGGCGGCCAAAGGCTCCCCGTATGCAGAAATACCGCACCCAGGATCACTCCGACAACTCCAGTGCGCACGATGCCCAACACGCCTTGGTACGAATGCAACGCCGCAAACGCCGCTGAAGTCAAAAAGAGAGCCACCGGAGCGGACCCGCTCGCCACGATCACACTGGGAATCGCATACCCCCGGTAGGCCAACTCCTCCCCCAGCCCAGCGCACACCGAGAGAGCCGCGTAAAGCCACTTTTCCCGCCGGGTGACCGGCATTAATTCCCGTACCAGCCGGGTCTCGTCCCAACCGCACTTCTTCCGAAGTACGAAGAAAAAACCGAGTGTCACGGTTCCCAGGATGAGGATGCCTACGCCCCAAAACGCCACGGAGGTGACCTGGCCAGCCTCGAACCGAAGGCCCATCCCCTCCACCCCCACAAGTCTCGACCCAAGCACGAGGCTCATGACTCCCAGCACTAACACGGTCAGCGCCGACGTTACGTAGGCTTGGACACGCTCCACCGCCAAATCATCAACAAGACCCACCTGGACCACCGCGAAGACCGGAAGGAGTTCGAGGAGGGCGGCCAGAAACAGAGCGTCGAGCCACCCTAGCGGCGTACTGGACAAGAGCGCGTAGACCACCGCGACATATCCAAGCAGCCCACCCACGACAACGCTCACGCCCGATCCTCCCGCTCTATCCCCCTCAAGGGAGCCCGGCGGCCGGCGACGTTCTCAGACACCCCGCCGGACTCCGCCTCAGGCCACAACGCTTCACAACGGGCGCCGACGCTTCTAGAATTCCTGGACACCTCACGTTTTCGCAGTCCGATGAAGGGGCTGCCGTCCCGGCAAACACGCGTCGTTATGGAAACCATTGCGAAGAAACACAAGGCGATCTTCCGCGTGCTGGACTCGATGGAAGCCCCGTACGGAGGACGGTTCCTGAAGTTGCGCTTCGAGGCTGGTGATGCCCTGACGTTGAAGGAGCTGAAAAACGCCATTCTGAGCGCATCTCCTCCAGACGGAGAGACCTCATTCGAAGTCAGAGTGACGGGGTTCCCAGTTTTCGGGGGACATCCCTCAGACGATCGGCTTCGCCGGACCGGTCGGGTAGATCTCCATGTGGAAACGTTGGCCGAATCCGACCTCACCATCGGTATCAAGTGGACGGTGTCCGGGCCGCGCCAGTAGCGTCTCAGAAGGCTGTTGAAGAAGTACAGTGGGCCGCTTGCCGTGCGCTCCGCGCACGGGTATTCGGAATGCCACGGCCCTAGGATCCAGGCGGTGCCTGCTCGAAGGTCTCGACGAACCATTGGCGGAACTCCTCTGCCTGCCCAGGATTTTCCCGACGCCAAGTGTCGAATTCCTCTTCGAACTCGTCCGACCGCGCCGTGAGGAGGAACGCGTCCAAATACCCGTTCTCCCTGGAAAACAAGAGCTGGTCGAGCGGCCCGTAGGGGGGAGTGTCGAACGCAGAGCGGCCGTATAACCAAGCGTCGGACACACGGGCGAGAATGGCTCGCTCGAGCTCGTACCCCTCCGCGTCCATCGCCTCCGGGAGGAACTCCTCGAGACGGTCCATCTTGTCCATCATGTGGAAGTGGCCGTAGAACGAGACGAAGGACCCGCTATCCGGAGCACCAGCGTATACCAGAACCTCCGCGGTATCACCGCTGATCCTCAGGCCATCCCAGGGATACGTTTCCTCGCCCGACCTCTTTTCCATGATCCAAAAGGACGGATCAACGATGATGTTTTCCTGCTGGGCTCGCACCCAAATATCGATGTCGCTCAAGCGCCCCTCGTCGGCATAGACTCGAGCGCCCGAACGGACGACGAGCGGACGGGGCGGCGGAACCGACAACGCTGTGGCGCAGGCGCTGGCCGCAATCAGCAGGGCAACGAGTGGTGCTCTCGAC
>JAPYQK010000283.1 GCA_029941275.1 Longimicrobiales bacterium | reverse complement strand
ACACCGAGCTTCATCATGACGTTCGCCGTGGTGTTCTGCTCGCGGTAGAACTCCTCGAAAAATCGTGACGAAACCCGGTCGTTGCGATCCAACATGAACGTGCCGGGGAACGGCGTGCCCACGATCAACCGGCTGGCTCCGAACACGGAGACGTATTTCGCAACGACGGCGATCACATCGGGGTCATCCGCGTTGGGGCCCCGGCCTTCAGTCGCGACAGTGTTCAGGATGCCGAACTCGGTGATGACCTGCGAGTCGTCGTCCGACAGCAGGGGAAACGTGATGCCACGGCGTTGGGCGAAGTCGGCCAGTATTTCTTCTGAGTCGTAACTGATCGCCACGACGCCGAGCCCCTCATCCTGGAGTTCTTCCAACCGGTCTTGCAGCTCCACGAGCTGGGCTTTGCAGTAGGGTCACCAATCGGCGGAGCGATGGAACAGCACAAGAGCCCCTCTGGGCCCCAGAACGTCGTCGAGTGTACGGACCTGGCCGTTCTGATCGGGCAGGCGGAAGTCGGGGACTTATTCACCGACTTGCGGGCCCAGCGACGCCACGTCGATCGGCGTGCGAGACTCCGTCGCAGCTTCGGATGCGGATTGAGACGACATCTCTTGCCATCCGTCGCTACGCAACACGATGGCCACAGCGACCAGTGCGATGATGCCCAGGCTGATGCCCAGCGCGGCTCGGTTGCCTTGCTGGTTCATGATGGCCTCATTTCAGGATTGCGAGTGCGCGGGCGCCAGCCTCATCCCAGTCCTGGGCTTCCCGCACCCAGCTGTCGCGGCCGGTCCTTGCGGGCCTGTAGTCCAACGGTTTAGGTAGGGACTCAGATCCATCGGCCCCGCCGGTCGCATGCCGTCCAATCGCCCATCGCCACCCAGGTAGTCCTTTTGAAGAAGATCGATATCGTCAGCTCAGTTCTCGTGCTAGGGTTGCTTCTCACAACCGCTCCACTCGAGCTCCAAGCTCAGGTCGAGAATCCTCAGCAGGGAAGCGCCACGTACAACGAGGCCCTTCCGAGCCCCGAAGAGTTCGGTCTACTACTCGGCCGACCCCGAGTGAGCCCGACGCGGACGGACAACCAGCCCGTCATCGACGGGATCCTCGACGACGAGGTGTGGCAGACTGCGGCCCACATCACGCAGTTCACGCAGCAGCAGCCCCTCGACGGCGCACCGGCCACCGAGGAGACCGACGTCTACATCGCTTACGACTCGGAACGCATCTACTTCGCTTTTTACGCTCACTACTCCGACCCGTCGATCATGAGGGCTAATCGCCTTGAGCGCGACCGCGCTTCGATGGACGACCTGATGACCATCTACTTCGACACTTTTCTGGACCAGCAGCGCGGCTACGACTTCGACGTCAACGGCTACGGTGTACAGGGCGACGGCGTCATGACGGTTGGTGGAGGACGAGGCGGTCGCGGAGGTGGGGGTGGAAGCGCGATTCCCTACGCGGACCGGTCCTGGAACACGCTGTTCGACACCGGTGCCCAGATCGTCGAAGACGGCTACACGGCCGAGATGGCCATCCCATTCAAAAGCCTCCGATATCCGACCCCCCCGGAGGGCGAGGCGCATCGGTGGGGTTTCCAGATCGTGCGGGAGGTCAAGAGCAAGGACCAGGAGAACCAAGTTTGGGCACCGATGTCCCGGGACGAAACGAGCTTCTTCTCGCAGATGGGTCTTCTCGAGGGGATGACGGATCTTTCGAACAGCAGGAATCTGGAGATCCTGCCGACGTTCACCGCCATCCAGTACGGTGATATCGATCCCACGCGGCCGGCGTTCGTCAATCAGAGCACCGATCCGGACGCGGGTGTCAACGTGAAGTACGGCATCACGTCGGACATCACCGCCGACTTCACCATCAACCCCGATTTCTCGCAGATCGAGTCGGACCGGCCGCAGATCGAGATCAACCAGCGCGATCCGCTCTTTTTCTCGGAGTTGAGGCCTTTCTTCGTTGAAGGGGCCGAGATCTTCAGCATCACCGCGCCGGTTACGTTCGTGCACACACGGACGATCGTCGACCCAGACTACGGAGCGAAGTTGTCGGGGCAGGTGGGACGTCTGTCCCTGGGTGTACTGACGGCGAACGACAGGGCACCGGGCCGCGTTGACGACCCGACTAATCGTGCATTCGACCAGAGCGCCCAGACGATCATCGGGAGAGCGAAGTACGACCTTTGGTCCGAGTCGAACGTGGGGACCATCTTCACGGCCCGCGAATTTCTCGACGGATATAGCCGTGTGTTCGGGCTGAACAGCGATTTCCGGATCAGCCCGACGCTTACGGGCGACTTCACGGCGGTCCGGTCGTGGCACAAGGACGTGGGGTCGTCGCAAGAAGGTGGAAACATGTTGGCGACACGGTTCGCTGAGGTCGGCCGGAACCTGGGCTGGTCGTTATACGGCTATCAGGTGTCACCCGAGTTTCAGACCGATGTCGGCTTCGTACGCCGCCGTGACCAGCGCAACCTCGGCAGCACGCTCTCCTACCGGTTCTGGCCCGAGAATTGGATCATCAATTGGAGACCGAGCCTCAGATATACCCGTAGCTACGACTTTGACGGCGTCCTTCAGGACGAGGGCCGAGGGGTCCGCATGAACATCCAGTTCGCCAAGTCCATCAGCCTCAACGGAGGGTACAACTGGGACTTGGAGCGCTGGCAGGGCATCGACTACGAGCAACAAGGCTTTTCGCTGAGTGGTCGGGTAAATACGAGTCGCAGCTACTCGTTTGGCGCCAACGTCTCCATGCAGGACCAGATATTCTTCTCCGCCCCGCTGCTCGGCTATCAAGTGAACTGGGGGCTGAACGCCTCGGTGCGTCCCACGGACGCGTGGCAGACCAGCCTCAGATTCGACCATCGGCGCCTCACCGATCCAGCGGCGGGCGACGCGGCGCTCTTCGACGTGAAGATCATCCGGGCGCAGAGCACGTTCCAGTTCACAGACCGCCTAGGTGTGCGCAACATCACCGAGTGGAACACCGAGGATGAAACGTTCGACCTCAATTTCCTGGTCAACTATCGCGTCAACGCCGGCACGGTCGTCTACCTGGGCTACGACGATCATTACCAGGAAGCCGACCTGATCGAGGG
>JAPYQK010000282.1 GCA_029941275.1 Longimicrobiales bacterium | reverse complement strand
AGGCGCTCGGCATCGATCTCATGATCAACCCCGAACGTGAGTGCGCGCGCGAAACGCTGGAGTTGCTCCAGAGCGAAGTCGCCACGGACGTCGCCTCATTTGCCGACGAACGAGTGCGAATGATCGGGCTCAAAGTCAGAGAGGGTGCCCATATCGCGGGCAAGTCATTGAGGCAGTTAGCTGCGGAACTCCCGGAGCACCACTACGCCACCGCCGCGATCCAACGGGGTGAACAGACCCTCCTACCAAGGGGTGATGATACGATCGAAGCTGGGGACCACATCTATCTGCTCACTCCCCAGGATGAGCTGGGGGATATTCCCCAGTTAACCGGTTATGAGCCGTTCAAGCTCCAGCGAGTGATGATCGCCGGCGGAAGCGAAGAGGGGCTGCAGATCGCGACACTGCTCGAGCAAACGGGCGTGGATGTCACGATGATCGAACGGGACCGCAAGAGGTGCCTCGAGCTCGCCGAGGCGCTGCCGAAGGCACTCGTCCTGAATGGCGACGCCACCGACCTGGAGTTGTTGGAGATGGAGGGGGTAGCGGGTATGGATGCCTTCGTCGCGAGTACGGGCAATGATGAGACCAACCTGCTGATCAGCTTGCTCGCCAAGACCGTGGGCGCCCGCAAGGTCGTAACACTCATCGACGACTTCTCCTACTTGCAGTTGATTCCCCGCTTGGAGATCGACGCATCCGTGTCACCCCGTCTCTCCACCGTAAACGCTATCCTTCGGGACGTGCGCGGCGAGCGCATCACCAGCGTCGCGACAATAAAGGGGATCGGCTCCGAAACGATCGAGTTCGTGGTGGCCGAAGGGTCGAAAATCATCTGCAAACGATTGGATGAAATACACTTTCCGCCTGGCGGCCGCCTTGGCATCCTGGTCCGTGGCGAAGAAGTCATCGTACCACAGGCGGACACCGAGGTCCGGGCGGGCGACCACGCCGTGATGTTCGCTCTGCCGACGTGCATTCACGACATCGAGAAGCTCTTCGCCTGATGTCCGTCCGGCACCTCGTCAACATCATCGGGTTGCTTCTCGTCTTCGTCTCCATTGCCATGGCGGCGACGGCGCTCGGCGCCTCGTTCTACGAAGGCGGGGCCGCGTCCGCGCTTTTCGCCTCAGCAGGAATCACCCTCCTGCTGGGCTTCATCGCGTACCGCGCCACGAAGTTCGAGGGCGAACTCACGGCTCGCGAGGGCTACGCCATCGTGACGTTCGCCTGGGTCGCGATGGCGGTCTTCGGCGCCCTGCCCTTCCTGATCTCCGGGACCCTCGACGGAATCACACCCGCGATCTTCGAGGCGATGTCCGGTTTCACGACTACCGGGGCCACCGTGTTTACGGACATAGAGGCCCTGCCCGAGGGCATTCTGTTGTGGCGCTCCGTCACACACTGGTTGGGCGGAATGGGGATCATCGTCCTCGCCATCGCCATCTTGCCATACGTGGGCGTGGGCGGAATGCAGTTGTTTCGGGCCGAGGTGCCCGGGCCCACCCCCGAGCGACTCCGACCCCGCATCACACAAACGGCCAAGCTACTCTGGGGCGTGTACGTGGGGCTCACCGGCGTGCAGATCGCACTGTACCTATTCGGGGGCATGTCCCTGTTCGACGCCGTGAACCACGCGTTCGCGACCCTGGCGACGGGTGGTTTTTCGACCAAGAACGCCTCGATCGCCGGCTTCGACTCGGCGTATATCCACTACGTCACGATCGTTTTCATGTACATCGCCGGCGTGAATTTCGCGTTGCACTTCAGTGCCGCTGCTGGACGCCTCGAGTACTTCAAGAACGAGGAGTGGCGATTCTTCACTTTCGTAATAGTGGGGGCTGGCCTCTTTCTCATGGTCAGCAACCTGATGGCGGGCTCGTACGAGTTCACCCTTGCTGGCGTGGAGCACGCGTTCCGTGACGGCCTGTTCCAATCCGTGGCGATCACCACCACGACGGGCTTCGTCTCCGCCGATTTCGAGATGTGGGTTCCGGCCGCTCAAGGGTTGCTCGTCACGCTGATGTTCGTGGGCGGCATGGCGGGTTCGACCGGTGGTGGGATCAAAGCCGTGAGGGTGCTCGTGCTCCTGAGGCACACCGCCAGCGAGATCCGTAAACACTTACATCCGAGAGCCATCCTCTTGGTCCGCGTCGGCAAACACACGGTGGGCGAGGGCGTTCTGCTGAACATCCTCGGGTTCGTGAGCCTCTACGTGATCCTGGTGCTCTTCGGAGGACTGCTCCTGACTTTCTTCGGGATGGACATCCTCACCGCCGTGGGCGCCAGCGCCGCATCCGTGGGGAACATCGGCCCCGGACTCGGTGCCGTGGGCGCCACGGACAACTATGGGTGGATCAGCGACCCCGGTCTCGTCGTGATCATCTTTCTCATGCTGGTGGGCCGCTTGGAGATCTACACGGTGTTGTTGCTTTTCCACCCCGATACGTGGAAGCGGCAGCACGCTCAGGGTCGCGGCGACGCCCGAACGGTGCGCTCACGAAAATGAGCCAAAATACCTACGCAAGGCCGTGATCCATCGGTATCATCAACGCTTCCGGCGGGTAGGGGGTCTTAAGCAAGGGACTCGCAAAATCGGCATGTCTTCGGTAGTTTTTGCGGCGAGTCGGACCGACTCGGACGTGCCTGGTGGCCCGCAAAATTTCTCGATCGGTGACCCGCACAAGCACGGCATCGTCATGAAGCATGAGGGAGGATTGAATTGCCTAGATTGGCCATAACGCTCGGTAGTGTTCTCGTCGGCCTAGCGGCCCTCGCGCCCCTGCCGGCTGAAGCACAGGATTGGACGCGGCGCGAGTTCCCGCTGGCACCCCCCAACTCGAGCGGCAACTTCGTTGCTCCGTTCTTCGACGGTTGGCTCGAGAACGAGGACGGGACGTACGCGTTTTCGTTCGGGTTCATGAACCGAAACGATGAAGATCTGGTCGAGATTCCGCTCGGCCCGAACAATTTCATCGAGCCGGCCGAGTTCGATGGGGGCCAGCCCACGTCGTTTCCAGTCGTGGGCTACCCGGGATTCGGCGGCCCGCGTGAGCGAGGGGTGTTCGCGATCGTGGTTCCCGCGGACTTCGAAGGCGACGTCTGGTGGACGCTCAC
>JAPYQK010000281.1 GCA_029941275.1 Longimicrobiales bacterium | reverse complement strand
GATCCCTCGGGTCTGCTTCCCGTTCCCGTGGGTGGACCGGGCGTGTACCCCATCCATGCCGCTACGGGCGTAGGCTACGGTGAGGGCTTTGCCGGGAACGCCCACCGTCACGTTCCGGACGGCTGGCTGCCGGCCGCGAGGTATCTCATCGAGGAACTCGGAGCCGACGTGAACGCGCGGGATCTGAATGCCTACACACCGCTGCACCACGCTGCTGCCCGGGGCGACAATGAGATGATCCGGTACCTCGTCGATCACGGTGCCGACGTCATGGTGGTGAGTAGGCGCGGGCAGACGGTCGCGGACATGGCGAACGGTCCCGTGCAGCGGATCCAGCCGTTCCCCGAGACCGTCGTTTTGTTGGAGGGCCTCGGTGCGGTCAACAACAACCGCTGCGTGTCCTGCTAACGTTTTGTGTGTCCTGCCAGTGTTTGCGAGTCGCGAGGCGCATGGCATTGGTTAGGCCGAGCTTCGGGCTTTGCCTGGCAATCCTGCTGTGTGCTCCCGGCGTGTTCGCCCAGGTGCGAGGCTCTGAACGCGGCACCATGAGCCAAGTCGTAAACGGCACGACGATCACGGTCGATTTCGGTCGTCCTGTCGCGCGTGGTCGGGACAACCTGTTCGGCGGAGTGATCCACTGGGGAGAGACCTGGACGCCCGGGGCGAACTGGGCAACGACGTTGGAAGTGGACCGCCCCGTCCTGCTGAACGGAAACACGGTGGAGCCCGGCAAATACTCCGTTTGGCTTCAGCCTCGCGAGGGGGATTCGTGGGTGCTCATGCTGAACGAAGAGTGGCGCCTCTATCACGACAGCCCATTCCCTGCGGAGAGGGTGGTGCTCGAGTTTCCGGTTTCGCCGGAGCTGGGCGGGCATATGGAGGCGCTCAACTGGTACGTGCACACCCTCGACTTCGGTACCGCTACGCTGCGCATGCATTGGGGCCCGACTTTCATCGAGCTCGATATCGAGACGGAGCCCTACACCTGGGATCCGCTCCCGCCCGGTGAGCGCGCGAGCTACGTGGGCTCGTACTACTTCGATACCAACGACCCCACGACAAACGGGCCGATGCGTATCACGGTCGGCGTGCTCGAGGAGAACGGTCGGCTCGTGGGCCGATGGGGAACCGCGCCGATCGCTTTGGTGCCAGCCGGGCCTGCCGAGTTCATGATCGGTTTCTTGCGGAACGGGAGGCTGTTCGACGTTGCCGACGAGCTGACTCTGCGCATTCTGGTGGAGGACGGCGTAAGCACGGGGGCCGAGTTTCTCTGGGAGGGAGCGGTGTTCAGGCTGGGCGTGAAGACTCGGTAGAATGGGCTTCTCCAAGAAGTCCCGGTGGAAAGGACTCCCCCGAGCCGGCCCGGAAGCATCAGCCAGATACGGATGCACCCGCTGCCGGTGGGCGCACTCAGCCAGCTAGCCAACCCCTCCACTCCTCGTCGTTGTACCCCACGGTCACGTTCTGCCCAGAGCGCACGAGGGGTAGGCGGAGGATCAAGGGCTCGTCCATGGCGATCTCGATCCACCGGTCTGCGCCGTAGTAAGCCGCCTGAAGGCCTAACGCCTGAAATCGCTTCGCGTCGCGATCAATGACGGCGTCGACTCCGTGTTTGTCCATGAACCGATGGAGTTCACCCTTGGACGGACCACGGGTC
The DNA here is from genome assembly GCA_029941275.1 of Longimicrobiales bacterium. GTDB lineage: Bacteria > Gemmatimonadota > Gemmatimonadetes > Longimicrobiales > Gaopeijiaceae > UBA822. Next base: position 1,466 of record JAPYQK010000281.1, on the reverse strand, counting down.
TTGAAGTCCACGAAGTGGACCTTGATTCGTCGCTCCTTGAAGAAGCGCAACGCTTTGCGTGTGTCGGCGTTCTTGTTCACGCCGAAGATCTGTACGTCCATGGCACGTCAGACTAGCGCAAACTGCCGCAAATCACACATGATCACGTCGCGTCGGGGTCCCACTACTTCCACGCAGCCGATCTGTGTGGAAGTCACGTAGCTCCATCAGCCGTCGACGAAGTCTCGAGCCACAGGAGGAGTCCTCATACAACAGCAGCTCCAGAACTGGTTCAAACTCACCGAGAACGACACCTCGGTAGGCAAAGAGGTGCTCGCCGGGGCTACGACTTGGGTCACCATGGTGTACATCGTGGCCGTAAACCCGCTCATGCTCGGGAACGCGCAGATGGACTTCGGCGCGGTCTTCGTAGCAACGTGTTTGGCGGCTGCGGTCGGAAGCATGCTAATGGGGGTTCTCGCTAATTGGCCGGTGGCTCTCGCCCCGGGCATGGGGCTGAATGCCTTCTTCACCTACAGCGTTGTGATCGGGATGGATCTCCCGTGGCAAACCGCTTTGGGGGCCGTGTTCTGGTCCGGGGTCCTCTTCCTGATCCTCAGCTTGACGGGTGTTCGGGAGCGAATCGTCTACGCCATGCCTGCGAGTATCAAAACAGGTATCGCGATTGGCATCGGGCTCTTTCTCGCGGTCATAGGCCTCGGGAACGCCGAGGTCATCGTGCAGGGCGACGGTGTGTTGCTTGCCCTGGGGGACCTGAAGACTTGGTCTGCTGTTCTGTTCGCTCTCGGATTCATAACGACCGTCGCTCTGTTCGTTCGTGGGAGCTCACTCGCGGTGATCGCCGGGATCCTGGTCGCTTCCGTGGCCGGATGGTTCGTAGACCCGAGCTTCGATTTTCCTACGTCGGTTGTCGCCCTTCCGCCCTCGCTGGCCCCGACTCTGCTGGAACTCGAACTCCTGGTCCCACTCGAGGTCGGATTCGTGAGTGTGGTTCTGGCTCTGTTGTTCGTCGACATGTTCGACACGTCGGGCACGCTCGTGGCAGTGGCCAAACAAGCACATCTCGAAACAGAAGATGGGAGGTTCCGCAACCTCGGCCGTGCCATGTTGGCCGACAGCGGCGCAACCGTGGCCGGGGCCCTACTGGGCACATCGACCACCACGTCCTACATCGAGAGCAACACGGGGATCTCCGTGGGAGGTCGAACTGGCCTGACCGCGATCGTGGTTGGCCTCCTCTTCTTGGCGACGTTGTTCGTGGCCCCATTGGTGGGCGCCATTCCGCCTTATGCGACCGCCCCCGCGCTCGTGTTCGTGGCGGTGCTGCTGATCAGCTCATTGAGTGAATTCGAGGCGTGGAACAATTTTTCCGAATCGGCCCCGCTAGTCATCACGGCCATCATGATGCCCTTGAGCTTTTCGATCGCGGACGGAATCGCTGCCGGGATCCTGACCTACGTGCTGAT
>JAPYQK010000280.1 GCA_029941275.1 Longimicrobiales bacterium | reverse complement strand
GCTCTGCTGGTCGGCGGCCCCGTGATGACTGTGGGTGGCGACGTGCAGACGGGGCTCTTCATCGTGCTGGCGGGAGGGCTTTCTTCGGCTTTGCGGCGATATTCGTCCTGGTCGACGCCCGGGACTGTTTTGGTCGGCAGCGTGCTCGCGCTCATTGGCGCGACCCTGTTGGTGGATACGGCGCCCACACCCGATGAGGTACTGGCCGCCGAGGCGGCTCGCGCAGCGTACGTGTCGGCGTTGTCGGACCTCGACCCCGACGTCCTCGTCGAGACGCGGGGCGTGGGCCACATCGCGGTTTGGTTCAACGTCCCGGATGGCTCGGAAGTCGAGTGCGGACTCTACCCGGACGAGCCCGTGCGCAGACACCTCGGCGAGCTCGGATTTCGCAGAGTCGTGGTCGCGGGGACGAACCAGGCCGGTGGGCTGTGTTCGTTCCGGCCTTGAGCGTGGTAATTTGCCCTTCGTAGTGTCCCAACGGACCATGGAGGATCACATGCGTAAACTCATTCTGGCGGCGGCTGTCCTCGCGGCCGCCCCGTCTCCCGCTTCGTCCCAGAACGGATGGGACGATCCGTTCCCGGCGCATCAGGTGATGGATAACCTCTACTTCGTGGGCACCGGGGGCCTGGGCTCGTTTCTGATCACCACGCCCGAGGGGCACATCCTCATCAATACCGACTTCGAGCGAACGATTCCCCTCATTGAGCAGAGCATCGACGCATTGGGGTTCGACCTGGACGACGTCGAGATCATTCTGGGAAGCCACGCGCACGGAGATCACCAGGCCGCCGACGTTTTTCTACGGGAGCGCATCGGCGCCCAGATCATGATCATGGAGGAGGACGTCGCCGGGTGGAAGCGCATGAATCGGGGCGCCGGTGACACCCCGATCGACCGCGTCCTTCACGATGGAGAGGAAGTCACGTTCGGTGGAACGACCCTCGTCGCCCACCGCACCCCGGGCCATACCCGCGGGTGCACGAGTTGGAGTATGCAGCTCGAAGAGGGCGGACAGACATACAGTGCGCTGATCGTCTGCAGCTTCGGGGTGAACGCCAATTATGTGCTGGTCGACAATCCGAACTACCCGGACATCGCGGACGACTACCGAGCTACGTTCGCCAAGGCGCGCGCAATGCCCGTCGATGTCTTCGTGGCCTCCCACGGATCTTTCTATGATCTGCGCACCAAGTACGAGGCGCTACAGCGTCGCGAGCGCGGCGAACCGAATCCGTTTATCGATCGAGCAGGGTTCCTGGCCTATGTCGACCTGCAGGAAGGCCGCTTCCAGGCGATGCTCGAGTCACAGCGGAGGGACGACCGGTAGCGTGGGAGCGGCGTGTCGATCCGGACGAACGACTCGAGGTCGTGCCGCCCGTAAACAGATTGGCCAGTTCGTGATCGAGTCCGAGGAAGCGTGCGGAGCTGGAACGCGCGGTATGGGAGGTGCCGCTCGCTGAGATCATCGAACTCACTCGTGAGAAGGGTTGTCCGCTTCCCGCCGACGGACATTCGACCGATACCGTGTCAGCACCGTCACGGCGAAGGTGAAGGCCTTCGTGAATTACATAACGATCCAACTGGATAGCGTCGGAGGCCCTTGACCGAGGAGTCAGCAAATGCGGATCGACCAACGACCGTCTCAGAAGAACGATGAGCAACGCCTCGAGCAGGTTCTCACCGAAACTTCGGAGAGCTACGTCAGTACGCGTTGCTGCACCATAAAACGGGGCGGAAATACCGTCGCCGTGGTCAGTGGTGTTGGCGCCAACCATTGACGGACCATCAACCGTCAAATGGCTGGGCACGGCACGTGGCGGGCTGGAGGCTGCTGATTGCCCGAGTCTCCATTGGCGAGGACTCGGACGTTGGGACGCCTGGATCGGGGGCCCGCGCTCCCTAGTACACGGGCACAGCAGGCCGCTTCTCGCCCGCGGTGACAGGCAGCTGCAACCGGTTCTCCCTGGGCGGCAGACTGCAGACCGAGAATGGGCTGAACACGCAGGGTGGGTTGTAGGCGCGGTTGAAGTCGATCACGGTCCACCCGTCCTCGTCCGGGAGCTCGACCCTCATGTATCGGACCGCCTGATAGGTCTCGGTCGTGGCCGTCGAATCCCACATCATGATGAAGAAGGACCTGGCCGTCTCACCGGCGGTCGCCATGAGCGTGTGCTCTCGGCCGTCGGCACGGAAGCGGAGTTCCCCTGGCACGCGAAACTGGACCGTTCCGGCCGTCACGTCGGGCACCGTCAATGTGATCGGCTCGTCGTAGGGCTCGAATCGGGCGCGAACTCGCCAGTCCGGATCGACCGGGAACGATTCGGGCAAGGCGAAGGTGTCCTGCGCGGCGTGCTCGGTGTCCCACACCCGGAGCCAGAGCCGGTCGGTGCCCGGTTCCGCGTGGACACGCATGCCGAGCGAGCCCAACTCCACGTAGGTCGTATTGCCCGACCGGTCATTCTCCATCACGATGAGATCCGTGACGGGGTCGCCATCCTGGATGTTCATGCCGGCGCCCGGAGCCGGCTCTAGCCGGACCTCTTGGAGCGACCGGTGCAGCGTACCCGCCAGCGAGGGGGCGTTGGCCGAGGGCAAGGCGATGGGCAGATTCGGATCGGAGCCGAATTGCGTGGCTCCCTGCTCGAGCTCCCACAGCCCGATCCAGAGCAGCGGACCCGAGGGCGGCGTAACCAGCCGATCTCTTCGGTTTGCTCGCCACTCCGCGTGCTCGGCCGCGAAGACTGCCACGTCTACGGGTGGGAGTTCCGGCCATTCTTCCCCGGAACAACCCACGAGCATCACCGCCGCGAGCGCTGCGGTCGCCATACGGAAGATCATCGGCTCAATGTGAGTTGGTCTCCCGTCCTAGGCAATCACGGATAGAACGCGTATCCGAACTTGATGAACAAGCTGCGGGACCTGCGCAGCAGATCGAAGTCGTCCGCACCGTCGTGTTGGTCTCGGTACCCGACATAGAGTGAGGTCTGAGCACTGACCCTGTACGAGAAGACCAACTGCGTGAGCAACTGTTCCGTCTCGGATGAGACAGGTGAGACGTACAGGTCGGGATCGCGGCTCACTTTTCTGTACTGGACTACCCCGCGAACGAACGTTTGCGTATTGAAGTGGAACAGGACCCGAGCC
>JAPYQK010000279.1 GCA_029941275.1 Longimicrobiales bacterium | reverse complement strand
CCCCTGCGGAAGAGCTGATAGAAGGGTCCTCGCGCTCGAATCAGCTCCGCGGGCGGGCCGTCCTCTACCACGCGGGCTCCGGAGATCACCAAAATACGATCCGCGCGCCTCGCCAACTCCAAGCGATGTGTGATGAGCACGGTCGTGCGATTTTGCATCACAGTCTCGTATCCCTCGATCACTCGCTCTTGAACCAGTGGATCCAGGGCGGCGGTGGCCTCGTCCAGCACAAGGACCTCCGGATCCACGAGCAGTGCACGAGCGATGGAGATGCGCTGACGTTCGCCGGCCGAGATGGCGAGACCACGCTCACCGACGGTAGTTTCCAAACCGTCCGGCAGACCCTCGAGGAAGTCTTCGAGTCCGGCGGACGCCGCGGCCCCCGCAACCGCCTCCGGCCCCGCCGCCGACTTGGCGTACAGAATGTTTTCTCTGATCGAGGCGTTGAAGACGAACGGGTCCTGGTCGACCAGCGCGATGTGTCGCCGAAGGTCGGTCAAGGAGACGTCCCGTAGATCGTGCCCGTCGAGGCGTATGCGGCCTTGATCAGGATCAAAATGCCTGGCGAGAAGATCGGCCACGGTAGACTTCCCGCCTCCACTCGGGCCCACGATCGCGAGGATTTCCCCACGCTCGACCCTGAAGTCCAGCCCTTCCAGAACCGGCCCGCCCCGTTCGAACGAGAACGTCACGTCCTCGAAGGACAAATCGCCGCGAACGGAGGACAGACGGGTCGGCTGGTCCCGCTCGCTGACTTCCGGTTCGGTGTCGAGGATCTCGTACACCCGGCCGAGCGACACTTTGGCCGTTGCGAAGTTGGCCCACAGTGTCATCAGCCCCTGGACCGGAGAGAGGAGCCGCATCTGGTACGCCATAAAAGCGACGAACGTGCCGAGAGTTATCGTCCCGTCGATGACACGGGAGCCCCCATACAGAAACACGATGGCGGTGCCCCCCGAAAGAATCATCCCCGGGAGACCACCGGACAGGTACGTGAGCCAGCGCATCGACATGAGCGCGTCGACGAACGTGTCGTTTCTTTGGCTGAAACGACCGACCTCACGCTCCTGCGCGTTGGACGCGACGACCAACTTCATTCCATGAATCGTCTCTATCATAAACGTGCCGATGTCGGCGCTGCTCTGGCGAAGTTTCGCCACGCTCGTTTCCAGCTTTCGCCGATAGTGCACCAGCGCCCACAGTGCCGGCGGAACCATGATCAAGCTGACCGCGAACAGCTGTGGGTCCAGCAGGAGTAGCGCGCCCACGGTACCGACCAAAAAAAAGACGTTCCCTATCGATGCGAGCACGGTTTCCGAGGCGACTCTCTGGATCTCGCTGATGTCGCCGTTGATCCGAGAGACGATCTCGCCTAATGAGGTTCGCGCATAGAACCGTGGTGAGAGGGTCTGGAGATGTTCGTACATCTTGCGCCGCATGTCGAAAAGAATGTCCGCCGAGACGCGTGTATATCGCAAGCCACTCACGACGTTCATGATGAACGACAGCACGGTGATGCCGGCGAACGCACCGACGATGCGGACCAAGGTTCCCGTGTCGGCGCCGATCAGCGCCGAGTCGACCAGGATCTTCGAGAGGTAGGGGATGAACAGCGAGAGGATCGTTCCTGTCAGACTCAACAGGACGACTAGTACGAGGCGCCGCCAGTACGGCGTGACGTAGGTGAGGATACGCGCCAGGTCGGTGTTTTCTCGTGTCATACGTAGATCCCGAAGCTGGCCGCCCTCAGTGGGGCCTAGGGCGTGCCGGGGCCCGGAATCAGAACGAATCCCTTCATATCGCCACCGACGTCCACCGTGCGGAGCAACTCGTACGTCTCCGAATCGTAGACGTCGATGGTGTTGCCGGCCACGTGTACGTACAACAGCTCCCCGTTGGTGCTCACGTTGAGACCCATGCGGGGCCGACCCTCGAACACCTCACGATGTGTGACCCGACGCTCCTCGAGGTCGATGGCCCAGAACTCGTGGTGGCCGACCTCGGAGTAAAGTGCCCACGCTTTTTCCCCGCCGGGGGCCATAGCGAAACTCCTGACGGGCGCGGTCGGCCCCAGCGTATAGAAATCGATGTCCCGCTCGGCCAGGTTGACCCGTGCGACGCCCATCATGCGGCGTTGATTGACCGGTTCGGTGATCCGCACGAGCCCCGTGAAGAAGCCGGGTTCCTCGAAGTAACTAGCGTTGAACCCGGGCCTCACACGCCCCAATCCCGGCTCCATTTCCTCAGAGATCTCCCAGCGGTCGACTTCAGTGAAGTTCTCCGACTCCAAGACGATCATGTCTTCGGCCGAGAAATAAACCAGACTTCCGTCGGGTGAGAACATGAACCTGGCGCGTTCCCGCTGGTGGCCGCCGGGCCAGGGAATCGTATCCGTCACTTGGTGGGTGCGTAGGTCATAACGCAGAATGACGCTCGGCCCGATCTCGAATCGGTCGACGTGTTTGATCCTGCTCTTCCCCAGGATGAGCGCGTAGGTCTCCTGCGGATCGATGGCAAAACTCTGGATCCGGAACCAATCGTTTCCCTCACTGAGCGTGAACGTGTCGATTGACTCGCGTAGCGCGAGGTCGATCGTTTCGATGTGAAGGAAAGTCGCATCCGCCACATAGATGCGTTCGCGGTTGGCGGACACTACCCAATCCCCGGTAATTCCGTTTTGCGTCTGGATTTGATCGACAATGGAGAACGTGCGCTCGTCGATGACTTGAATCTGGTCGGTGTACGTGCCGGTGTAGAACGTACCGTTGCCTCCTGAGATCGCCCCTGCCGTGTCCTGCCCAGCCAAGGGAGCCTCGATTGCGAAAATGAGAGAGGCCACCACCACGATTGAAGCCAACCGAGAGAAGGAGATGGAAGGAGCCACCGAAGTGTTCAAGGTGTGATCGTCATAGACGGTTCTGGCCCTCATGGGAAGATTAGGTCCAGTTTCCGCCAATCCTGCTGTGCGGTCGCACACTTAGACGTCCAATCGGCGGCATGATTGAGGTGATCCGGTACCTGGACCGGCCAGAAGCAACCGTTGTAGCAATCGAAGAGGTCGCGCTCGACCGGCTGGCAAAGTCCCGCCGTGCCCCCGGTGGAGTCGACTTCCCATCCCGGCGAGAACACGAGGGAGCAACCCAAGGGGATGTGAGGTCCCTGAGGGCGGCTCTCAAGTGCGACGACG
>JAPYQK010000278.1 GCA_029941275.1 Longimicrobiales bacterium | reverse complement strand
ACGTACGTCATCGGCGATACATGTTCGGCGACCTCGAATCGGTTGGCCAAACTGCCCATCCACTCGACTGCGTAGCCCCTTGTATTTGGGCCGGCCAGCAAGTCGCTCACGTCGGTGATCCCGTACCAGTTGATGATCGCTGCGACGCGTAGGTCCTCGGAGCCGGGGCACTCGCGGTCCAGACCGGCCGAGGCCGGGATCATCCCGGTGGTCAAGGCGAGGTGGCCTCCGGCCGAGTTTCCGCTCGTCACGATGCGCGACGTGTCCAAATTGTAGTTGTCGGCGTTGCGAATGACCCACCGCAGCGCGCACAGGCCGTCTTCCACGGCGGCAGGCGCACGCGCCACCGCCCCCAGTCGGTACTCGACGTTGGCGACCGCCCATCCCATCTCGAGGTAGGGGAGGATCCGGAGCACGTTGACTTCTTTTGCTCCGCCCACCCATCCCCCACCATGGATGTATATCAACACCGGCGTCGGCCCGCTGGCGTTCCTGGGGACGTACAGGTCGAGTTTGTTTTCCTGGTTGCTCGCCACGTGATACGTGATGTTGGGGGTGACTCGATACTGGTTGGACACATCAGCCAGAAACGTGCTTGTGTCGTCGAGCTGGGCGTCCACGTCTGTCGGTCGTGCCGCCAGAAGTGTGACGCTGAGCAGCAGGACGAAGGGGATCGACCGTTTTGACATACTGTCCTCCTATCGGGTTGGGCTCTCGCCCGCCGAGAGACCTCGGATCTGAAGCATCCGGAAAGTGGGCGTGAGTGACCGTCGGACCGGCGGACAAGATGCGCCCTGTGGGTGTGAGGCTGCAAGCAGCCGGCTCCTGGACGGGCCCCCATGCCCTTGCTTTGCCTTTGGCTTCGCCGTTGCCTTTGGCCTTGCCGGTGGTCGGCGGACCACGGAATCTGCTGGGCCCGCGTCATGCGATCGGCCGTAAGTCGGTCATGGTTTCACCGAGCGATCGGAAACGGGTCTCAAGTCGCCTCGGGACCTCAAGGATCCACGAAATGGAAGTCTGCCGGCCCGCGACGCCGGACCAATATCACGGCGGCTTCACCCCCGGATGGTACGTCCCATGAGTGGTTCATCCGTGCGGGAATCACGATGTAGCTTCCGATCGAGAGAGCGTGGCTATCTTCGCCCAGAACGATGGTGAGTTCCCCGCTTAAGACCGAGACGTACTCCGTGTGGCTATGCCAATGCAGGTCGAAGTGAGATCCCGCCGGAAAGTTGGCGAAGTATATCGGCCCACCAGTGTCCGGATCGGGGCCCACTTGGGCCGTCCGCGCACCTCGGGGGAAACGAGGCGAGTTGCCCGGCGGACCCCACTCGACCTCGTCGAGGTCGAGGACCAGCGGCTCATCTGGCGATGAGGCTGGCTGTTGCGCCAGGCTCTCCGAATAGGACGTGGCTGTGAGGAGTGCGGCGACGAACGCACCGCCCACCAGTCGGTTCGCCATGCGGGTCGGTTTCAATTTCACCGTCTCACTCCTTTCTTGTCGGTCGCGCATGCCATCGAAAACACTAAACAGAGTGGTAAGAAAAATTCAGCCCCCCACGGGGTGCGACGTCACCACCAGGACCGCGGTAAGGAGAAGGACCAATAGCCCAATCACGATTTCGGAACGCGCTGACCGCGACATGAACGCCTTGGAGCCCTCGGTCGATCCGAGCCGCGGAGTCACTCGTTTCCAGTTGTGAGCCCCCAACCCCGCGGTCACTCCCACGAGTCCTACTTTTGCCAGCAGGATGCGTCCGTACGTGGAGCTGAACAGGTGTCCAAGTGTGCCCACATGAAGCCACGTCGCGAAGAGCCCGGTGCCCACCAAAACGCCGGCGCTCAAGAGCGCAACCGGAGAGAATGAAACAACGGCGTCAGGCAGTATGTCGGAGGCAACCGCTCCCCGCTTTGTGGCCGCATGTACGACGACGACGAGCGCACAGAGTGTTCCGATCCAGACCCCGGCTGCAATGATGTGAAGGGCGTCCGCTCCGACGGCCAGCACGTGGAATCGGTCCGTGCCTACCGAGTGTCCGGAAAAGGCCGGAACCATGGCACAGAAAAGGGTCGCCCCGGCAGCGATTCGCCACGCTAGGGTGGTGCCGGTCGTCTTGCCACTTCGTCTCCACACGAACGCGAAAACAACTGTCGCGAGACCCACCGACAACAGTTGGAGCTGCCACATCCGACCCCAGGTGGTTGCTGTAACCAGCAGGTCCAGCTCTGCCAGGACGGGTGAGAACGGATCTCTGAACAGGATGATCTGGTCGACGAGGATGAGTGGCATAGCCACCAGCGCCACCACAGCTGCTCGCAGGCCGAGTCTGCCCAACGCCTCGTCCGCTCCTGGGATCGCCTGACGCCATTCGTGTGTGCCCCTCCAGCGCGGCAACACCGCCAACCGGAAAGCCACCGCCCCCAGCATGAGCGTGATCCCAACAAAAAGGCCCCACCTCGCGGTGGGGCCTATTGCGTCGACTACCGACACAGATGATTAGCGGTGGGGATTGGTGGCCTGGAGTGTGAAGGTGTAGTCCCCAGTGACGAAGTGGTCGTCGTCTCCCGCGCCTCGCCAATTGACGGTGTATGTGCCGTTGGAGAGGTGCTCCCCCATGATGTGGGCTGCTAAGACTCTCTCACCGTCCATGTGGATCTCACCGAGCTCGACCAGTTCCCCCTGGGGATCGGACAACCGGATGAGCCTGCCCTCTTCCTTGGGCACCTGCGTGAATGTGAGATGGATCGCGTGCGCTTCTTCCACCGTCGCGTCGGCTGCAGGCATCGAGCTGCTAAGTGCGAAGTGGCGGATCACGGCGTCGGCGTACAGCGGAGCCGTGGCCAAAAGCGCCAGGGCCAGCGTGGCGGCGAGAGCGACGGACTTGCTGATCATCTTCGGCATCGTTCTGGATCTCCTTTCGTGTGTCGGTCGTCCTTTACACCTCGGTAGGTCCTGGGTGCCCGAACGTCCATCACCTCTTAGGCGACCGACTGTCGTTCTGAATTTCTAACAACGCTGAGGGCTGGCGGCAAGTACGACCTGGTCTCAGAGATCACCCCAACCCCCGCCCGAGCTGCCGTCGTTGCGCTCGCGAACCAATGGGGTGCAGTTTTGATTCTTGGCGGGGCTGCTCGTCCCACCCTAGTCCGTCCGTCTCGTCTCAGCCCCTTTGGCCCCCGGAGGTATCGATGTTTTTCCGCCCTAGAC
>JAPYQK010000277.1 GCA_029941275.1 Longimicrobiales bacterium | reverse complement strand
CTTCTGTATGTCACCTACAGTACCTAGCTTCTCTTGCGCTACGTGTATGCTTCCACGTTCAAGCACCAGTGAATCCCATACCTCAGGTAGACGTATGCGGTCCCGGGCGGGCCGAACATGGAAGCATTGCGCCTCGTCCTCCCGATACGGGCCGCCGCATGAGACGCTGAGTCGTCCGGCCCCGTGTACGCTTCGACCTCGACGACAACACCCGTCGTCCGCAGCCCGCCCACGGTCGACACGAGTCGTGCCCCGAGGAGGTCCGGCGCCACTCGCTCCGCCGGACGATCGAAGAAGGCCCGGCTGAAGGTGCCAGGCCTAGGCTCATCACTCCAGAACTGGGACGACTCTGCCTTGGGTGGGACCCTCATTGGGCACTCGTCGGGGCGCTTATCGAGCCCCTTCTACTCGTCTGATCCGGAAGAAGGCGGAGGCCTCGGGCTTCGCCGTGTCCTGCGTCGAGTTCCCCCGGACCTAGGGGCAGGCGCGGACGTGGAGGAGGATTTGGAATCCGTCGTACCTTCGGAGGACGAGCCAAAATTCGCGTTCGTGGTCTCTTGTTCGCGCGGCGCTTCTTGCCGCGGTTCGTGCGCCACTTCCTGCGCTGGTTGTGGAGCCCCACTCACATCCGAGTCGGGCCCCGATCCGGTGTCCTGATCGCCTCCGGATCGCTCAGACCGCCGGGCGAGGTCGGCCTTCCACTCCGCCAGGACTTGATGTGCCCGGCGAGGCACGATCTCGGCCACCCGCTCCGGCTCATTCTCGAACACGGTAAAGATGTCTGACCCAAAAGCCTCGACCAACGCATCGGCGGTTTTCTTGCCAACACCTCCGTAGGAGTTGGTCAGGTAACTGGCGATCGCTTGTTCGCTGGTGGGTAGCCCAATATCACCGGCATCCACTCGCCCTCCGCCAGCGGAAGTGTCCTGGGTGCCGCCAGGCCTGCCCACGACTTGGCCCTCGAACAGAACTGGCCCGTCATTACCTCTTCGGGGGCCGGAGCCTCCCCGGGGGCCCAACCGACCCGGGAGGCCACTCCCCTGTTGTGCCGGGGTCCTCTCCTCGGCAGGTAAAGCAGCCGCGGCGGCGGCACTGGGCCGATCTTCAATCGCTGATCCAGGACCCGAGGAATCGGAGTCCGGAAGTGAGACGCGGAAGTTCCCAACAGCGGTTTTTTCCAGACGGATCACACCATGCTCCTCCGCCTGCAGGAGGAAACGGCTGAACTTGGCAAAGCCCAACTCCCCTTCATCGAAACCGCGGTTCACCTCCAACATTTTTCTCTTTACGTCCGAGTCTCGTGCAGAACCCTTCCCGGCTTCGTCAAGCTTCCGAAGGCACCCAATCATCAGATCGTACGCCGCACGCAGGGGCTCGGCCTCCTCGCCACCCGCTGGCCCCGAAGCCTCTGCCTCACCGCTGGCCTCCCCTCTTCCTGAGTCCTTCGCCTCACCACGACCGCCTCTTTCATCTTGCGGGGGCTTCGCGGATCTCCCTCGACGTGCGGCTGGCCGACCCCGTGCCTTGGGCTCTCTCGCGGCGCCCGCATCGTCGCCGGACCGCCTACCGGAACCAGGCTTAACTTCGTACTGCCCATTCTCGAGTTTGTGGATCCGGATCAGACCCCGCTTAGCGGCCTCCGCCACGAACCTCGAAAACTTGCTGAAGCCGAAATTTCCCTCGCTGAACCCACCGTCCAATTCCAACATTACTTGCTTGAGGCGATCCGATCGCATGACATCACCCCGTGTAACCATGCGACCTACAGCTCTCTCCACGAGATCCCACGGATCGTTGTCCTTGCCGCCGATCTCCGTCGTCTTTCGAAGACCGGTGAGGCTCGTGTAGGAGTAGTATTCGTCGCAGTTCTGAACCAGGATGTCGGAGCTGGACTCCTCGATGCCCACGCCGATGACATACTTTCCATACTCTTTGAGCTTCAAAACCAGACTCGAAAAATCGGAATCGCCGGTGAGAAGAATGTACGTGCCGATTTCCGGTCGGATAAAGACCAACTCTATCCCGTCGATGGCCATTCGGATGTCAGTGGCGTTCTTCTTCGAACTCCCGTACGCCGGAGCGAAGATCAGATCGACGGACGCCTCCGAAAGCGGCACGATGTACTGCGGATAACGCCGCCAGTCCGCGTACGCACGTTGGACGGTCACCTTCCCCCGGATCACGTCCGACTGGAGTAGGCTCTTGAGTTCTTTGGAGAGGTCACTTCGCATCCCCATCGTGACGTTGTCGAAGTCGATGAGGAGGGCCGCATTGGGAGCATCGGCCGGTGCTTTGTTGGGCCCTTCTACATGAGGGGCTTGGGAGTACGGATTCATTTTTTCTTCTCGCGAAAATCGTTGGCCGGCCGCACTCGCGAGACCTCCCCACTCATTCCAGTCCTGAGCGCCGCTAAGCGACGTCTCGAATCTGGAAGGAGTCGAGGGGGGGTCACTGATCAGAGTGCCCGGCAATCCTTCATGTCTTTGACTCTGCGTGCGTCGCTCGAATACGACGGGTTAACTCGCCGCGCTGAATCTTCCCGGCCCCCGTCAGTGGAAATTCGTCCATGAACTGGACAACGTCGGGCACCTTGAAATCGGCGAGTGTGACCGCACACCAATCTCTAATCTCTTGGCTGGTCACGATGGCCCCCTCCTCGAGGAGGACGCACGCGTAGATGGCCTCTCCCAGAAGCTCGTCCGAGACTCCAGCCACCATGGATTCACGTATCCCCGGGTGCGATTGAAGTCGATCCTCAACCTCCCGGGGGTAAACATTTGATCCACTCCGAATAATAACCTCTTTCTTACGCCCCACCAAATGAATGAAGCCCTCCTCATCCTCCATTCCGAGATCGCCCGTGAGAAAGTACCCCTCCCCGGCGACCAGACTGGACGTCTCTCGCGGCTGTCGGTAATACCCTCTCATAACCCCGGGGCCCCGAACCGAGATCTCGCCCACACTCTCCACGGGCAGTTCGACCCCATCCGGGTCCAGAATCTTGAGAACATTGTTCTCCAGAGGACGTCCAACCGTAAAAATTCGCTTCGCCCCCGGATCGTCTGGTCGGGTAATACAAACGGTCGAGGAGGTCTCCGTGAGGGAGTATGCGATCAACAGCTCGGGGAAGAGGTTGGCTTGAACCGCTTTTACTAGGTCGTCGGACACCGGGGCCCCTGCCACCAAGCCACAGCGAAGAGAAGTGAGATCCCTCGGGGC
>JAPYQK010000276.1 GCA_029941275.1 Longimicrobiales bacterium | reverse complement strand
TCCGCGGGCTCGGCCACGAAGACGCTGTTCTTGCCCTTCTGTTTGGCCTTGTACATGGCGGCGTCGGCCATCGCCACGAGCGCCTCGATGGATTCACATTCCGGAGCCATCTGGGCTACGCCAAAACTCGTGGTAAACGTCACGTCACCTTGATCGAGATGGACCACGGACACGACCACGACGACGCCGACCTATCCGAGTTGGGCAACGTGTCCAAGGCGGTTGCCGATGCGGACCTCGTCGTCGGGGCGGTACCGGGATTCATGGGGTATCAGACCGTCGAGCGCGTGTTGCAAGAAGGAAAGCCCGTCGTCGACATCTCGTTCTTTCCCGAAGATGCGTTCGGTCTCGATGAACTCGCGCGGGAGGCCGGCGTGTCTTGTCTGGTCGATTGCGGGATCGCGCCCGGGCTCAGCAACTTGATTCTGGGACGAATGGAAGAGCACCTCGACGAGACTGCGTCATTCCACTGTCTCGTCGTCGGCCTCCCGGTCGAGCGGACCTGGCCGTGGGAGTACAAAGCGTTCTTTTCGCCGGGTGATGTGATTGAGGAGTACGTACGGCCGGCTCGGCTGCGCCGGGACGGCGTGGAAATAACCATGCCGGCCCTCTCCGAGGTCGAACTCGTGCACTTCCCCGGACTCGGCTCGCTGGAGGCCTTCGACACGGATGGTCTGAGGTCTTTGCTAAGGAACTGCAAAGCGCCTGATATGGTCGAGAAGACCATGCGTTATCCCGGGCATGCCGTCCGAATGCGAATTCTCAGAGACGCGGGTTTCTTCTCCACCCAGGAGATTCAAGCCGCATCGGGCGTGGTGCGCCCCCGTGATGTGACCGAGGCGCTTCTTTTCGGCGCTTGGAGCTTCGAGGAGGGTGAGCCGGATTTGACCGTCATGCGTATTGTCGTGGTGGGCGAAAAGGACGGAATAACCCTGCGCCACACCTACAACCTGCTCGACTATTACAACACCGACACGGAGACCTCTTCGATCGCCCGCACGACAGGCTACACCTGCACGGCGATGGTCAACTTGCTCGCTCGAGGTCTTTGGGAGGAGCCGGGTTTGGCACCACCCGAGGTCGTGGGCCGCCGCACCGACTGCTTCGACGCAGTATTGAAACACCTCGAGGACCGGGACGTCCACCTCTTCCAGCGGGTCGAAGAGCTTTAAGCGGTCCTACGCGTCTGAGGTGACCCAGGTCACAAAACGAACGGTTCCGGTCGGCTCGGCGCAGGCCCCCCGCGAACGTTGTGAATAGTGGGATCCGGTACCGACATCCATGAGTACCTCGCGGCACAGATCCCGACCTGACCCGTCGCGACACTGCCCGATGTCCCAGGGCCCAGCGCTGAACCACCCTTCTCTGTCCGCCATGGGCAAGCACCCGAAGGCGATCCGGACCGTCTCGCGATGTCCGCGCCGAACCCTGAAGTCCCCTTCGGCCGGAACCATCGCCGGATCCCATTCGCCAATGGGCCTCTCCTCGAATTCTCTTAGTTCATCTCCGGCGTCGACGGGGATCGCCAGATCATCACCGGGGAGTGGAATCCGCCAATGACCGGTACTCACCGAAATGTGGGCGGCCAGAATCATCCTCGCCTCTAGGCGAGTTTCCACGTCGACGTA
Source organism: Longimicrobiales bacterium (assembly GCA_029941275.1). Taxonomy (GTDB): domain Bacteria; phylum Gemmatimonadota; class Gemmatimonadetes; order Longimicrobiales; family Gaopeijiaceae; genus UBA822. The sequence goes on along the minus strand of JAPYQK010000276.1, from coordinate 1,627 downwards.
GACTTTGCGCAAAGGTCTGGAGACGTACGCGGCGGGAAATCGCGACAGGGGTGAGGCGATCCGCACAGCTCCGTCGGTTAATGGAAGTAACACTGGCCGTGTGATCGTCAGCCCGGTCGCACCGACCTCTTCGGCTCCTCGCTGGATCTCCTCGAGGCTGCAGCCAAGCGCCGAAACGGTGGGAGCCGCTAGCCCCATCGCTGACAGGCGGTGGGCTAGGCGGAGGAGAAAAGCACGACGGCCGTGCGACTCGATCAAGTGTTTCTCCCGAGGCTGGATTCATGAATGAGATCTCGCCACGCAAGCTGTGCATCGGGGGCGGCGCTGCCAAGTCCCCCGGTCCGACAGCGGGCCAGGTGTTGGGCGGTTGGTGTCGGAACGGCATGAAGGCCTGCTCGACAATCGCCAACGCTGAATGATCGCATTACCTTCCGCGCTCAGGTAACAAACCGTTCGATTCCACTCGGATGTCCTCCTCCGCATGACCACCAACACGAATCCGTTGTTGCTTGATTACGACCGTATCCCATTTCACAACATCGAGGCGGTCCATGTAGTCCCGGCTGTAGCGAAAATTCTAGATGACGCCCGAGGCGAGATCGACGATTTGGTAGCGGTGGCGTCTGGACCGACCTACGCCGACACCATTCAGAGGCTGGACGGCGTCCTCCAGCGAGTGAGCGAACGAACAGCCCCGATCACGCACCTGCTGTCCGTGGCGGAGACCCCCGAGCTACGGGAGGCCTTCAACGAGGTTCTTCCGGACATCACCGAATTTTGGACCCGTGTCACGCTCAACGAAGAGCTTTGGGACAGAATCACCGTCTTCGCTGCCACCGACGAAACTGCGGGCCTGCCCCCGATCGAGAAGCGGCACTTGGACACGACGCTGAGGGACTTCCAGCGGGCGGGTGCCGGTCTCGCGGCGGCGGACAAGGAGAAGCTGAGCGCCATCCGGCTCGAACTCTCTCGACTCGAACGCAAGTTCTCAGAAAACGTGTTGGACGCCACCAACGCGTTTACTCTTTTGATCGAGGATGGGGACCGACTCGACGGAGTGCCGGACGCAGATCGAGACGAAGCGGCCCGCAAGGCTTCGGAAAAGGGGCTGGAGGGCTGGCTTCTCACCCTCGACTACCCCTCCTTCGAGCCGATCCTCAAACACGCCCACGATCGTGAAATTCGTCGGGAGATGTATACCGCGTTCGTGGGACGTTGCCGGGACGGCGAATTTTCCAACGGCGAGATCATGGCGCGCTTGCTCCACCTCCGTAGACAGCTGGCGGAGGTAATGGGTTACTCCGACTTCCCCGACTACCGGCTCGAGAACTACATGGCGAAGACGGGAGGCCGGGCATTTGATTTCATCAGCGACATGACCAAACGAACGCGGCCGTACTGGGAACGCGACCTGGCCGAGTTGAAGGAACACGCCGACGCGTTGGGCATCCCCGAGATCGAGCCTTGGGACACTGCCTATGTAGCCGAGAACCTTCGCCGCTCGAGGTTCGATATCGACGATGAGGTCGTTCGCCCGTATTTCCCCCTCGATCGTGTTCTGGATGGGATGTTCGAGGTCGTGAGAAGAGTTTTCGGTCTCGTCGTGGTGGAGCGGGAGATCCCCGAG
>JAPYQK010000275.1 GCA_029941275.1 Longimicrobiales bacterium | reverse complement strand
GGCCTACCAGGCGTTCGTCGACCAGATGAGCGCCTATTGTGTGAGCGATTTCGAAACTTCCCTCGCCGCGGGGTGACGCGCGATCCGGGAGTCCCCCCGCTTCGTGTCGGCACTCTACAACCTCATGTTGGCACACGACAATCTCGGCCAAGTGGCAGAGCGGGACTCGTTCAGGAGCGTCCTCGATGGCTTGAGGGGTGAGATGACCCGGCACGAAGAGCTTGGCCTGGATGCAATGGGCGCTAGATGGGATGGCGACCGGGACCGGGCGGAGCGCACCATGGAAGAGGCCTACCGTCTGGATCCGGTGGGACGGGCAGGGAGTGCCATGCAGTTCAAGGCTCGTGCTTTGAAGCTGACCGAAGCGGCGCAGCTGCTGGAACAGATGGATCTCCCGGGTGCCTGTCCGTTTCTGGGGTATTACCAAAGCGGCGCCAGCGCGTATCACGGGCTCGGGCGTTTCCAGGAGGAGCTGGTTTTGTCCGGGGCGCGAGGGCGGTCTACCCCGAGAATCTGGGTTTCATCGGCATGGAGGCAGGGGCCTTGGTCGGGCTGGGTCGCGAAGTGGCGCTCGACTCCTTACTTCAGACGCTCGACGCCTTGCCGGTTCCGGCCCGCATCGCCGTTCAGAACCAAGCGATGGGGGAGATGCGCGCCCACGGCCTCGGGGACGCCGTGGATCGCCTCACCGCGACAATACTCTCGGCTCTCCCCAACCCTCCCGAGTCGCTCGACCAAGTGCTCCTGCTGGGCCAGGTCCTGTACTTCGCCAGGCGATGGGAGGAGGTGTACTCGCTGACGCAGCAGGTCCCTGGGTTGGAGGACATCCTCGCTCGAGACGTTTTCGTTGCGGGGATATATGGCGTCATGTTGGCTCGCACGGGGCGGCGCGCCGAGGCGTCCGCCGTGAACGACCGGATCACATTGACCGAGTCCGGCACGGCTGCGCAGCGCGACCTCGCTCAGGCAGAGATCGCCGCCGCGCTGGGGGACGGAGATGAAGCCGTCCGTCTATTAGGTCAGTCTGCCTTGAAACTGGCCTCGATCCACGTCGATCCCGCCTTCGACGAGATCAGGTCTTACCCGCCCTTCGTGGCCCTGATGACGCCGCGGTCGGTGTGCTGCACGAACGGGCGGGCTTAACGATCACCTTTTCAGGACCTCGAGTCGATTTTCTGGATAGATCCGCAGGGCCGCTACCCCAACTCCTCATACAGATAAGCCAACGCCCGAATCCCCAGCTCGATGTTCTCCTCAGGAAACCACTCGTTGGGGGCGTGTAAATTCGCCCCAGGCAGCGAGAACCCCATCAGAAGCACGGGAGACCCGAGGATCCGCTCGAACTCACCGACGATCGGGATGCTGCCGCCGCCGCCCGCCAAAACAGGGGCGGCTCCAAAAGCCTTGAGGAGAGAGGACTCCGCCGCTTCTTTGAGACGCCCGTCGAGCTGAGCACGCCAGGGTAACCCCCCGTGTAGCTCCTCGATCGACACCGTAACTCCTGGAGGTGTTACCGATGCGATGTGTGCGCGGAAAAGCTCGGCCACACGGTCCGGGTTCTGATCAGAAACAAGGCGAAAGCTCACCTTGGCCATGGCTTCGGCCGGAAGTACGGTCTTCGCGCCCTCGCCGGTATAGCCGGAGAGCAATCCATTGATCTCGCACGTCGGCCGGATCCAGAGCTTCTCGAGAATGGAGTAGCCGGGTTCTCCGCCATCCGGCGTGGCACCCAAGGATTCAGCGAATTCGGCCTCGTCGAACGGTAAATCCCGAATCCCATCTCTGGTTTCTTGGTCCCACTCCAGCACGTCGTCATAGAAGCCGTCGATCGCAATGCGTCCTTGATCGTCGTGCAGCGTGGCGAGCATCCGACCGAGGGCCATCGCCGGATTGACGACGGGACCGCCGTACTCCCCTGAGTGCAAGTCGCTCGACGGTCCCTCGACCCGCACCTCGAAGTAGGCCAGACCCCGTAGCGAAAACAGGAGTGCGGGCAGGCCCGGTGCGAACATGCCCGTGTCGGAGATCACCACAGCGTCACAGGCCAGCCGTTCACGGTGCGCTTCGACGAAGGGCACGAGGTTCGGCGAGCCGATCTCCTCTTCGCCCTCGGCCAGCACGATGAGGTTGATCGGAAGGGATCCACCAGCGGCCAAATGCGCCTCGGTGGCCTTGATGTGGAGGTAGAGTTGCCCTTTGTCATCCGTTGAGCCCCGTGCATACAGACGCCCGTCACGAAACTCTGGCTCAAAGGGTGGCGAGTCCCACAACTCCAGCGGCTCGGCCGGTTGTACGTCGTAGTGGCCGTACACCAATACGGTGGGGGCATCGGGACCGGCGCCACGCCACTCGCCCAACACCACTGGATGCCCTGCGGTCTCCAGCACCTCGGCATCGAGGCCGGCATCGTCCATTCGATTGCGGAGCCACTCGGCTGTTCGCCGGGTGTCGGCGTTGTGTTCCGACTTTGCGCTTACGGAGGGGATTCGAAGAAAGTCCAGGATTTCTTCGGTGAAGCGGGAAAGCTCCCGCCCGATATAGCCCTGGACGTCACCCACGTTCGACGTACCTCTGGGTGCATTCATTGTCCGGATATAGCCCTGGACGAGACTCATGACGCTCAGATGAGACCGCGAATTCCCCAGCGGTAGACGAAGCTCATGAAGACGGCAAACACTGCTGCGCCCGCCATGCCGCCCGCGCTCAGCGCCAAGGGCTCATCGAACTCGAAGATGCCCACCCCTAACATGCCGCCGATCACGGCGCCGAAGGCCCCGATGGCGAGGAGAACCGGTACGTGACCTGGTGTTTCTTCCGGTCTCTTGATCAGGATTCTCATCACGAGGGCGATGAGGGCACCCATGATGATCCACACTCCGATACCGATCCAGTTTTCCATTAATCATCCTTGGGGTTGGCAAGGAACGCGTGGTGGCCGACGCACTCCTCGAAGCACGGAATCTAAAGCGTTCCGCAGAGGGCGCTACCTCCACAGGTTCGTGGTGCCGCGCTCTGGCTTTCCTGCTGACAGGCCCCGGCGGCTTTGTCATGCCCCTTTGTTCACCCCGATGATGCCGTGATCTTACATGACACGCACCGTTTTCCTTCAACGGCTTCCAGGGTAAATCGTGAAAGGCGACGACGTTATCGATCTAACTTCTTACCGTGATCGAAACGCTGTCGCCCCCGAAGCCGGCTCCGATCGCGCCAACTTCTCCGTGTTCGGGGGGGACGGGGATCGGTCCCGTTTCGCGCT
>JAPYQK010000274.1 GCA_029941275.1 Longimicrobiales bacterium | reverse complement strand
ATCTATGGGTGTAGGGGGCGTACCCATCAGTTGATGGCTGCGGGTCAGGGCATCATGCTGGGAAGCCAAAGTGCCAGTGCGGGAAAAAGCACCAGGAGTAGGATCACTACGAATTCGCCTAGTACAAAAGGTGCCACCCCCCTGAAGATGTCCTCCATGGGGACGTCAGGCGCGATTCGGCGCATCACGAATACGTTCGCCCCGATGGGTGGGGTCACGAGGGCCACTTCGGCCATGATCACCACGAACACGCCGAACCAGACGGGGTCGATGCCCAATGCCAAGACCACCGGCATCACGAACGGGATGCTGAGAACCAACATTCCGAACACGTCTAGCATGGCGCCAAGCACAAGGTATAGCAGGACGAGCAGGAAGAGAAAACCGCCTCTTCCCAGCTCGAGCCCCACGAGCATCTCCACGATCGACTCGGTCAGCCCCGTGATCGCCATGAGGCGGGCGAACACGTATCCGCCAACGATGATTGCGAAGAGCATGACGCTGATGAGGACCGTGTCGCTAAGGGCTTTGCGCGCGGCTCCGAAGTTCAGTCTTCGGCCTGGAAGGGCTGCCACGAGCACCCCGCTACACCCCACGCCCGCTGCTTCGGTGGGGGTGAAGACTCCTCCGTAGATGCCCCCGATCACCAACGCGAACAGGCCGAGAATCGGCCCGAGTCGTTTCAGCGCGTCGATCCGCTCGGGCCAGCTCCCCACCGGGCCCGGTGGGCCGAGTTCGGGCTTGAGGATGCACCTTATGTAAATAATGGCCGAGAACATGGTCGCCGTAAGGATTCCGGGGATGATCCCCGCAATAAAAAGCGCGCCGATCGACGTTTCGGTCATCACGCCGTAAAAAATAAAGATGACGCTGGGCGGAATGAGGATTCCCAGGGTGCCAGAGGCTGCCAGGGCCCCTGTGGCCAAGCGGCGATCATAACCGAACCGCTCCATCTCGGGCATGACGATCGCACCCATGGTGGCCACCGTCGCAATGCTCGACCCCGTGACGGCTCCGAACGTGCCGCACGCCAGAACGGACGTGATGGCCATGCCCCCGGGGACCCATCCGATCCATGCCCGGAGGCCGTCGTAGAGTTCTGTGGCCAACCCCGTATGAAAAACCAGTTGTCCCATCAAGACGAACAGCGGGATGGTGACGAGTACGAAGCTCCGGCTCTCGTCCCATGGGACCAGCGCGGCTTGGGCCAGCGCGGCCGCCGGGCCTTCCAGAACCAGAATTCCGAGAAGCCCGACGCCCCCCATCGCAAAAGCGATCGGGACCCCGATGAGCAGGAGGGAGAGCAACAGGACTACCGACGCGACGCCGATGAGTGTGACGGTCACAGCGGCTCGGCTCCGCCCTGGTCGCCACCTGCTCCGACCCCGATGTGTTCTTCACCGCTCGGATTTCCGATGAGTCGAGCGACGAGCACCAATGCGCAGATTCCCATGTACGCCATGAACGGCCACACGGGCAGCAGCAGGTCTTCTCCCGTCTCGCCGGTGGACGACATGTACGGCGTGAACCGGAACGCTTGGATTCCCATCAAACCAAAGAAGAGAATACCGGCCGACGCCGAGGCGACGTCCGCCCAGATGCGGGTCCGACTTCCGAACCGGTTGTAAAACACTTCCATTCGGATGTGGTATCCCATGTCCCAAGCGTGGGGGAGTGCAGAGAAAATGGTGATCAGCAGGAGTAATCCGTTGACGTCTCTGCCCCACGGGAGTGGAGAGTTGAACACGTAGCGGAGGATCACGTCCAGGCTGACCAGCACCATCAGGGCCGGCAGCGCGGCGTCGACCGCCACGCGATACAAGGCTCGGGCGGCCCGGTCGGACCAGAAATCCAGCCGGTCAATCCCGGCGTCGAGCACTTGCACGGGACCGCTCATAAGTCGATGATGCCCATCACGGGATCTTCCACGACTTTGCGCCTGATCTCAGCCCTGCTGAGTGTCGAGTACTCGGCCGACAGCCTCTCCATTTCCGTCAACATTTCCCGAACCGGCCGGCCTTCGGCCTCGTTCTCCGCGATGAAACGCTCCCTCAGCGGCACGAGCGTGTCCCTCCACCGTTCCCGTTCGGAGGGTTCGAGGTCCATGATCTCACACCCACCGGCCCGGAGGGCGTCGTAGTAGCCTTCTTCTCTTGGGCCGGAGTAGTAGTCCTGAGCCGCCATTTGGCTCCGAACCCTTAGGAGGCGGTAGAACGTCTCGCGAATGTCCCCCGGAAGCTCATCGAAGGAGCGCGGGTTGAGACAGTACTGGAGGACCGTGACGTTGAGGTTTACGCGCGTCAGGAATTTCCCGATCTCCTGGAGGCGGTACGAAGCGATGTCGGGCACACCGAGTGACACAGCATCGATGATGCCTCGCTGAAGGGCGGGGTACACCTCCGCCGCCGCCATGACGACAGGGACAGCGCCCAATTCCCGGTAGATTTCCGCCACGATTCCACCCGTCGTGCGGATTTTTAGTCCGTCGAGGTCTTCGAGCCTCCGCACCGGATCCCTGGAGATCACCTGGTACGGCGACGTGGAGTCACAAGTGGCGAGGTACACGCCCATCGCCTCGTACTCCTCCTTGAAGAAACGCGGGTAGAGTTCCTCAGCGACCAGCGAGGCGACCGGCGAGTTCGGGAAGACGAAGGGAAGCTGGAGCCCGTGCATGAGGTGGAAGCTGCCGGGTTGGTACGTCGTGTAGCCGTGTGTGTAGTCGGTGAGCCCGGTGACCGAGGCCTTGAACCCGTCGAGCGCTCCATGAAGGAGCCCATCCATCATGGGTTCGATTCGGAGCCGGCCTTGGGTTTCTTCTTCCACCATCTGGAAGAAGGGGGTGAAGACGTAAGGGTAAAACCCGTGTGACCGGGAGACGTGGGAAGTGAAGCGTAGAACGACATCTCCCTCGTCCGCTCCACTGCGGCTACGTCCGCGCGGGAGGAAGGGGGCGCCCACGGCTGCGGCGGCGAGGGTCGTGACGACACCCCGGCGGGTCCAAGTACGGTCAGTCATGGCCCCTAGCCTACGGTTGGGGCTTTGATGACGCCAATCCTCGGTTCCAGATTCTTTTTGATCGTTTCGGGAGGTCACTAGTGCGATTTTTCCGCGTTGGGGTTGTTTTCGCTGTTGCGGCGTCGACCGGAGTTTCGACGCAAGCGACTGGGGCGCAGGAGTTTCCAGCCGAATTAGAGTTGGAGACCACCGTGCACGCGCCGCTGTGGTGGCCGAGATCAGGGCTAATTTGGATGAGTCCCG
>JAPYQK010000273.1 GCA_029941275.1 Longimicrobiales bacterium | reverse complement strand
CTCTTGAACGAGGCAGTGGTCTCCGGATCCGTCGAGGTCCGCGACGGCGCGGTGTCTCAGCCGGGGTATGAACCCGCCGTGACGGAGAAACAGGGGAGAGCCATGGATGAGCTCAGGGAGCTTTACAGGATCGCCGACTTGGCTCCTCCGATGGTCGCGGAACTACCGAAGGTTTTGCTCGATCGCGCTGATCTCTGGCCTCTATTGAAGCTGTTGGAGCGGCGGGGCCACTTGGTGGCTTTGGAGGACGAGCTGTTCATGGACGCCGAGGGATTTTCCGCCGCAGCGAATCGGGTCGCCTCGGAACTCGGCGGTGCAACTGGCCTGGGCCCGGCAGATTTCCGCGAAGTGCTGCCCGTGACTCGTAAGCATCTCATCCCGATCCTGACTCATTTCGATCTGACTGGCCTCACGATTCGGGGAACCGACGGGAGAGATGTAGCCAAGAGGGAACCAAATTAGGTCATTGAGCGTCTAACCAATGCAGGTTCCCCGGAACATGGAGAACCGAAGTGTTCGGAGTGCACATCACCATGGAGGGCGATTAGTCCAACAGCTACGGAATAGGTAGGTATAGGATGAGGCGCACAAAGCGTGTCTTCCTGCTTTCTCTGCTCCTCGGCCTTGCGCCGGGGCTTTCGGCTCAGATAACACCGAATGATCCATCCCCGGTCGGGGGGCAAGCAAGCGGATTTACACTTGGGCAGAACTATCCCAATCCGTTCAACCCCGAGACCAGGATTCCCTTCGAACTCCACGAAGACCTGTTCTCTGACGGGGGGACGGCCGTTGTATCCGTTCGCGTGTTCAACATTCTCCGCCAATTCGTCGCGACTCCGACCGCGCTCAGCCATCCGAGCGGACAAGCGCCCCTAATCGATCTCGCCTACATGATCCCGGGCCGATACGAGGCCTTCTGGGACGGGCGTGATCAAGTGGGTAGGGAAGTCGCCTCGGGTATCTACTTCGTTCAGCTGACCGTGAACGGTATCAGCGTCGTGAGTCGGGTCTACGTGGCCAAGTAGCCAGGTAACCACCTACACTTGCAGTGGCCGCCTACGCTGGAACACTCCTAGGTCGCCCTCTCTTCCAACAGCTTCAGGAAGTCTTCCGGATCTTCCAGGCCGGCTAAAAGGCCCGGCACATCCTCGTCCTTCGCGAACTGGGCGATTTTTCCGAGGACCGGAAGGTACTGGTTGGACACCTCTAGCGGCGGGGCGACGATTAGGAAGAAGTTGAACACCGGTTCGTCGTCGATAGCCTTGAACTCAACCCCGCCGGGTCTTCTCCCATAAGCCAGCCGGAGGCGACTCACCACGAGGGACCGACAGTGGGGAATCGCTATGCCATGGCCTATGCCCGTCGATCCGAGGTTTTCTCTACGCTTTAGGGTCTTGTAGAGAATCCCGTTCGATTTGTCGTCGAGTTGGAGCAGAGCGACGAGTTGCTTGACAGTATCGTCCTTCGATTCCGCCGTAAGGTTGAGGTTTACGACGTCGGCCGTGAACAGGTCTCTGAGCTTCATATCGATACCTCCGAAGGGTCGAGCCTTCGTGGGTTAAGTGCCGAGATCCAGAAGCCTGACTCATGAATAGCTGGAACGCAGCACTGAGATCGCGAGGATAACGGTGCAATATCTTCCACCATTCGAGAACTGTCAAAGGGTGGCGCCCTTCACCGGCTCTCTGATGGACCCTACCTTTCTCAGCATGCCAATCGATGTGTTCGAACTCATGGCGGGCGGCCCTACGCCACTTTTCCTCGCTCCCCAAGCGGGTGTGAGCGAAGCTCCCTTCCGTCGGCTCTGCCGGCGGTTCGGTGCCGACGTCGTATCGACGGAGTTCGTGAGCGCCGACGGCATCATGCAGGGCAACCCACAAACTCGCCGACACCTCCGGTTCAGCGAGGAAGAGCGGCCCATCGGGATCCAGATTTTCGGATCGGATCCGAGGACTATGGGCGAAGCCTCTGCTTTGGTGACGGATCTTTTCGATCCGGACTTCATCGATATCAACTTCGGATGTCCGGTCAAGAAAATCGTCAAGCGAAACGGCGGTTCAGGATGCCTTCGTGACATGGATTTGGTCGAGCGCATCATCCAGTCGGTGGTGAGGAATACCTCATTGCCGGTGACCACCAAGATCCGAAGCGGTTACGATGAACCCTCACGAGATCCGGTGGGCATCGCGTTGCGGTGTCAGGATGCGGGATCGCGCGTGGTGACCCTCCATGCCCGCACACGAACCGACATGTATGGAGGGCAGGCCCGTTGGGACGAGATCGCTGCCCTGGTCGAAGCGCTAGAGGTGCCTGTGGTCGGAAACGGAGACGTACTCAGCGGGCACGACGCTCGGCGTATGAAGGATGAGACAGGCTGTGCTGGTGTGATGATCGCCAGAGCCTCGCATGGCTCACCGTGGATCTTCGCGCAGGCGCGCGCTGCGTTGGATGGTAATCCCATCCCTGCGGAACCGAGTGTCGAGGAACGGTTCAAGATCTGCCTCGAGCATGCCGATCATGGCCTTCGCTACGAGGACAACCCGAAAAAATCGTTGATCGAGTTCAGAAAACACCTTGGATGGTATACCAAAGGCCTTCCTAGCGGGCGGGCACTGCGCACTCAGCTGTTCCAGATCACGTCCCTGGAAGATATTCACGACCTGCTCGAGGGTTACCTGTCGCGACACCTCGCGGGTGCCGACGAGGCCGCTTAAACGCGCAGCCGCCAGAGTTTAGCTGATTCCCGACTCAGGACAGGACCCTGGACTTACACCGGGGGTTACCTTCAAAGTACGAGAGGAGTGTTGTAGGTAGGACGGCCCCAGGGCCGGTAGGACATCGGGGGCGTCACGGCTTCGACGCGTTTGGTGAATATGGAGTAGCGTGCCGAGGTTCCCGGGTCCTCGTAAAACCCCTTGGAAAACTTTAATTGCCAACAATGAACTGGCGATGGCTGCGTAACTTCGGTTCGCAGCTCGTTTCCTGATCTGCCTGCCCGAGGCGGGTCTCCGAAACGTCGATGAGTCGGGCTGGTCTCTGGTCGGTGCTGCTCCGATCAGAAATGAGATTTTCAGGTAGCTAGTTTGGGGACCGGTTGCTCGCTCGCCGCCCCGAGCGAAATAATGAGTGACGCTACGCACGTAGAGGCTCTGTAGGATCCATTTGCGGACGCGGGTTCGACTCCCGCCGCCTCCATCAGAAAGCTCTGATCATCGTTCAAGGTGGTCAGAGCTTTTTGGGTTTGAGAGCAAGTTGCGGCGGCGGGAGT
>JAPYQK010000272.1 GCA_029941275.1 Longimicrobiales bacterium | reverse complement strand
GGACAACCTGGCTATCCTCGGCCACGCAGAAGCCGTTTGCCGACACGGAGGCATACCCTACGCGGTGGTCTCGTCGATCGAGCACAAAGCGGTCTTGAGTGCCGCCGCCGAGGTCGGGAACCGAGGCGGACGATGGGACACCTTTGCAGCTAACGCCGACGGCACGCTCGACATGGACGGGCTCGACGATGCCCTCGCCAACGGGGCGTCGATCGTGTCCGTCATGATGGTGAACAACGAAGTCGGTATCCATTTTCCGATCGATGATGTCCTGACTCGAGTAAAGGCCCAGGGCGCTCTATTCCACACCGATGCCGTCCAGGCTCTCGGCAAGGTTCCGGTCGATGTCGTGGACCTCCCAGTCGACCTCCTGTCCTTGACCGGACACAAGATCTACGGTGCCAAGGGTACAGGCGTACTCTTCGTCCGGCGTGGCGTCGAGATCGCCCCTCTGATATTTGGCGGAGGGCAGGAAGGGGCCTTACGGCCAGGAACCGAGGACGTCGCCGGGGCCGTCGGCATGTCAATCGCCGTCGGCTTGGCGGTGCGGGAGCGGGAGTCCGAGAGCCGTCGCCTGGGTGGACTCAGGGATTTGCTCCAGTCCAAGCTGGGGAGTGCCATCGAAGGTCTCCAGATCCACGGTGACGTGCCCAATCGGGCGCCGCATATTCTCAACGTCGGCATCCCAAACGCCGACCCTCAGGCCCTTCTTGCCGGCCTCGATCTGGAAGGGATCGCGGTTTCGGCTGGATCGGCCTGCGACAGTGGGGCCCACGCGGCAAGCCATGTCCTCGAGGCTTTGTATGGCCGGATGGAGGGCGTAGCAGCTCTGAGATTCAGTCCGGGACACTCCACGACCGAGGCCGACGTGGTTCGTGCGTCCGAGGCGACGCTGCAAGTTCTGGAGCGTATGCGGAGCGTCGAGGCGGGAGCATGATCCAGATCGAGCGGACGATATGAGTGAGCGGATTCTGGTCGCCATGTCAGGCGGCGTCGACTCCTCGGTGGCGGCGGCACTTCTTGTCCAACAAGGATACGATGTCGTGGGTGCCACGATGAAGACGTTCTGCTACTCCGGCACCGACGCCCATCCGAAGATCTGCTGCGGGCTGGACGGCATCACCGACGCCCGTCGCGTTTCGGACACATTGGGCATCCCCCACTACGTATTCGATGTGGAGGAAGACTTCACGCGACATGTGATCGATGACTTCGTTGCCGAGTACGCGAGGGGCCGCACACCGAACCCCTGCGTCCGCTGCAACTCCAACACCAAGTTTCAAGACTTGATGGAGCGCGGAAAACTCCTGGGCTGTGACGGAATCGCCTCGGGCCACTACGTGCGTATTGAGCACTCGGGTGGTACCGCGTCGGCCCTCTATCGGGGTGTCGACGTCTCGAAGGATCAGGCCTACTTCCTCTGGGGTCTGCCCAAGAAGATGCTGCCGCTTCTCCACTTTCCAGTCGGGCACTTGACCAAACGAGAGGTGCGCGATCAGGCTCGGAAGCTCGGGCTCGTCACAGCCGACAAGCCGGAGTCACAGGAGATCTGCTTCGTTCCCACAGGGGACTACCGGGACCTCCTGGAAAAGAGGCTCGAAACCCGCCATCCTGCTCTCGAGCCGGGACGTATCGTGTCGCTCGATGGCGAATTGCTCGGTGAACACTCGGGGTACGCCAACTTCACGGTGGGCCAGCGTAAGGGCTTGGGCGGCGGATTTGGCGAGCGCCTCTACGTGATCGAGATCCGGGCCCATTCTCGCGAAGTCGTAGTAGGTACGGTGGAAGAGGGAGACGCTCAGGGCGTAGAGATCGGCGAGGTAAACTGGCTGGCGGCTCCTCCTCCGGAACACACTACGATCCGAGTGCAGATTCGCTACCGCGCAGCAGCGGTCAAAGCGACCGTGCGCTCGAGGGAAGGCTCGGTCACACTGGCGTTCGACGAACCGCAGCGTGCCGTGACTCCCGGCCAATCCGCAGTTTTCTTCGATGGTGAGCGGGTTTTGGGCGGCGGACGGATCGAGAGAGCGTTGGTAACCACCGAGGCCTGCTGAGCACAGCCCTCGAAAGATGTGGAAGAAGTACAGCAGTCGCGTACTTCTAGTCGCTCAGCCGCTGGTGCTTCAACTCCTAGTGCCTCAACCCCGATGAGGAAGCGAACTCCTCCATTGCCTCCCGTTGCTCATCGGTCAACTCCTCGGGAATCGCCACGTCCACCTCGACGATCTGGTCCCCGACTCGCTCCCCTTTTTGGATACCATGTCCACGAATTCGGAGCTTCGTGCCACCCTGCGTGCCGGGCGGAATCCGAAGGTGCACCTTCTTACCATACACGGTTTTCACCGCCATCTTCGAACCGAGCGTGGCCTGGACGAGGTTGACGGAGATCGTCACGTGGATGTTCAATCCGTCGCGTTTGAAGAAATCGTGCGGCTTGACCTTGAAGGTGATGATCAGATCTCCCGGCTTTCCACCTTGGCTGCCTCGCTCGCCCTTTCCGGACAAACGGACCCTTCCGCCAGACTCGACGGCTTTCGACACCGTGATCTTGAAGCGTCGATTCTGACGCACCGAGCCATTACCACGACAAGACTTGCAGGGCGACTCTGGAGTCTTGCCTCGACCTAGGCAAGCAGGGCAAGGCCGGTTGACCGTGAATCCGCCCTGGCCAAAGGAGATTGCCCCCACACCTTTACATTCGGTGCACTGTTTGGTCCCGGTACCCGGCGAGGCACCGGACCCTCCGCAAGTGGCGCACTCCTCGGTAATGGGAACATCGATGGAGATCTTGCCTCCCTTGACCGCCGTGAGGAAGGAGATCTCCACCATATACTCGATGCTGCGGCCCTTCGCGGGCCCCCGACTCGGCTCCGGTCCAGCCGATTTCGGCTTACGGTCGAAAATGGAGCTGAAAATGTCCCCGAGACCTCCGAACCCTTCCAGATCTTCGAAGGAGAAGCCGCCTCCCCCGTCGCCAGCAGACCCCCTCGCCCCGCTCCGGCCCCGCCCGAAGCCGAGGTTGGGAATACGGCGCATCTGATCGTATTGTTTACGCTTGACGGGATCCGAAAGGACCACGTAGGCCTCTCCTATTCCCTTGAAGCGGTCAGCGGCCGTCGAATCTCCGGGTTTTACGTCCGGGTGGTACTTTTTCGCCAGGGTCCGGTAGGCCGATTTGATTTCGTCCTGACTGGCCTTATCCGAAACACCCAGAATCTTGTAGAAGTCTTTGGTCCCAGTCGCCACGTCGCTCGCCTATTCGTGTTTGAAGACGGTGACTCGGGCGGGCCGCA
>JAPYQK010000271.1 GCA_029941275.1 Longimicrobiales bacterium | reverse complement strand
GGCCAGTTCTGCGGTCAGGACAAAAAAGTCGCTGTTGATTCCCGTGCCCCTTGAAGTGCCATCTAACTCCTAATTCTACTGCATTACCCGCACCATCATGGGCGGCACCCCACCCTGAACGCAAACAAAATACCCCACCAACCCTCGGGTTTGGGGCCTCGGGGGCGTCAGACCGTGCGCTGCAATAATCCCTTAGTACTGTGCAGCCCAACGTCCTTGGGCTGCGTTCCCCAGCCGCGCATCGCCGTTTTGCGAGTCACCGACTTCCACGAGGACGCGCTAACAGGGGATAGAGGCCACGATAAATGTTCAAAGATCTCGGAGCCCCAAGAAACGTGGAGCGTTGTGGCGTCTTCACGGACGGCGAGAGGCGGCGAGGACACGCTCTAGAGGCGGCGAAGCTGACCGAAGAAAGGGCCTAACGGGCAGGATTCATCGGGTAGCCCGCCCCACCCCGCGCCCTTGGGGACGGGGGCACGTATCGGTAGCTTGGACGACCAAAAACGTCCATCACCTGGATCCGAATGAGCGACTTGATTGACCTGGCCATCGTCGGGGCCGGACCCTGCGGGATTGCCGTAGGGGCCGCGGCGGCCCCCGCCGGACTGAGTGCCACCCTGTACGACAGAGGATGCATCACCAGTTCCCTGGTCGACTACCCGTACTACATGACGTTCTTCAGTACGGCACTAAAGCTGGAAATCGCCGGCGTACCGTTCACGATAGCCGACAGCAAACCGACCCGTAGAGAAGCGCTCGGCTACTACCGACGTGTGGTGCAATACTTCGAATTGGACGTTCACCAGTACGAAGAGGTAACCTCGATCGAGGGCCAAAAGGGAGACTTTGTACTGAGCACGAGAGCACGCTCGGGCGCGGAGGATACCGTTCGGGCCAAAGTGATCGTGATCGCAACCGGGGGATTTCACGAGCCGAACTACCTGGACGTGCCCGGGGAGGATCTCCCCAAGGTGAAGCACTACTACCAGGAGCCCTTCCCCTTTTACGATCAGGACGTGCTCGTGGTGGGAGCCGGAAACTCTTCGGTGGAATCGGCCCTCGAGACCTACCGAGCCGGCGCCAGGGTCACCATGGTCCACCTCTTCGACAAGATCGACCGGGGCGTGAAGCCGTGGGTGGTCCCCGACATCCAAAACCGGCTGGCGAATGGCGAGATCGAGGTGTATTGGAACCATCGCATCCAGGAAATTCTTCCCACCAAGGTCATTCTCGAGGACACCGACTCGATGGAAACGGTCGAGATCGCGAACGACTGGGTGCTCGCGATGACGGGCTGGCGGCCTGATCGAGGATTCATCTCTGGACTGGGCATCAGCATCGACGACGAGACCGGCATTCCCAGCCACGATACGGACACGATGGAGAGCAATGTGCCCGGGATCTACATCGCCGGAGTTCTAGCGGCGGGCTACAACGCCAACAAGATCTTCATCGAAAACGGCAAGCTCCACGGTCCGAAGATCGTCGAGGCGATCGTGGCCGGCTGACACTCACATCAGTGCCCCTCCAGATGCCGCAAGAGTAGGCATCCCCCGTTCCCCAGAAGAGGAAGGCGGCCGCGGCGTGGTTTGAGTCAGCCGTCCAGAAGCGGGAGTCCGCCCCAGCGCATCGTGAGGCCGGCCCGCCAAACCCACTGCCGCAGGTCCTGAGTCGGGCCGGAGTCGCTCGTCAGGAACTCATAGCGGCCTTCGAAGAAGATCCCTGCTCGCGTTTCCGGAAAAACGATCTCCATGCCGGGGCCCGCGAAAATGCCCTCGTCATCCAACATCAGACCGTCGCTTGGATCTTCCAAGTCACGCCAGGTACGCCCTACTGTCACGTAGGACCTGACGACCGGGGAGAGCGGCATCTGGAACTTCACACCGAGCGACCAGCCACTGAGAACACAGCCGATGCATGACGGATTAAGATGCGTTCCCGAACCAACGACTTCGATCGGAAGAAGCGGGAGACTCACACCGGCTTCAGCGCCAAATCCGTTGGTCCCTCCGAAGCTATCCCGAGCCCGTGTACCAAAGACTCCCCCCACCAACTGACTGTCTGCCGGTAAGGGGCCGACGAGCGCAGCGATGGCCAACACCACGAAAGCGAATCTTGTCACGGTCATCCTCTCCGGGTCGAACGGTTCCTCGCCATGCGTTACTATCAAAGTGCGTGTTCGCGGCAAGTGCGTGTTACGGATCTCGCAACGCGACGCTCCAAAGCAGCCCGCGTGTGCAGTAACCATGGATCGCCGAGAGGGTCCCACAATGGGCGTTTTTGAGTTCGTTATCATGCTGGTCCTCATTTCCAGCGTGGCCAAAATCATCGAAAGCCGCCGCCGCCCAACGCCGCTTCCGGGTGAATCCTTTCAAATGGACACCGAAGCACTCCACCGTGTTCGCGATACCATAACCGACCTGAGCACGCGCGTGGAACAACTCGAAGAGGAACGGGACTTCTACAAGGACCTTCTCGAACCCCCATCGGGCTCCCGCAAGCTGCCGCCCCCCAGCCTCGAGTAGCAATAATCGTCGTTGCTCTCGAGTAACGAAACACCCCCCACCTCTATCTAGGTGGGCAGTCACCGAAACTCGGTGGCCGATCGAGGGAGTTTCGAACTCAGCAGACTGAATCTTAGGACTCGTTCAAGTCCGACGATCGAAGGGGAGACGATGAAGAGGATGGGCAGCATAACGATACTCTTGGCGGTCATGGCCGTGCCCGCCCAAGCACAGCGACAAGGGCGAATACGTGGGCCCGGGGGTCCGGACGGAATCGGTGGAAGAGCCGAGGATGGTCAAGCCGACGCGATCATTCGGCTCCAAGAGCGTTTGAACCTCTCCGAGGAGCAGGTTCAGAGAGTCCGGGACGCGCAGCAATCAGACCGGGCCACCCGAGACGCACTGAGACTCGAAACGCGCGAGCTACGCGACCAGCTCCGTGACGAGGCAATCACGCGAGAGCAATTTCGGGAAGAGATGGCCGGACGACGCTCCACCGCGGACGACGGCAGGATTGCCCACCGCCAGGCATTGGAGGGGATTCTAACGGACGAACAACGCTCCCAGATGCGAGGCCTCAGGGGCCAAGCAAATCGCGGGCGTGGTGTCTCGCGAGGTTCACGTGCCGGTCGCGGAGGACCAAACATTGGCCGAGGCAATGGCGCCCGGGCCGGGGGCGGGCGCGGCGGGAGGATTGGGGTTTGGCCTGCATTGTTTTGCGGAAGCAGAGATTAGGTCGGGGTTTGAAATTTTTGCAGAGGCGGCGGGGTTAGACGCGTTGCTGCGCGAGGC
>JAPYQK010000270.1 GCA_029941275.1 Longimicrobiales bacterium | reverse complement strand
GAAAGAGCCCGCCGGGAAGTCCTGGGCGGGCTCTTTTGCTTGTCGGGTGCCACTGCGTCGTCGGACGCTTCTTGGAGCACAGCCGCATCCTGTGTTTCGGTGCCGGCCATCCGCTCCCGTCGCCCGAGGCCAAGGTCTACCTCTCCTCCGCTGACTGGATGCCCCGCAATCTCGACCGCATAATCGAGACCCTGATCCCGATCGAGGATCCCACCGTACATCGGCAGATTCTCGAGGAGATCATGGTGGCGAACCTCCGGGACAATCTTCAATGCTGGTATCTTCGGCCGGATAGAAGCTACGTGAGGAGCGAAGCGGGAAGTGACCCATTCGGAGCGCACCGCTACTTCATATCCAGCCAGAGTCTGTCGGGTCTCGGGAGTGCAATGAAGGATCGGCCCCCCGGGTAGCTAGCGTTCAGCCCCAGAACGCCAATTTTATCCGGTCCCACACTCCGAGCGGCTCACTCGATCCCGAGCACGTAGCCGGATCTTCTAGCATGTTGTATTCACCCGCTGTCGTGGCCACCTGACCGAACCGATCCTGCCCTAACTCATTCAAGGATTCGGAACCGTAGCTGATCAGGAGACGATCCTCGGACGAGATCAGTTCGTTGTGGACCGCCGTAAGGGCACGGCCGTTGAGGATGTACGTAAAGCGGCCATCCTCGCCGTCGAAGATCCGGGTGCCGTCAGCCTGGATCAGGTATCCTTCACCGAGGCCGATCCCCAGGTTACCTGCGAGATGGCCCCAAGTCGCCCCGAGATGGTGGATGTGGAGCACGTCGTGGTTGCCCTCGTGCATGTGCACACGCGACTGCGGCGTCACCTCGCCATCGACTGTATAACAACTCGAAATCTCTTCCATGTAGCGTCGATCCGTAAGATCGAGACGCTCGCCATGGATGTATATCGCCCAGTTGGCGTGAAAGTGCGTCGCCTCCGGAGGACGAACCCAAACGAAACGTGCAACGCCGAGGGCCAACACCCCGAGCGCCATCCCCACCCACAAACCTTTTGGCATTACTTTCCCCCGTGTCTCCCCCCAGTCCGCAGGGGCCGAAGTAATATAGAGAAGACGACACGACAGTATCGCCGGACACCACCATGATCACGAATCGGCCGATATGGACGAGCGCGCCAAGAGTAGCGAGGACAACTACCAGGCACTCGCGCGCGGGATATCCGCAGCAGGCAAGACCGACGGGCCACTCCGGACGGCCGGTAAATTATTGAGGAACGCCGCCCGGGAGATTGGCGACCTCCAAGCACCCGAATCCGTGGTGGGCCTGCCGCCGGCCGCTGCCGACAGAACGGGAGTCCCGTGGCTCGGGCTCCGTGCTTCCTACACCGCGGTCCAGTCGCGATCCGATCCGTCGGACGAGGAGGGCCCGCCGGACGAAGAGCGATCAGCGGTAGCGGACAGGAACGCACCTGCTCTGCCGGACCACCCGGCAGACGAACGGTCCCACAAGCTCCGAAAACGCGTCAAGGATTTGCGCTATCAGCTCGAGTTCCTTGATGTGGGCCACCATAGGCTCGGCCGAATGATACGGGATCTCCACCACCTCGCCGATCTCCTGGGTGACAGAAACGATCTGGCGGTATTCGCCGAGGTCGCGATCAACACGCCCGTGCTCGACCAACTCGAACGTGCGGAGTTGAGCGCACATGTGGAGAGGAAGAAACGGGCGCTCGGATCGGAGGCGGCCTCGCTCAGCGCTCGATTGTTCGAGGAAGACGCCGACTCTTTCGTTCGGCGAGTCGTAGGTTGGGTGACGGAGCTTAAAGGGGCCGTGTGACGCAGCCCCAAAGAGCCGCGCGAAGCAGCCTCAAGGGACTGTGTGACGCCTCAGAGAGCCGCTTGACTCAGCCTCAAGGATAGAGACGCCCCGTAACCCACCCCTCCCCGGATCGGGTGAACAGCAGCCGATCGTGCAGCCGATTCAAACGTCCCTGCCAAAACTCGATGCGGGCGGGGATGAGGCGGTATCCACCCCAAAACGAGGGTGAAGGCACGTCCTTGTCCTTGAACCGGGACTCGATTTCCTCTGTTCGCTCCTTGAGCAGCACTCGATCCTCCAGCGCTTCACTCTGCCGGGAAACCCACGCCCCGATCTGGCTGCCGCGGGCTCGTGTCTGAAAGTACTCCGCGGACGCGTCCGTGCTGATGCGCTCGACCGATCCCTCGATGCGGACCTGCCGTTCCAAAACCGCCCAGTGCATCAGAAGCGAGGCTCTGGGGTTTTCGTCCATCTCCTTGGCCTTGCGGCTGCCATAATTCGTAAAGATTACGAATCCGTCCCCCGAGAAGGACTTGAGCAGGACCATACGAGACGAAGGAACACCCTCCCGGCTGGCCGTGGCGAGAGAAGCCGACTCCGGAAGGAGGATACCCGACTCCTTCGCCTGTTCGAACCATTCACCGAACAGCTCGATGGGGTCACGGTCCGCGGTCGCGTCGGGCAACCCCTGCGTAACCCCCTGCCCCAGCGTGACAACCGACCTGATGGTTGATTTGATCGACATGGATAAACGGTAGCAAGGATGGGAATCACACGGTAGACGCTCCGCGGCAAATCCCCGCGAGGTCGTACCAGGCACGAGCGTAGGTTTTTGACTGGGACGACCCCAGGGTCTGCCTACAGCAAGCTCTCCACCAGACCTGGGCTCCCGGCCCGCACCTCTGGCAGCGGCGTGGGAGCTCCATGCGGGTCGTGTGACTGCTGGAGGTGGAGCGCCCACCACTGCACGTCATGCCACGCCTCGAACTTGAAGCCAACCTTTTCGAAAACGCCCACACGTTGGAATCCGAATCGTTCGTGAAGGGCGACGCTCCCCGCGTTCGGCAACGTGATGCCCGCGAGGGCTTCGGTGAAGCCCTGGACCAGAAGAATTCCGAGAAGGGACGTGTACAGGGCGCTCGCGACACCTCGGCGTTGCTCCTCCTGATTCACGTACACCGTGACCTCAGCGGCCCATCGGTAGGCCGGTCGTGAGCGAAAAGCCCCCGCATAAGCGTAGCCCAAGACACGTCCTGCCTCTTCACAGGCGAGCCATGGGTAGTGCTCCATCGTGTTGCGGATACGGCCGGCCATTTCCGATCGGGAGGGTGGCGTCTCCTCGAATGAAATCGCCGTGTCCGTGACAACAGGCGCGTAGATGTCCAGAACCTGCGTGGCGTTGGTTTCGGCGGCGAATCGGATGGTTCGAGCCATTGGGCTACACTAAACGGGCCAGGTCTAGGCGGGGTCTCGCGCGAGGTGTCGCGCCTCCCGAAAGCTGATCAGACGCTTGGACTCCTCGTCCCAAAGGGCAAGGCTCAAGGTC
>JAPYQK010000269.1 GCA_029941275.1 Longimicrobiales bacterium | reverse complement strand
GAGTAAGCGGAGTGGGCTTCGATTGGGCCGACGCGATGGGGGCACTCGAGAAGGTCACCGAGGAGGTGGGGGAAGTTCGCGAGGCGCTAATCCACGAGGATGACCCCGGTCTCGAAGAGGAACTCGGCGACCTCATCTTCGCCGTCGTGAATCTCGTCAGGCTGGCCGGTAGCCACTCCGCAACGGCACTGGAGTTCGCCAACCGGAAGTTTGCACGGCGCTTCGAACGGCTGGAGGTCATGGCGTCCGAAATGGATGTATCGATCCAGGATGCCTCGCTAGACGTTCTGGATGCGTTCTGGGACGAGGTCAAGATCGAGGAGGGATAAGAAAGTCCACCTCCAGGACGGACCACCCGATACTTTAGAGTAGGACACTGGATCTACCTCGTGGCGGTGGTGCACGTCCCTTGTAGATAGGATCGCCAGCCGCCATCGCGACGAAGCCCGACGTCGACGTTGTGATGAAATCCGAGGAAAACCACCCGTTCATCCTCTCTACCAAGAGCCAGGCCGCACTCACCAAGGTGTATCGTTGGAGGGCGGTAGGTGGGCTCCTGTTGTTCCTCGCGGGGCTCGCTGCGGTCGGGCGTAACACTCACGGCCCGCTTCGGGTGACGCCCGGTACGCACCTAGAGTACCGACTACCCAACTAGAGTACCGGCTACCCACCTGGAGTCACCGGCTCCTAGGACTCCGCCGCTCAAGCTCCCCTCAGCTCCCCGTAGGCCGCCACGCGAACCACCGGTCGTCACTGGACGGGGCCCCCCTGGCTCGGCAGTTTCCGAACGCAGAGCGGAGGAGCCACTACGAAGGATCCTCCGGGACACAGAGCGAGGGATACCTGCGGGACACACGGCGGAGGAAGCTGTGGGACACAGAGCGGAGGTGCGCGTGGGTGATGGTCTGCGGCGGACGGCATCAGGACTCCTGGTAATCGGATTCGGCGTCGGAGTGGGGGTCGGATGTGTCGGTCCGACCGACGAACTGGAGTTGGAAGAGGGCGTTTCCGAGGACCTCGCCCGCCACCGAAAAGCCACACTCGCCGATCTGAGCTACACGTACGACATCAACGTGCCACGCGGCGCTGGGGCACTCACGGGAACCCTGATCACAAGATTTTCGTTGAGTGACAACTCGGGAAACCCGGTGGTCCTCGACTTCAAGGACCCCGCCGAACGAGTACGGGCCGTAACCGTCAACGGACGAGCGGCCGAATGGACGCCAATCTTCGACCACCTGGCCATCGACCACTCTGCTTTCTCGACCGAAGCTCGTAACGAAGTGAGCATCGAGTTCGAGGCCAGCGACGAGGCCCTCAACCGCAATCCGGATTTCCTCTACACTCTGTTCGTGCCCGATCGGGCCCACTTTTCACTACCGATTTTCGATCAGCCGGATCTGAAGGCGCCGTTCAGCGTGACGCTCGAAATTCCGTCCGAGTGGGAAGCGGTCGCCAACGGCGCAGAGGTCTCACGGGAGGGCTTGAGCGCAGGCCGGACGCGATACACGTTCGAGGAAACCGAGCCGATTCCGACTTACTTGCTGGCCTTTGCCGTAGGTGACTTCCAGATCGAGGAAGCTGTTCGAGGGGGCCGTACGCTCCGGATGTTTCACCGGGAGACCGATAGCGCGAAGGTCGCCCGGAACCGGGAGGCGGTCTTCGATCTGCACGAATCCGCGTTGGATTGGCTGGAGGACTACACTCAGATCGAGTACCCCTATGGGAAGTTCGACTTCGTGCTCATTCCGCCCTTTCAGTACGGTGGCATGGAGCATCCGGGATCGATCTTCTACCGGCAACAATCGATTCTTCTGGACGAGTCGGCCACACAAAGTCAGATCCTCGGACGCGCGAACTTGATCTCACACGAGACGTCGCATCAGTGGTTCGGCGACCTGGTGACCATGGCCTGGTTCAATGACGTCTGGACCAAAGAAGTTTTTGCGAACTTCATGGCGGCCAAGATCGTACATCCGGCGTTTCCCGACTTGGATCACGATCTCCGGTTCTTTCTGGCGAACCACAACACCGCCTACGGGGTGGACCGCACACCGGGAGCCAACGCGATACGTCAACCACTGCAGAATCTGAGGGAGGCGGGCACTCTCTACGGGGCGATCATCTATCAGAAGGCACCGATCGTGATGCGCCAACTCGAGCTGTTGGTCGGAGAGGAGACGTTCCGCGATGGGATGCGGGCGTACCTGAGCGAATACGCGCACTCAAACGCCACATGGCTTGATCTCATTGGCATTCTGGACGACCTCAGCAATGAGGACCTGGCCGACTGGAGTCGGGTGTGGGTGGAGGAACCGGGCAGGCCGACCGTGTCCACGGAGCTCGTGCTGGACGATGGACGCGTCAGCGATCTTCGAATTAGCGGGAGTGATCCGACAGGGGAGGGCCGAGTCTGGCCACAGGCGATGGAAATCACCATCTCGGCCGGTGGGACGCTCTCTACCCTGCCCGTGCGACTGGACGCTGAGTCGCTAGTGCTGGCCGATTGGGTCGGGCGAGACGCTCCCGATTTCGTTCTCCCGAACGGGGGCGGCTTCGAGTACGGGCACTTCCACCTGGACGCGCGTAGTCGCCAGCGTCTGATCGAGACGCTCCCCGAGATCCCGGACGCCATGACCAGGGGTATCGCCTGGGGCACACTTTGGGACGCGTTTCTCGAGAGCGAGGTCTCCGTCGCCGACTGGTACGCCCTGCTTCTTCGCGGCGCGATCGAAGAGGGGGAAGAGCAGAGTCTCCAGCGGGTACTCGGCTACCTCGGATCCACGTTCTGGGGGTATCTGACTGAGGATGAGCGGGCGGCGCAGGCACAATCGACTGAAGAGTTGCTTTGGGGTCAGGTGGAACGATCGGAGGTCGCCACGAGGCAATCGTCCTACTTCAACGCCTGGCGGAGCGTCGTGACCACACCTGCTGGGCTGGCCCGGCTTCGACGGATCTGGGAAAAGGTCGATTCGGTTCCCGGCATGACTTTTTCGATCGTGGACTACACCGGCATGGCCACGACCCTCGCGATCCAGGAAGAAGGAAACGCCGAGGAGCTTCTCGACCAACAGCTTGAGAGGATCGACAACCCTGATCGTCGGGCCCGATTCATTTTCGTACGCCCTGCACTGTCTACCGACCCAACCGTGCGAGAAGCATTCTTCGAGAGCTTGAGCGACCTCGAGAATCGGGCGCGGGAGCCTTGGGTGCTCACCGCCCTGGGCTACTTGCACCACCCCACCCGGACGAGTCATTCGCGACGTTTTGTGCTCCCCAGCCTGGATATGGTGCAGGAGCTCCAACGCACCGGGGACATCTTTTTCCCGCAGGGATGGCT
>JAPYQK010000268.1 GCA_029941275.1 Longimicrobiales bacterium | reverse complement strand
GACGTGGACCCCTAGGCCGCTTCAGGCCCTGCCCTCAGACAGTCGCCAGCTTTCTCGCACCCACGGGTGTGAACTTCTGGCCCGGGGACCAACTCGTGACATGGCCAGCCACGGCGCTGGCTGCCACCGAGTAGGGCGACCCCAGGTACAGATGACCTGGCCCGGACCTGCCCGGGAAGTTCCGGTTTTGTGACGATATGGATACATCGTCGGTCGACGTGGTGACTCCTGGTCCGGCCGAGATACAGGCCCCGCAACCCGGCTCGATGAACTCGGCGCCCATGCGTTCGAAAAGCGCGAGGTGCCCCTTTTCGCGGCAGTACTCGCGCACTTCGACAGAGCCACACTGGATGAAGACATTCACGTCGGGGTGCACCGTGAGCCCCTGTGCGTCGGCTTCAGCGAAGACGGCGGCGTACATGTCCATGTCTTCCTTCTTGCCCGCAGTGCAGGAGCCCGCGTACGCGATGTCGATACGGATCGGGTCGTCGCCGAGCTCGTCGATGTACACTCCGTTTCCAGGGTCATTCGGCAGCGCAGCCATGGGACGGATCGTGGAGGCGTCGATTTCGATCACCTTCACGTACTCGGCACCGGGGTCGCTCTGCATGCCCTTCGTGAGCGCGCGTGCCCGTTCGCGGTCCATCCCACGCTCCCTCACCATGAAGTCCACTGACTTCTCATCCGCCGCGATGATGCCCGTGAACGCGCCGACTTCGGCAGCCATGTTGGTCATCGTTGCCCGCTCGTCGATGCCCAACGCTTCGACTGCGGGTCCGGCGTACTCGATGAGCTGACCGATGGCCTCGCCGTCGCGAACGTACGGATGCCGGAGGATCTCGAGCATGTAGTCCTTGGCCGTGACATTGGCCGCCGGCTCGCCAGAGATCACGACCTTGAAGGACTCGGGCACGCGCACCCGAACGTCCCGCGTGATCCACGAATTGAAGATCGCCGTCGTGCCGACCCCGAAGGCGACGGCTCCGATCGCGCCCGCGTGGGGGGTGTGCGAGTCCGTGCCGATCACGAGCATGCCTGGCTCCGCGTACTGTTCCAGAATCTTCGAGTGACAGATCGCCTGCGACCCCAAACGTTGTCCCATCTGCTCGCCATACAGCTTTATTCCCTGCTTCTCGCTGAACTCGCGTTGCTTCACCTCGAGTTCATTGGCGGCATCGAGCAGTCCTTCTTCGATGCGCTCCTGGCTCATCACCTTGGAGAGGAAGGTCAGGTGATCGCGGAAGAACAAGACTGAGTCGGGATCGACCACCTTCGCCTCCTTTCCGACCTTGTCCTCGAAGAAGATGGAGGCCATCGGGGTGACGTATTCGTGGCTGAACCTGATGTCGGTGCGGAAGAAGCCGGCGTCGCCCGGCTGCATCCACGGAACGCCAACCTCCCCCTTGCTCGCGTCGGTGACCAGGTGCTTCGCGAAAACCTTCTCGGCAATCGTCATCGGGCGCGCGGCCGCTGCGCCGTCCCGGAGCGATGATGTGACCGGGATCGTCACTTTTCCTTGCAGGCGCGCGATGTTGAACTCGAAGAGTCCGCCATACTCGATGACTTGACGAGTGATCTCGTCCTCACCGGCGGTGAACTCCTCGAGTTGGATTTGCTCGCCGGCCTTGATGCGGTCGATGATGCCGAAGTCGTTGGTCGTCAAGACGCCCAGGTTCTGGCAGTTCTCGTTGTAGATCCGCTCGATGCTCTCGGCGACGACGACCTTGATGCCCGCGTGCAGCTCGGCATAGGGGCTGGCCTCGCGGCTGCTGCCCTTGCCCCGGCGTTTCCCGGCGACGGAGCATACGAAGCCCCCGTTCCTGACAGCGCTCCGTTCGATGGGGTACTCGGTCTCGCCCGTCGTTCGGTTCGTCGTGCGTAGCCCCAGATAGGGAAAGTCCCCCAGCGTCTCATCATAAAAGAAGCAGATGTACGCGGGCGTGATCTCGTCGGTCGAGATCTGGTCCCTCAGGTGTTGCGCCAGATCGTCCGTGAGTTCGACGTCGGTGCCCTCGTACAGTTGGGCCTTCACGAGTTCGGCATCGTCCAGTAAATAGAGGATACGGCCCTCGAAGGTCAGCGTAGTCGGACGCTTCTCGATCGGGCGTTCCCGCAGATCTCTGATCATGCGCGACGGGTTGAGGCCAAGTAGTCGGTTGGGCAGCCGGGTACACTCAGGGGACTCGAAAGGTGTCCTGAGCGGATCCTTAAGCAACCCCGGGGCAACGCTTCTTCGGGTGTCCGACATCTACAAGTGTCGGATATCCAGTCCTGACCACGAAGTGGAGGCTGAGGTTGTGAGGCATGTGGCTGTAGGAACGCGAATCTGCGGGGCCGTGTTTGGTCTCATCGTCGCGATGAACTCTGTCGGGGCCCAGGATGTCGTGGAGTTGACCGGGCAGGATCGCGCGCTCCGTTCCGACTACGAGGAGGTCTACCGCGTGGGCTCCTTCGACGGGGATCTTTGGGAGACATTCGGCGAGATCGGCGGCACCGCCTTCGACGCCAATGGCAATCTCTACATCTTCGACCGGCAGGCGTCTCGCATCGTGGTCGTGGATTCCGACGGGCATTTCGTGCGCGAGTTCGGCAGCCCAGGGGAGGGCCCCGGGGAGCTCCGCATGGCGTTGGGCTTCACCGTCATGCGAGACGGGACGACCGTGGTGATGGATATGGGCCACCGGTCCTACCAACTCTTCGGTGCGGACGGCGAGTTCCAGCGCATGGTGCGGATGGGTGGTGGTGGCATGATGAGGTTTTCGATGATGTCCGCGGATCCCTCGGGCCTCGCGCTCATCTCGGGAGGTGGAGGCGGAATCATCGCGATGGAGGGAGGTCGTGGAGTGACGCCGCCGGAGCCCCCCACGACCCGTTCGGTCGACCGCATCAGCCTCACGGGCGACGAGATCGAGACCGAGGCGATCGCCGAAGGTTGGTTGCCGGCTCGTGAGCAAGGTCCGCAGACGATCGAGGGCGGTGGGATGCGCTTCCAGATGTCGATGGCCGGGCCCAGGACGTTCGAACCGAACCTGCTCGTCGGCGCGTTGCCGAACGGCGGCGTGGCATTCTCCGACTCTTCCGGCTATGCGGTGAAGATCGCAGGCCCGAGCGGCGGCGTGTCACAGATCCTTCGGCGGCCGTTCCACGCCCTTCCCGTGACCCCCCGCATCGAGGACGCCGAGAGGGAAAGACGACTCCAGGAGTTGACCGAGGGCGAGGGTCCGCAGATGCGCGTAATGATCCAGGGAGATGGTGGTGGTGCGGCGCAGGCCGTGAGCCAGGACGCGATCAGGGAGATGATGCAGGGCCAGATCGAGCAGATGCAGTTCTTCCCGGAAGTCCCGATC
>JAPYQK010000267.1 GCA_029941275.1 Longimicrobiales bacterium | reverse complement strand
GCGTCGAGTCAGTCGAGGATTTCGGAAGGGCCTCCCTGGAAGGCGGTGACGTCATGCCGACTGGCAACGGCACCGTACTGTTGGGCATCAGTGAGCGGACGACGGCAAGGATGGTCGAGTTGTTCGCGAAGACGCTCTTCGAGGCAGGAGCGGTGGAACGTGTTATCGCGTGCTACATCGGCCAAGACCGGGCGCACATGCATCTCGACACGGTGATCACGATGTTGGATGTGGACGCGGTGACCGTATACCCGCCGGTGGTAGACCGGATCAAGGCGTACAGCCTTCGTCCAATGGATGGGCCGGGGGGGGCGAATCCACATCACGGAAGAGAGGAGCTTCCTCGACGCCCTCAAGGACGCCTTGAAGCTGAAGCAGTTGAGGGTCATCGGGACCGGCGGGGACGAGTTCCAGGCCCAGCGTGAACAGTGGGACGACGGTAACAACCTCCTGGCTATCGAGCCGGGCGTGGTCGTAGCCTACTCAAGAAATGAGTACACGAACACCAAACTGCGTAAGGCGGGTATCGAAGTGATCACGGTCGACGGGTCCGAGTTGGGCCGTGGCCGTGGCGGCGGGCATTGTATGACCTGCCCGCTTCTAAGGGATCCTATCTAGGACGACCAACAGATTCTTGGAGGAATCAATGACGGTGGACCTTGGGCGGCGGAGCTTCCTCAAACTCGACGATTTTACTCCGGACGAGATCCGGTACCTCTTGGATTTGGCGGCCGAGTTGAAGGCCGAGAAGGCAGGGGGGCGGGAGCGCCCGCGTCTGGCCGGCAGAAACATCGCCTTGATCTTCGAGAAGACCTCGACCCGGACACGCTGCAGCTTCGAAGTTGCGTCCTACGACCAAGGCGGTCGCGTCACATACTTGGGGCCAAGCAGTGGATCCCAAATCGGGCACAAGGAATCGATCAAGGACACCGCCCGTGTCCTGGGCAGAATGTACGACGGAATCCAGTACAGGGGATTCGGACAGGCGATCGTCGAGGAATTGCACACCTACGCGGGTGTGCCCGTGTGGAACGGTCTCACCGACGAGTTCCACCCCACTCAGGTGCTGGCCGACCTCCTCACCATGGAGGAGCACGGTGATACGCCGCTCTCGGAACTCTCGTTCTGCTACCTAGGCGATGCCCGGAACAACATGGGTAACTCGCTCATGGTGGGTGGAGCCAAGATGGGCATGAACGTCCGGTTGGCGGCTCCGGAAGCGTGTTGGCCAGAGGCTGAACTCGTCGAACGGTGTCGAGAAATCATCGAGTCCACTGGGGGCACGCTCACGCTGACGGAAAGTGTTGAGGAAGGCGTCCGTGACGTCGACTTCATCCACACCGACGTGTGGGTGTCGATGGGCGAGCCCGAAGAAAAGTGGGCGGAGCGGATCGACCTTCTTGGACCGTACCAGGTCAACGCGAAAGTGATGGATATGACCGGGGATCCACCGGCGAAATTCCTCCATTGTCTTCCCGCTTTCCACGACAGGAAAACGCGTGTCGGCCAGGATATTTTCGAGAGGTTCGGGCTGGACGGCATGGAGGTGACGGATGACGTGTTCGAATCAGAGCACTCGATCGTGTTCGACCAGGCCGAGAACCGAGTGCACACCATCAAAGCGGTGATGGTGGCGACACTCGGTTCCTGAGCCAGCCCCGGAATGCGAGTCGTCGTGGCGCTCGGTGGCAATGCGCTGTTGCGCCGAGGTGAACCCCTCACTGCGGCCGTACAACGGAGGAACGTGCGGATTGCCGCTGAAGCTTTGGCGCCCGTGGCGAGGGCAAACCAAGTCGTGATCACGCATGGAAACGGTCCCCAGGTGGGTCTTCTGGCTCTGCAGGCGGCGGCGTACGAGGACGTGCGTCCGTACCCACTCGATGTCCTGGGCGCCGAAAGTGAGGGCATGATCGGTTACATGATCGAGCAGGAACTCGGCAACCTGTTACCCGTTGAGCGGCCTCTAGCGACCATTCTTACGATGGTGGAGATCGATCGCGAGGACCCTGCGTTCCAGAATCCGACCAAGCCCATCGGGCCGGTGTACGCCGAGGACGAAGCACACGCGCTCGCGGCGGAGCGCGGTTGGAACATCGCGCCCGACGGCGAGGGATGGCGACGGGTGGTGCCATCGCCGCTTCCCAAACGCATTTTCGAGGTGCGGCCCGTGCGCTGGCTCCTGGAGCACAACGTCATCGTGATCTGCTCGGGCGGCGGCATACCAACGGCCTACGACGACCAGAAAAAATTATGCGGCGTGGAGGCGGTGATCGACAAAGACCGGGCCAGCACCCTACTGGCGGAGGAGATCCAAGCGGACTGTCTGATCCTCGCCGCCTTCGTGAGTGGCGGAACGATGGGGGCCGCGGGCATGCTGCTTTCCCAGTGGGTTCTGCGAAAGATGTCCCCGCCCCCGCACCACCGTCCGGGCAATGTGGACATGCGGAAAATCGAGGTCATGAAGGCTGACGTGGCTGACATTGCGGTTCGGCTACACTCGGTAGACGCACGACTGGATTTCACGGAGCAGTTGTTGGAAGGAGCGCTCTCGGGTGCTCAACCGCCCCCGCCCCTTCCCCCACCAGCAAATCTTCCGATGCAATCTCTTTCATCGCAGACCCTCCCGACGCAGGACCTCCCGACGCAGGCTCTTCCGCCACAAGCTCTCCCGAGTCAACGTGACGAGGCTCCCCAGTCAGCAGTGTCATCGGAGACGCAGGGCGACCCTCCGGACGGGCTACGTGCCTCGTCGGTAGGCGGAGACAGTCCCGCGAGCTGAAATAGCTCGCACTGCCAACCCGGTGGAGACTGCCCACCGCCGGGCTCGTCCAGTTGGACAACCCCAAGCCGCTCAGCGACTATTACGCCATGCAAGGCGCACCCCTTCGTATCGGCATTGATCTCGGCGGAACCAAGATCGAAGGCGTCGCCCTTAGCCCGGACGGAGCCGAACTCGCGCGAGAGAGAATCGCGACTCCGACGGACTACGATCAGACACTTCTGGCCATCGACGGGCTCATCAAGTCCCTCGAGGATGGAGCGAGTGAGACGAGCGGCAACTCAGGGCTCGGCTCCGTGGGTGTGGGCATCCCGGGGACCCTTTCACCGGCCACCCGCCTGGTGAAGAACTCGAACTCGACGTGGTTGAACGGCCACGCGTTCGACAAAGACCTCGAGGCGATCATGCGACGGCCCATCCGCGTGATGAACGACGCGAATTGTTTTGCGCTTTCCGAAGCGGCCGACGGAGCCGGCATGGGCGCGAGCGTGGTGTTCGGCGTCATCCTCGGCACCGGCGTGGGCGCAGGCATCGTGGTCGAGGGCCGCGCCCTGGAGGGACACCAGGGG
>JAPYQK010000266.1 GCA_029941275.1 Longimicrobiales bacterium | reverse complement strand
CGGTAGGGCGTGAAAATGTTTCTGGCAGAACGGTAAACGGAAGCGCGCGAGGCTCCCATCGTTCCTGCCAACGACTCTGGCAGGTTGTAGCGGGCACCGATCTCTCGGATCCTCCAGAAGTCGGCATCGTACAGCTGCTTCACATAGTCGTCACCGAGCTGATCGCCATACTCCCAGAGCGCGTTGTCCTCAAGCCTGGAAACGATGCTGTTGTGGAACCGGTGATGTCCCCAGTCGGTGAGGTCGTCACGGCTCGTCCGACCGTATTGACCCTCGGCCAACGCGAAGATCTGGAGCGAGTTGTCGAGCAAGCTGATCCTCGGCGCCACCGTGAAGACGTACGTGGCGAAAGCCGGACCGGCAAAGAGGTTCACGTTCGGGATTTCACCACAGGGCTGCGGTGTGCCGCCCTGCATGACGCCGTACTGGTCTAGCTCGAACTGCGCAGCGGCTGCGTCAATGGCGTTCAACGTGCCATCGGCGGCCCTAGCGATCACACCGGCAGGAGCCAGGGTGACCCCGGAGTCGCACATCGCGCTGATACGGTCACCGAACGCGTTAGCGCGGTCACAAACGGCCGTCCCCGCAGGCCCGGTGCGCGGACACGTGGCGGCTGCACCACTATCGACGGTGTACCAAAATGCGCTCAGGACCCGGTCGTCCGTGGCGTGGTTCGGATACGGTTGGCCAATTGCCCTGGTGGAGTACCCACCGGTAGTGCCGAGTTTCTTGATCTCGTTCATCGTATGGTCGGCGCTGACATCGAGATCGAACGAGAACGCGTCGGTCTCGAGGATCCTCATGCTCAGCCGCGCCTCCCAACCCCAGTTGTCGATCCGGCCGAGGTTCTTCTGCGTGGAACCCGGGAAGCCGAAGCTCGAAGGTATCGCTTCGCTCAACAACGCTTTCCGGTCGATCCGATTGTAGTGGGTGAACTCGCCTGAGAGACGCTCGTCCAGCGCGGCGAACTCGAAGCCCAATTCCAACTCAGTGCTCACCTCCGGCTCGATCGCCGGGTTGCCCGGACTCGAGGCACGGATTCCCGAAGTCCCTCCGGGCCCCGGCATCACCACGAATGTGTTGATCCCGGCAGTGGCGCTCGGCTGGCGGCCCGCTTTACCCCAGGCCCCTCTGAATCGGAACGAGTCGAGGAAGTCGACGTTCCAGAAACTCTCTTCAGATATGACCCACGCGCCCGAAACGTTGGGGTACTTTCTGACCCCGGCAAGCCGGCCGAACGTGGAGTTGTCGTCGAAACGCATCGAAGCGGTCACGAAAACCCGATCGTTCCAGCTCACCCGCTCCTGAACGTAGTAACCCAGGGCCTTGTTTGCGATCAGCGAGTAGCCTGGTGTGGTATAGGTGGAGAGTTGGTTGATCGTACGCGACAGCGGCGAAGCGAACCCGCTTCCCTGGCCCGAGAACGTCTCTCGCGTCTCCGTGAAGTACTGGATTCCGCCCGCCGTGTTGAACGACAACTGGTCGTTCAGTTCGTAGTCGACGTTGAGGCTGTAGTCAAAGGTGACATTCCCCTCGTTGGGCCTGGAATAGACCATCTCTCCGTTGAGGGTCTCCGCGTAGACGTTCCCCCAACTCGTGACCCCCAACGCTGAAACACTCTCCGGCACGGGGCCGTTTTCGATGGGATACAGATTGTTGTTGATGTCCCAGGCCTTGTCGATCCCGAGGATGAGCTGCTGGCTGAACCAGTCACCCTCGGTGTGCTTCAACGTCACGCTTCCCGTGAAGCGGCTGTAGTCCCGGCTGGCGGTGATATCCGCGACATCTGAAGGCAGGTGATTGTAGTAACCTCCGAGACGCGGGTTGCCGTACGGCGAGTCGAACGCAGTGACGCGGTCCAGGAAAAATCCGCTGGCTGCAAGTATGTCCGTCCAGACTCCGCCGGCGCCACCGGCCGGATTTGCATACCTAGTATAGCCATCCACGAACCCGGTCGAGAGGTCGAGCGAGAAGTTCCCCCCGAAGAACGCACTGACGTTGCCTCGAAGCCGGAACGTCTCATCGGTGTTGTAATAGACGACGCCTTCCTCGTTCTCGTAGTTACCCGAGAGGAAATACCGGAGTGTGTTGGTTCCTCCGGAGACGTCTGCGTTATAGGACTGCACGTACCCGTTCTGAAAAAGCTCTTTCGAACCCCAGGGAAAATATCCGTCCGCGATGTACCGGTTCGATTCGTCATACATGTTGTATTTGACGAGGGACGCTTCGGTCCGGCAGGCCGCGTCGTGAGCAAAGAAACTCGCTGGGCAATAATACTGGTCGCCCACCTTTCCAGCGGGATCCGTCATGAAGTTGGTTCCCTGCCGGACCGTCACGTTGAACTGGGGCGCGCCTTCCGCACCCCTCTTCGTGATGATCTGGATGACGCCGGCGGACGCTTCCGTTCCGTAGAGACTGGCCGCGGCCGGTCCCTTGATGATCTCAATACTCTCAATATCTTGCGGATTGAAGTCGTCCAGCACGTTGACGCCGGCCCCAAAGCCGAGATTTGGGCCAGCCGACGAATTGTTATTGACTCGGAGCCCGTCCACGTAGATGAGGGGGTTCGCATTCAGGTTGAAACTTCCGACGCCCCGAATCTTGATCGGCGACGATGTGCCCACGTTGCCGCTCAATCGAGTGAACTGGATACCGGGGGATCGTGCGGCCAACAGGTCCTGGAAATTCGAGATGGCTGCGTCTTGTACGATACCGGCCACATCAACCGTCGTGACGACGTTTCCGATGGCTCGCCGCGCGGCACCGCCCGAAGTCCCCGTGACGATGATCTCGTCGAGCTGCAGGGCCTGTTCGGTCAGACCAAAGTTCTGCTCCACGGTTTGACCCCCGCCGATCGTGATTTGCTGATCGGCAGTCCGATACCCGATCCGGGCGACGGAAACCGTATGCGTGCCAGCGGGCACGTTCTGGATCAGATAACGACCGTTCTGCTGTGTTAAGCCGTTTACATCCAAGGCGGCAATAAAGACTTGGACTGCCGGGATCGGTTGCCCGCTCCCGACGTCCGTCACCCGCCCGGTGATAGTCCCACCCTGCTGCGCGCCGAGACTCGGCACCACCAACAACAGAGCCGTAAGAAACGAGCCTAGCATTGTGCGTAGCGCGCCCGGTACCCTGAAACGGAAACCTTCCAGCATGGCTCCCCCCTTATGTTGAACTGCCTGTACAACGTGATGGCCATCGCGTTTCTACTTGAAGAATCAAGTGACCGCTCTGACCGTGCTCCTCGACAAGTCTCCTCAGAATGCGAAACCCGCCGAGAAACCGAAAAGTCACTGCACCTGCACAATCTATGAACAACCAGGTCGCGACATCCTGAGTGGACGCCGTGACATCGAAAG
>JAPYQK010000265.1 GCA_029941275.1 Longimicrobiales bacterium | reverse complement strand
GCTCCCTATGCTCCGGTGAGACTTTGTCGGTACCGATGTCCATCCCCCGGTAAATCTGCCGGGAGTCCATACAAATGATTTCGCTGTCCAGAGCCTCGGCGACGGCGATCGACAGTTGAGTTTTTCCTGAAGTCGTCGGCCCTGTAATGGCGAGAAAGTCCTTCACCTGGCTCTTCACTGAGCTCTCACCTAACCCTTCACCAGCCTTTCATCTTCCGAACTTCCTCTCCATCTCATTCTTGCTCAAACGGACGATCGTGGGGCGACCGTGCACATCGTGGTACGGTAACTCCGTGGCGAAGAGTTGATCGAACAGCTCCTGCAGCTCGCTTTCGTTCAGCCTCTGTCCCGCCTTGATCGCACCTTTACAGGCGAAAGTCATGGCGATCTTCTCGTGCTGGTTCTTGGCCGAGCACGTGAGGTCCGACCCCGCGACCAATTCGTCGATCATCTCCCTCAGGCACCGCTCCGGATCGAAGTAGGGATGGGGATCCGGAACCGCGTGAACGATAATCGTGTTGCCGCCGAAGCCCTCCACCTCGAAGCCGACACGGTTGAGGATGCCGGTCAGTGCTTCCACGTGTTCGAATTCGGCCTTCGAGAGGCGAATCGTTAGCGGGAACAACAGCCGCTGACCGGTCTGACCGCTTTCCTCGAAAGCACGGCTCAGGCGCTCGAACAGGATCCGTTCGTGCGCTGAATGCTGATCGATGATGATCAGACCTTCACGCGTCTCGGCGATCACGTAAGTGTTCAAGACTTGCCAAAGGCGAGGCCTCTCCTCGACCATGGGGATAGGCTCGACGCCGGGGGGGGCGGTCTCGCGGGGCTCCGTGCCACGGCCCGCGTCCCCGACGACAGCGTTCTCCCGTCCGCCCAATTTATTCGTGACTTCTGCCCCACCATCAACAACGTGATCAGCCCCGCCGAGGAATAGCGCGGTCTGAATCTCCTCCTTGGATTTCTTACTACCTGTGCACGGTGGAGGCGGCTCGCGGACCAGGAGTTGGGGTGGGGCCAACTGTGTATCAAACGTGGCGGCGCTCGCAGCGGACGTGAGACCCTCCCGCACGGCTTCCTCAACAAACGACTCCACCGCTGAGGCGTCCCGAAAACGCACCTCTGCTTTGGCGGGATGTACGTTCATGTCCACCCTTCCGGGCGGCGTGCGCAGGTAGAGAAACGCCCATGGGCGGACTTTCTCGGAAATCGTGGTGCGATACCCGCGATCCAGAGCAGTCAGCAAAGGACGACTCCTAAAGGGTCTCCCATTTACGAAGAGGTGTGCCCGTCGAAATCCGCTTTTGGCCGCGTCCGGCCGCTGGATCAATCCCCGCACCTCCATGCCGTCGACTTGGGACGAAAGGGCGATCAACGTGGCGGCCGCTTCTCTTCCCCAAAGGTCAGACACCCGAGCGGTCAAGTCCGCGGCAGGAGGCAGGTCGAGCAGCACACGGCCACCGGAAGTGAGCCCGAAGCCGACCGATGCGTTCGCTAATGCGAGCACACTCACGACGTCACTCACCGCGCGTGCCTCGGCCCCCGGGGCCTTCAAGAACTTGGACCGGGCGGGTGCATTGAAGAACAGGTTGGAAACCTCGACCGTCGTACCGCGCCTCCGGGGCATGTCCTCGACCCCGGTGATCGTCCCACCCTTCACACGGACGCGGGTGCCCACTGACTCGGACTCTCCCTTGGTCTTGAGCGTCAACCGCGACACGGCGGCGATCGAAGGCAGGGCTTCTCCTCTGAAGCCGAACGTCCCCACCGACTGGAGATCGACCGCCGCCCGGATCTTGCTCGTAGCATGCCGATCGAGAGAAAGCAGGGCGTCCTCCCGACCCATGCCGATTCCATCGTCCGTCACGCGGATACGCTTCTTGCCACCCCCGTCGATATCGATATCGATCCGAGTCGCTCGGGCATCCAGGGCGTTCTCTACTAGCTCCTTTACAGCGGAGGCTGGCCGTTCGACCACCTCGCCAGCGGCGATTTGATTGGCGACCAAATCCGAAAGGACTTCAATCGTGCGCGGCATACTCACTCATGGGCTGGCTGTGACTGGGCGGCACACCACTTCCCCTACATGCCTCAAGACGGGAGGGCGTAAAACCGATTCGCGTTCTCCATCGTCGTCTCCGCAACTGCCTCGGCTCTCCCCCCCCGGATGTCGGCTAGCGCCGTCACCACATGTGTAACGAACGCCGGCTCATTTCGTTTTCCACGACGAGGAACCGGCGCCAGGTACGGCGCATCCGTCTCGGCCAGGAGGCGTGCTTCCGGGACCGCCCGCACAGCGTCCTGGCCCTCGAACTTGGAGAATGTAATGATCCCCGCAAACGATACGTAGCAACCCTCCTCCAGCCCCACCTCCAAGAGCTTCATACTTCCAGTAAAGCAGTGGAGCACCTTCCGAACCGAACCGGGAGCGTTTCGCAGAATCGCGATCGTATCGTCTTCCGCTGCACGTGTATGAATCACGATGGGAAGATCGAGATCCGCTGCGATCTCGAAGTGCGCCTCGAACCATCTTGACTGGAGCTCGCGGGGCGAATGATCGTAGAAATAGTCCAGTCCGGTCTCACCGATGGCGACCACTTCGGCACGAGTCGCCGCCAGTTCCCGCACTGCCCCCAAGTCGCTGTCCTTTGCGTCGGAGACCTCGTGGGGGTGGACGCCCGATGTGGCCCAGATCTCCGGATGTTCTTTCGCCAACCCCGCGGCGGCCCTGGAATCAGCAAGATTCGAACCGATTGTGACCATACGGGTGACGCCTGCATCCCGTGCTGTATCGAGAACGGCCGCCCGATCTTTGTCGAAGCGGCCATCCGTGAGATGACAGTGACTGTCGAACATGAGGCTAGTTAAGCGGTCGCACTGGCTCCGCGCTTTTGGCGCCGTTCGCGGCCCGCCGTACCGTCACCGAACCGCTTCTGAATCTCGAGCAGGGCCGGCGAAGCTACGAAGATGGAGGAGTACGTCCCAACCGTAACACCCAAGATCAACACGGCGGTGAAATCGAAGATCACCGCACCCCCCACCGCGAGCAGAGCTCCCAGAACGGCAAGCGTCGTGCCGGATGTCAGCACCGTCCGAGGGAGCGTCTCGTTGATGGACCGGTTCACCAATTCCTTCGGATCTTGGCGCCGTCCACCCTTGGCGTTGAGATTCTCCCTGACACGATCGAATACCACGATCGTGTCGTTCAGGGAATACCCGACGATCGTGAGGACGGCCGCCACCGTAGGCAAGGCGATTTCGACTCTGAACACAGCCAGAAAGCCGAGCGTGATCAAAATGTCATGCACCGTCGCAATCACCGCGGCCAAACCAAAACGCAGTTCGAACCGCGTCGCGATGTAGACGAGTGTCAGGGCAAAAGA
>JAPYQK010000264.1 GCA_029941275.1 Longimicrobiales bacterium | reverse complement strand
CCGAGGGTGAGGCACATCCCGACTGCAAATAACAGGGTCATGTGTGTAATCGTACTCATGGTGGTCACCTCGTTTTGGGCCGTGCTTTGCACGGTTCACTATAGCGATTGAGGCGAGATTTCGCTTTTCCTTAGGCCGAGTCGGTGGCAGCCTCCTTCGTCACGATCTGGATGACACCCTCCGCCGCCGGGCCCTTGATCACCTCGATGCTCTCGATATCGTTCGGGTTGAGCTCGTCGAACAAGGTAGAACCATCGCTGTAGCCGATCCTGACACCGTCGACGAAGATGAGGAGCCCCCGCCGTTGCCCACCTCGCCCCTTACGACCAACGATCGCGTCGGCGGCGGTCGCCTCGATCTCTTCCCCGGAGAGAAGCTGGTCCAGAGCGTCTGCGGGAAAGCCTGCCGCGTTGAGTCGAGCCCGGATCTCGCTCTCACTGAGCCCACTTTCGAGAAGCTGCCGGCGTACCAGATCTGGATTCTCGAGCGCCAGTCGGCGAGCCTCATCGGGAGTCGGGATCTGACCTGAAGGCCGGACGTCGGTGGGTCCAACGTTTTGTGTTCGTGGAGGCGCCACGGTCAGCTCAGGATCGGGTGACGACTGCGTCGCCGTCGGGGCGGGGGTGATACGTCAAACCACGTAACGGCGAGGGAACAAATACGTAGGGAAAATCGCTCACCGGGTCGTCTGGTACGACGAGCCCGTCAGATGACCCTCTCTGATGACCCTCATTGACCTTTTGATCATCACGGTGGTCCCCGAAACGCCAGCTCCCGGGAGGAGGGCTTGCGCTATGGGGTGAAGAGCAGGCCTGGGCGTCCTACGGAAGGCTCAGCGCGATGAACTCCCCCGGACGCCCCGATTCCCCAACCGCAACGACGACGTACTGCCTGCCGTCGGCCATGTAGGTCATCGGCGCACCCGTGGTGCCGGCGGGAAGCTCCGTCTCCCACAATATGTCACCCGTGTTCTTATCGTAGGCCCGAAACATGTTGCCCCCTGCACCCCCCGTGAACCGAGGAATTGCGAGAAAGCTGGTGGATCCCTCACCGATGAAGAGCAGCGTTTTGGTGAGTAGTGGAGCGGGGCGACCGGGTACACCGAGCCGGGGGAGATCGAGCCCCCGCAAGGCTTCGTGATCCCGTGGCCCTTCTCCGTTCGCTACCATCCACAGGTGCTCGCCCGTGTTGAGGTCGATGGCCGTGATGCGGCCCCACGGGGGCTTTACGAGCGGTAGCCCACGTGGACCCGTGACGCCTCGGGGTGCTCCCCTTACGTAGTTGAAGTCCGACCTTTCCGGGTCAGGCTCCACGAGCGACACCACGATCGGCGCAGTGACGGATGGCACGTAGAGGATCTGCGTCTCGGGGTCGATGGCCGCGCCGTTCCAATCCGCGCCGCCGACCCAACCGGGGAGCTGAATGGTCCCTTGGGTTCCATCAGGGTCATCACTGGGGACGGACGGTGGTGTGAACAGCGGCCCGTACTCGAACCCACTGAGGATCTCGATCGCCTCGGCGCGAAGCTCGGGAGTGAAATCGATCAGGTCGTCGACGGTGATGCCCTGCCGCTCGAACGGCAAGGGCCAGGTAGGAAGTGGCTGCGTCGGAGAGGAGCGTTCGCCCGGAACGGTCGACTGAGGGACCGCCAGCTCCACGATGGGCCACACGGGTTCGCCGGTCACACGGTCGAACACATAGGTGAAGCCTTGTTTGGAGACTTGCACCACAGCCTTGATCGGTCGCCCGTCCACGGTGATGTCCACCAGGTTGGGCGCGGCCGGGTTGTCGTAGTCCCACAGACCATGGTGAACCGTCTGGAAGTGCCACCTGCGTTCCCCGGTTGCGCAGTCGAGCGCAACGAGGCTCTCCGCGAACAGGTTGTCGCCCAACCGATGTCCACCGTACCAGTCGTTCGTCGGAGTGCTCACGGGCAGGTATACCAGACCCAGCTCCTCGTCTGCGCTCATCAACGACCAGACGTTGGCGTTCCCACTGTACTCCCAGGAACCGTCCTCCCACGTCTCGTTACCGGCTTCTCCCGGCTGCGGTACCGGATTAAAACGCCAGCGTAGCTCGCCCGTCATGACGTCGTAGCCCCTCACGTACCCGGGCGACGTCTCCTGCCGCCTGGGATTGTCGGACATTGCGGCTCCGATGACGACGACATCTCCGCAAACCAGCGGAGCGGCGTTCCAGCTGAACCGGTCGAGACGCGGCCCCATGTCGAGACGCAAATCTACTTTTCCACCGTCTCCGAATTCCGGATAGAGTTCGCCGGTTCGGGTGCCGAGCGCGACCAGATGCTCGCCACTGACCAGAAGCAGTCGATCGTCGGAGCCGTCGGTCCAATAGCCGAGCCCGCGCGTGGCGCGCGCCGGGCCAGTACCGGTCCCCTCGGCCAATGCGTTGTAGACCCAAAGCGTTTCGCCGGTCACCGGATCGATCGCAGCGGCCTGCCCCAGGTTGGTGCTGGTGTAGAGTGTGTTCCCGGCCATCAGCGGTGTGGCGAGTAGGACGTCGTTGAACACGAGGTCCGGATCCTCCGCCTGCCGCTCGTAGTCGACCGACCGCCATGTCCAGGCGACTCGGAGGTTCTGCACGTTGCTCCGGTCGATGGCGTCGAGCGAGGAATACTTGGTGCTACCTGCGTCGCCACCGTAGGCGTGCCACTCACCGTCTTGTGTGCCCTGTTGGCCGGAGGCAGGCGAAGCCGCGAAGGCCGCTACGAGTAGTACCATCCGAAACAATTGTCGTACCCTGGTGCGCATTCCCCGTCTCTCCGGCCGGTGGAATCCCAATGTGGGATACAAAACCATGATTTTTCCCACAATAGCCAATGGCGCTGGACTTCGCTCGTTGGACCGGTTCGTGAAGTGCTATGATTCCTCGCCAAGGGCACGCAAAGTGCACGATTCGAGGGGAAAGGCATGAGTTCCCTCCAAATGCCCCGCGATCGAGAAAATATGACGTACATTTTGGTAACTTACGGTCCGACTACGACTTATGGGTATGTGACGACGTTTGGGCCGGGGCCCGGCTCCGCTGGGCACGCTTGATGCTTTAAGAACGGATCCTGGATTGACCAAGAGGTCGTGATGAAGAACAAGAGCCCAAGAAATAGCCATCGAAAGCGAGTTCGCTCGGTAAAGCGTGCTCGCGGCACACGTGTGGCTATGAACGACCGTAGGGGCTTTACCCTGATCGAGTTGTTGGTGGTCGTCCTGATCATTAGCATTCTGGCCGCGATCGCGCAGCCCCCAATGACCCATGCCATCACGAAAGCTCGGGCGGTGGAAGCGAACTCCGACATGCAAGTCATTCGGTTGGCGGTATACAACTATCAGACGGATCAACAGAGCTGGCCGACCGACGCGGCTACCGGC
>JAPYQK010000263.1 GCA_029941275.1 Longimicrobiales bacterium | reverse complement strand
AGAATCCGGGCTGGGAGATGGGGATCCGGATCGGAGACGCCGAGACGGGCTGGGTGACGGACTTCATCGTCTACCCATGGGGAGACCCGGCGGTCAGACTCGGAAACGGGGCTGAGTTCGTCGCGGTGGATCGCGACGGGAACATGTACGGCGGTGAGCCAGTGCCGCGGAATCTCCAGAAGTACATGCGGGTCAGGTAGGGGGGGGGCTCCACGCCATTCTCGGCGGCGATCTCGAGGACACTTGAGGTGCGCCCCCTGCGTTAAGGAGGAATTGACTTGAATCGGTTGCGAGTGAACGCGCGGGCTTCGCGCCCCGTCTTCTTCTCCGTGGCGCTTGTCCTGTCGGCAGGCGCGGGGACCGTCCTACCGGCCTTCGCACAAGATGTCGACGCACTCTCGCAAGACGAACTGCAGCGCGGAAGGAGCCACTACATGGCCAGCTGCGGCCGTTGCCACGGCGTAAACGGGGGTGGCGGCGAGGGTCCGCCTCTGGCGACGGCACGGCTTCCGAGGGCGCCGGACGACGCCTCGCTGATCCGCATCATGAACCAAGGTATTCCCGGCACGGCGATGCCCCGTTCACGGTGGCTGTTCGAAGAAGAGCTGCGCCTAGTCGCGGGCTACGTCCGATCCCTCGCGCCGTCCGGGGCCGCGGATGCGGAGCCCGTGGCCGGTGATCCGGGGCGGGGACGCGAATTGTACGAGAGCGGGCGCTGCGCCGGGTGCCATACGGTCGGCGGGTTCGGTACGGGCCGCGGGCCCGATCTCACGACCGTGGGGAGTCGCCGCGGGACCAGCTACCTTCGCGAATCCAGAGATGGCTCGACAAACCGTTGGCGGGCTCATACTCTCAAATTTCGTCCAAGCGTGTTCAAATCTCGCTCAAGCGAGTAGTGACCTCGGGGTCCCCGCTAGACCAAGGAGGGTGGTATGCGACGAGTGACGTGGTGCATGGCAGCAGCAGTTCTGATCGCGGGCGCATGCTCGACGACCAACGAGGCTCCCGAAGTCGCGGTCCTCCCTGACTATTCGGCACAAGTCGCCGATCTGCCTACCGCGTCCGACGACCGATCGCTACCGGACGTTTCGCCGGACGATCCAGTGGGCGCCTACGGGTTCAGCCGCTACGTATACCAGCGACAAGGCGACGAGATCGTGGCGACCCTCATCGAGGGACCTCTGGGGCCACAGGTCCGCTGCCAACAGCTCGCCCAGCAGTGCTCATATCTCGAACTCCAGGCGATCTACGAAGCGGGTGGAGAGGTCCCCGACTACCTCCAGATGGACCGCAACACCTTGGGAGAGCTCGTCGACCAGCTCGCTCGAGTCGAGGCGGCTGTTCTGCAGTATGAGACGCTAGACGACGCCTGCGCGGCGGGCCTCGTCATCTCCTCGGCGCAGAGCGCCAACATGGGCATCCATGTGACCGACCCTGGGGCGGGCTTCGGGTTCAACCCGGATCGCCCCCAGATGATCCTGTTCGCCAAGGACGGAGGCGAACGGATCCCGAGGCTCAACATCGGCCGGTGCGACGGTGACGAGTTTATTGGTGAAGACGGCTTCCAGCCCGTCGGCGCGGTGTTCAACCTTCAACTCACCGAGGATCATCCTGACGCCTTCGCCGGCGAGCTCGACAACTGGCACGTGCACCACAACACCTGCGCCGGCGGCACCGTTGAGAACGCGAGCGACGCCAACTCCGAGGCCGAGGTCAACGCCACGACCGCGACGCCGGAGCAGTGCCGGGCGGGCGGTGGCACCTTTGTTCCGGTGATGCCGAGCTGGATGATGCACGCTTACGTCGTGCCGGAATTCGATCCACAGGGTGGGGTGTTCGCGATGTTCAATCCCAACGTCTGGCCCCTCGCTTCGTCGCCGGGCGAGCTGCTCGCGATTCGCACCGTCGGCAACGACAACGCGGTGGCCGCACCGATCATCAACTTCAGCTTCGGTAACGTTGTGGCCAACGTGGATGAGACCATCCGTTTCGGTAACGCGGACGGAGTGCCACACACGGTCACGGCCGGATCGGCGATCAATCCCCGCCCGGACGAATTCGACAGCGGTTTGATGGGCACGGGCGCTACGTTCGACGTGTCGTTCGACGAGCCGGGAAACTACCAGATCTTCTGCATCCTGCACCCGGAGATGCAGGCAACGGTGGTGATCAACTAGCGGCTCGCATTTCCCTAAGGCTGCGGTCCAATGACAAGGCGGGCGAGACTCTGAGGGTCGGGTTGCAGTTCGTCATCTCCCGCTGACATCCCACCGACTGAAAGCATGTGGGCGATGACATCGACGTACTCCTGCTCTGTCAGAGAGCTCGGGTTGTCTTCCGGCATCGTCGCTCGCGTGTATGCGAACAGGGTGGCAAGCGATCTTCCGTCCCAGACGCGGAGGAACCTCGCCCGCGCCAGAGGGGGGGTTGAGCGCATGTCCGGATCGTCCGGGGCGCCATTCAACCTGCGACCATGGCAAAGTCCACAGGCACCCTCATACACCGCCCCGCCGCGTTCCGCCTGGGCCTCCGTGAATACACCATCCCAGACCGACACCACGGGACCGCCTTCCTCGACCCCCTCCATCACCGCTGACACCTCTTCCGTACTCACCGCGCCAAAATCATTCGCCCAAGCATTGCGGATGTAATTTGCCAAGGAGGAAATTTCCTCCGCGGCCAAATTCGGAAATGGAGGCATCCGCCTCCCGCCCTGGTGGATACTGCGGACGATTCGGACGGGGTCGCCGAGTCGGTCATCGCCCCCCAGCGCAGGGAACGTGGGAGCATCCCCGCCGCCTGAGTCCTGATGGCAAAGCGCGCAGTTCTCCTGATAGAGTTGCTGACCCTGCTCGAACAGGACCGGGTCGATCCCCTGTTGTGCACCGGCAGGCGAGGCGACGACGCACGCCAACCCAATCACACAGACTGTAAGCTTCAACATCAGAGAGTTCGCTCGCATTCCGGGGCTGGGGGTGGAGTCATGACCAGATATCGGCATCGGAGAGTTCCAAGTCCAAAGCCAGCTCCGCCCTTATCGTAACGTCTGCT
The DNA here is from genome assembly GCA_029941275.1 of Longimicrobiales bacterium. GTDB lineage: Bacteria > Gemmatimonadota > Gemmatimonadetes > Longimicrobiales > Gaopeijiaceae > UBA822. Next base: position 345 of record JAPYQK010000263.1, on the reverse strand, counting down.
TTAACGTCGCCGTCGCTGCGGAAAGGGAAATACCTTTTCCCCGAAACAAAAAGTCTGTACTCGCCCTTCGGCACCCTCAGTTCCGCAACGCCGCGCTCGTCCGTCAGGGTGTTGTAAGGGTGCACAACAACCTTCGCACCCTCGACGGGAGTCTGACTCTCCATGTCTATGGCAAGGACCGTCAGGAGACACTCGGGTTGGGGGACGACTCTCACGCCAAAGGCAGCGATCCCTTCGGTATGCGGGAGATCCGTAGCAGCCGGACCGCCCGCCGCATCGTCAGCGAGGATTTCCGGTGGACCGCCCTCCACATCGTCCACGCCACTGCCCACCGAAGCTCTGACT
>JAPYQK010000262.1 GCA_029941275.1 Longimicrobiales bacterium | reverse complement strand
TTGTATGAACAGACCGGCCACGAGCCACGCACCTTCGAGGAAGAAGGCGGAGAGGGGGAGGCCGAATGATGCCCGCGTTGACGAGAGGTGCGATGAGCGAGGGTGACCCCGGTGTGCCAAGTGGTTTCGGTGTGCCTAAACGAATGGCGACGGTCGTTTTGGTGGCCGTTGCGTCAGCACTGACTGCGGGCAGCCTGAGCGCCCAGGACGGCGATGACCTCGGACAAGTGACCTATGACCGCTGGTGTGCAGGCTGCCACGGCGTGGACGGAACGGGCAACGGCTCGGCCGCCGGCTACATGCTTCCTCGCCCGCGAGACTTCACCCAGGCCCTGTACCAAATTCGTTCGACCGCCAGCGGCGAGCTCCCGACGGATGAGGACATTCTCGCCATCATCGACCGGGGGATGCCCGGCACGACAATGCCGGGCTGGGAGGAACTCCTTTCGGACGACGAGAGGGATGCCCTTGTTCAGTACCTCAAGTCTTTCTCGCGTTTCTTTTCTCCCGATCAGGTCCCCCAAGCGCTCGATTTCGGTAGCCCAACCAGGGTCAGCGATGACGTACTCGCTGAAGGTGAGCAGCTTTTCCGGGATGTAGCGGATTGCGCAGCGTGCCACGGGGACGGGGGTCGAGGGGATGGAGAGTCCTCGACGACACTGGCAGATGACGCGGGATTTCCGATTCGCGCGGCTGACCTGACGGAAAACTGGCTGTTCAACGGCGGAGGAGACGTCGAGGACATTTACCGTCGACTGCTAACAGGACTGGACGGCACCCCGATGCCTAGTTTGGCCGATGTCGTCACAGCTGGCGTCATCACCAACGACCAACTCTGGGCCCTCGCGCACTACGCTCGCAGCCTTTCGCCCGAGGACCCGCCGGGCATCACGGAGGTGGTCCGGGGCGTACTCTTCGAGGACGCTCCTATCCCGTCATCGGTCAACGACGAGGCTTGGGAAGGAGTCGAGCGGGCATACCTACCGCTCGTTGGACAGATCATCGTGTCGCCCCGCTGGTTCGATCCCCGAGTGGACGGGGTTTGGGTGCAAGCTGCGCACGACGGAGAAACAGTGGCGCTTCGTGTTTCCTGGAGCGATCCCAACAACAGCCCCGATCCTTTGTGGGCCGACTTCAAGTCCCAGGTGATCTCTGCCATGCAGCCGAAGGAGGGGGACCCCCAGGATGAAGGGCCGACGCCCGATCAACTGATGGTCCAGTTCCCAATGCAGATGCCGGACGGCATGGAGATGCCATTCTTCCTGAGCGGTGACAACCGCCGGCCCGTCTATCTCTGGCAATGGCAGAGTGACAGTGCCAACGCCCTCGAAGGCGAGGGCCGCGGAGTCGGTACCGAGGTCTTCCAATCGGACGGGCAAAACCTTACAGTAGACGCCTCCCATGCAGACGGGCAGTGGCAGGTGATGTTCACCAGGCCTCTCGTGACGGAGAATGACGCCGATCTCGATTTCGTGACCGGCGAGGCCATTCCGCTGGCCTTGTTCGCTTGGGACGGGGATAACGGGGAATCGGGTACCAGGGGTGCGGTAAGTTCCTGGTATTTTTTATTTCTTGAGGACCCCACTCCCGTAACGGTATACGTGGCCCCCGCACTGGCCATGTTGTTGACGGTGGTCCTGGGGTTCTTAGTGGTAGGAAACGCCCAGAAGAAGGAGCGGGCGGGCGGAGAAGTAGTGAGTGAAACAGCGATTAGCTGAATTCTTTAGCGTATTGGAGGCATAATGTTGGATCGAATTGAATTGCGCGGAATCGTCGCGCCTGCACTCGCACTGTTGGTCATGGCCGGCTGCGGCGGCGGAGACGGTGGTGGTGGTGGTGGTGGCGGCGGTGGTGAAGCGGCTGTCGAAAACCCCGTGGACGCGGCGACAGCCGGTAACATCGCTGGCTCCATCATGTTCGAGGGGACCGCCCCCAGCATGGCCACGATCGACATGGGCGGCGAAGCCGTCTGTGCGGCGAAGCACGCGTCCACGCCGATGGTCCAGGAAGTCGTCGTGAACGGCAACGGCACTCTGGCCAACGTGTTCGTCTACGTGAAGGAAGGTCTTGAGAGTCTGACGTTCCCGACGCCTGGGCCGGTCCTGCTCGACCAGGACGGATGTATCTACGAACCGCATGTGCTGGGCGTGATGGCCGGTCAAGACATCACGATTCGGAACAGCGACGGCCTGCTGCACAACATCAACGCATCGCCCGAGATCAACCGCGGCTTCAACAGCAGCCAGCCGGTCGCTATGGAGACCACGCGCGCCTTCGGGTCCGCCGAGGTCATGGTTCCCCTGCGTTGCGACGTGCACGGATGGATGAACGCTTACATCGGCGTTCTCGATCATCCGTTCCACTCAGTTTCAGACGGTACAGGCGCTTTCAGCCTTTCCACGCTGCCTCCGGGCGACTACGTGGTCGAAGCGTGGCACGAGTTGTACGGTACCCAGACGCAGAACGTGACGGTGGCCACGGGCCAGACCGCCGAGGTTTCGTTCACTTTCAGTGCATCGTAATTATTTTTCGAGGGCAGCCGGTCCGTTTACATAAGGACCGGCTGCCGTTTTACTACTGCCACAGCTAGACTCACACGCAAGATCGGGAGACGAGTGGGATGAATTTTTCCTGGCTCATGCCAGAGACGGTTTCGACGTTCGGACCAGCTCTGGACAACATGTACTACGTGATCCTTTGGATCACGGGTATCGTGTTCTTCGCTACGGAAATCACTTTGTTGGTTTTTATGGTGAAGTACCGCCACAAGGAAGGGCGAAAGGCCGAGTACATCCACGGCAGCAACAAAGCCGAGGTCGTCTGGACGTCGGTCACGTTCGTCATCGTGGTGGCTCTGGCTTTCTACTCGAAGGGCATTTGGGACGAAATCCGTGATCCCGATCTCATCCCGCCCGACGCGTATCCGATCCACGTCATGGGCGCTCAGTTCGAGTGGACCGCCACCTACTCCGGTGCAGACGGCCAGTTCGACACATCCGACGACTTCACCTCGCTAAACGTCCTTCACATGGCGGTCGATCAGCCCGTGGTGGTCCAGTTGGAAGCCGAGGACGTGATCCACTCCTTCTTCCTCCCTGAATTCCGGGTGAAGCAGGATGCGGTGCCCGGCATGACCACACCCGTCTGGTTCGAGGCGACGCGTACCGGAGAATTCACCCTCGCCTGCGCCGAACTTTGCGGCCTTGGCCACTATCGCATGGGGGGGACCGTCATCGTCCACTCACAAGCTGATTTCCAGAATTGGCTCGCCGAGCAGCAAGCCGCAGCGGAGGACGACTGATGAGCACGACGACTGCGACAGAAACGCACGCCGATCACACCGAGCATCACGAGCTCGGTTTCATCCGGACTTATATTTTCTCGACCGATCACAAGATGATCGCGAGGCAGTTCCTTTTCACCGCATTGCTTTTCCTTGCGT
>JAPYQK010000261.1 GCA_029941275.1 Longimicrobiales bacterium | reverse complement strand
GTCTATGACTGAGGAGGACGCATGTTCACGGTCACCGTAAGCGATCACGTCATGATCGCCCACAGCCTGAAGGGTGAAATATTCGGCCCGGCGCGAAACCTGCACGGCGCGACATATGTGGTCGAGGCAGAGTTTCGCAGCCCGCGCTTGGACGCTCACGGAGTGGTCCTCGATATAGGTCAGGTGCGGCAGTTGCTGCGCGAGGCGCTGGCAGACCTGGATTACCGCAATCTTGACAATCACCCGGACTTCCGGGGCGCCAATACCACAACCGAGGTCCTTGCCCAGGCGATCTTCCAGAGCCTCGCCGTGCGCATCCGCACCGGCGCCTTGGGTATAGACCAAGACCAGCCCGAGTCGCTGAAGGTTATCCTGCGGGAATCCCCTGTGGCCTGGGCCTCTTTCGAAGGGCGGTTGGATGCGGACGACGATGGCTGACCTGACCGTTCTGGTGCCCGGGAGCTTAGAATGGCTAACGGGCGGCACCCTCTACGACAAGCGGATTGTCCATGGGCTGCGGGCCCTTGGGTTGGTGATTGATGTTCACGAAATCCCTGTTAAGTTTGAGCACGGGGACGATACCACGCGGCGGGTGGCCAGGGACATCTTATGTGCCCTTCCCGAGGGTGCCCGCATCGTCGTCGACGGCCTCATCCTTCCGGCATTGTACGACTTGTTGACCTGTCACACGGCCCGTCTTCGCATCGTCGTCCTCCTGCATCTGCCCGTGGCGCAAGCTACGGAAGTGCCGGATGTGGCTCGTCGGGAGTTGTGCGCGCGCGAAGCGCATGGTCTGGCAATGGCTTCTCGTATCATTGTTCCTAGTCAGACCGTCAGGAGATTGCTGATCTGTACCGGTGTTGCCCGGTCGCGGATCGGCGTGGTGGTTCCTGGGACGGACCCGGCATCCTCTGCACGCGGATCGAAGAGGTCCGGATTTGTCCGGCTGCTGTGTGTCGCGGCCGTGACCGAGGGCAAAGGGCATGAGTTCCTGATGGAAGCTTTGGCCAAGTTGAAACATCTGGTGTGGGAGCTCGAATGCGTCGGGTCCGTCGATAGGGAGCCGGCCACTGTTGCGGCCCTTCGTCGGACGATCGCTCGTCATGGACTGGAAAAGAGGGGCCGACTTGCCGGAGAGATGCCTCAAGAAGCGTTGGCGGAGGTTTACGGTAGGGCCGACGTATTCGTCCTGGCCTCCGTCTTTGAGTCCTATGGCATGGCGCTGGCCGAAGCGCTGGCGCACGGGCTACCAGTGGTGTCGACGACCGGTGGGGCCATCCCCCAGGTTGTTCCCCGAACCGCCGGACTCCTCGTTGAGCCGAGGGACCCGACAGGTCTGTCACGGGCCCTGGAGGCCGTGATCAATGATCCGTCGCTTCGGGCGCGGCTCTCCGCAGGCGCGCTTGCGGCGGGGCGGCTGCTGCCGACCTGGGCGGAGGCCACCATCCAATTCGCCGAAGAAGTCTGGCGCGTATGACCCGGGTCGCCGCTGACTGGCTGGCACTTCGGGAGAGCTTCGACGCCGTGGCTCGGAACGAGCACCTGACGCGCCAGTTGGCTCCCTTTGCCCTCGAGCACGACGAACCCTTGTCCGTCCTGGATCTCGGCTCCGGCACCGGGGCTAACTTCCGCTATCTTGCACCTCGTCTGCCTTGCGATCAGAGTTGGATGCTGGTCGATATCGATCATCTCTTGCTCCAGTCCGTCGAGGGCGAGACCGAGCAATGGGCCCATAGGCAGGGTTGGACCGTGGAGCGGGAGGGTGACGCGACCCTTTTCCGTTGCGGGAGACGGCGCTGGGCGGTGGAGTGTCATCACCTGGACCTGATGCGGGAGTTGGATAAGATCGACTTCAGACGTTTTCGCTTGGTCACGGCCTCGGCACTGGCGGATTTGATCGGACCAGCTTGGTTTGATGATTTGGCCCAGCGTTGCCACGACGCGGGCGCGGCGGTGGCCGTGACGTTGACTTACGACGGCCGCCGGGTCTGGGCGCCGCGCGATCCGGACGACGAGGTAATCGTTGAATGGTTCAACAGACATCAGCAGCGCGACGCTGGGTTCGGGCCGGCCATGGGGCCGCGGGCGGGAGAGTACATGGCTAGGCGCCTCCGCAACATCGGATATCGCGTGCTGACCGAGCGTAGCGATTGGCACATTATGCCGGAGCACATGGCCATGCACCACACCCTGATCGAGGATGCGGCTAGACCCTGCCGCGAGTTGGTTCCGTGGGAGTCGGGTCGGATCGAGGCCTGGGCCGAGCGGCGGCGATGGCTGGTCGAAGAAGGCTCTTGCCAACTCACGGTGGGGCACGTGGATCTTCTTGCGCTTCCTTGAGCACCAGGGCAAAGGCCCCGCGAGTCGGTGCCGTGGGTATGAGCCTAAGGATGGCCGCGATGATGCGCCAAAACGGCGGAACGGGGACCTCACCGGGGCGGTTGATCGAGAATGGCAGAGGATGAACCAATTCCACCGACAGCCCGCTCAATTCCGCCAAGCGGCGCAGACGCCCCACGGTATACAAGCAGTCGGACTTGAAGATCCGCCCGTTGCCACTCTGACGCAATCGCCGGAGGAAGAAGAACAGGTTGGCGCGATGCGGCATGATAACCACGATCCGGCCTCCCTTCGCCAGGACACTCCGGGTCACTTCGAGGGCCTTTGCGGGTTGGGTAACATGTTCCAGTGTGCCAATGAAAAGGGCTAGATCAAACTGTCCGGGATTATTCCGGTCGAGCATCGACGCCTCGGTCACCGCGTAGCGTACGTGGTCGATCCCGGCCGCGACGGTATTGGCCCGCGCGCGTTCGATCATGCGCGTGGCAAAGTCGATTCCAACCCCCTCTGAAATCCAGGGAGCCAAGTGAATGAGGTGGTGCCCGGTGCCACAGCCAATGTCCAACACCCTCGGCAGTCCCAGTCTTTCGCAGATCCTGCGCAAGAAAGATCCATGGGCACGAAACTCATTCGCGAGCAAGGAGCCCGGCCCGCACAAGTCGTCCCATTGGTCCGCCAAATGGTTGAACGCTTCGGCAATGTTTCCGTCGTCTTTTGGCCCTGACATCCGGGTTCCTGTAGAAAATTTACGACTGACCATGGCAACAACGATATAGAACCGTAATTTGGCGTTCAAGATCGGCAACCTGATGCCAGCCTACTTCTTTCAACTCGATAGCTTGTCCAGTGTTCGTGGATGTCTACTCCTGGCAGAGCGCCCCGAAGGCGCGAAACACCAGTGGAAGAGGGATCCACACGGATAATTGTAGATAGGTCCGGCAGCTGAAGAGCAGCCCAAGTCAGGAATCTATAGCCGCAATGAAACGATTTTCACTTCCGTTGTTGGCACGGCTCGAGCATTGGGCGGCATCAGGCCGATGTCGGCTTTGTGCCACTTGCGGACATCACATGTGTTTTCTGTTCCATTCAATACCGGGACGGCGGTGAACCATCGTCGATATCG
>JAPYQK010000260.1 GCA_029941275.1 Longimicrobiales bacterium | reverse complement strand
CCCCCTCCGAGGCGACCGAAAGCGTAGCCCTGCGCCCACCCTTCAGAATCCTCCACCCGGCGCGGGTTTTTGGGGTGTCTAGCCCCGTTGACACTCAATTACGCCTCGTTTAAGTTTCCCAGTCTGTCCCACGGAGGCGTCGAAGTGCCGGCGGCTCCAGGTCTAAATCGCGCTGAGTGGCGCGTTTTTTTTACTCATTGAACCCCGGATGGTATGCCAACCATCAACCAACTCGTTCGCAAGGGACGTCGCGAGCTTCAGAAGAAGAACAAGTCCCCTGCGTTACAGAAGAGTCCCCAGAAACGGGGGGTCTGTACTCGGGTGTACACGACCACGCCGAAGAAGCCGAATTCGGCTCTGCGGAAGGTGGCCCGTGTACGGCTGACGAACGGGTTTGAAGTGACGTCGTACATCCCCGGGGAGGGACACAATTTGCAGGAGCACTCGATCGTGCTCATCCGCGGTGGGCGTGTGAAGGACCTGCCCGGTGTACGGTATCACGTGGTGAGAGGTACGTTGGACGCGTCGGGCGTGGGCGACCGCAGGCAGGGCCGTTCGAAATATGGCGCCAAGCGGCCTAAGTAGAGGATTACAGGATGAGCCGTCGTTCGCGAGCAGTAAAGAGGGAGCTTACTCCCGACCCGAGATACGGGTCGACCGAGGTCACGAAGTTCATTAACAACCTCATGGTCGATGGGAAGAAGTCCCTTGCTGAAAAGATATTTTACGGGGCGTTGACCATGTGTGAGGAGCGCTCGGGCCAACCCGGCCTGAACATCTTCACCACGGCGCTGACGAATGCCAAACCTGCGCTCGAGGTGAAGAGTCGTAGAGTTGGCGGTGCCACATATCAGGTCCCGATTGAGGTTCGGCCGGAACGCCGGACCGCGTTGGCGAGTCGTTGGTTGATCAGCTTTGCTCGCAATCGAAGCGAGAAGACGATGGCCGAACGGCTTGCATCTGAGTTCCTGGCAGCGGCCAAGGGAGAGGGAGCGACCATTAAGAAAAAGGACGACACGCATCGGATGGCGGAGGCGAACAAAGCGTTCGCCCACTATCGCTGGTAGTTAAAATCCGCTCGGGTCTCCCTGCCGCCAGTAGTTAGCGGCGGAGAGGACTCAACTCGCGGTCTCGCGCATGAGCGTCGAGGCACGGAGTGCGGAGGCTGCCGGCGGGATGGAATGCGGCGGCCGGAAGCGCACTTCCGGCTTCGAGCCGTTCGTGCGTTTTTTTCTGGACGAGGTTTTGAGTTTTCATTAGAGAGATTTCTGAATAGAGAGATTATAGATGTCCAGACGTACTCCCCTAGACCATCTGCGCAATATCGGGATCATGGCGCACATCGACGCCGGTAAAACGACGACGACGGAAAGGGTGCTCTACTATACGGGACGACTCCACCGTGTGGGTGAAGTGCACGATGGCTCCGCCACCATGGACTGGATGGAGCAGGAGCAGGAGCGGGGGATCACGATCACTTCGGCTGCCACCACCTGCCATTGGGATCGCTTCGATACCGAGTACCGCATCAACATCATCGATACACCCGGGCACGTGGACTTCACTGCTGAAGTGGAGCGCTCGTTGCGAGTGCTCGACGGTGCCGTGGCAGTCTTTTGTGCGGTCGGGGGTGTCGAGCCGCAATCAGAGACAGTGTGGCGACAGGCGGACCGCTACGGCGTTCCGCGCATCGCTCTGGTGAACAAGATGGACCGCACGGGTGCTGACTTCGAACACGTCGTCGAAATGATGAAAGAGAGGTTGGGAGCCAACGCCTTCCCCGTGCAGTATCCGCTCGGTGAAGGCGAACTCTTTACGGGGATTGTCGACATCGTCCGAATGAAGACGTTGCACTATCAGGACGAACTCGGTGCGACGGTGGAGGAGGGCGAAGTGCCCGACACATTGATCGAGAAAATCACCGAGTTGCGACACGAGGTCATGGAGGCGGCCGTCGAGCACCACGACGAGCTGCTCGAGAAGTACTTGGGTGGTGAAGAACTCACAGACGATGAGCTCGCTAGCGCCATTCGGTCCGCGACGATTTCCGGCAAGCTTTTTCCTGTCTTCTGCGCCTCCGCTTTCAAGAACAAAGGCGTGCGGGCGATGTTGGACGGGGTGATCGACTACCTTCCGTCGCCGGTGGACATTCCGGCCATCCAGGGCCACTTGCCTCAGCACGATGAAACGTTAGTTGCCCGAAGCGCGTCCGACGATGAGCCCTTCAGCGCATTGGCGTTCAAGATCATGACTGACCCGTACGTCGGGAAGCTGACCTACGTGCGGGTCTATTCAGGATCACTTCCCTCGGGAAGCTACGTTCTTAACGCCACGAAGGATCGCAAGGAAAGGGTCGGGCGGCTCCTGCAGATGCACGCGAATAAGCGTGAGGAGCGCGAAGAGGTTTTTGCAGGTGACATCGCGGCGGTGATCGGTCTCAAGAACGTCAAGACGGGTGATACGATTTGCCATCCGGACCATCCGATCATCCTTGAAGCCATGAAGTTCCCCGAGCCAGTGATTTCGGTGGCAATCGAACCGAAGACCCGGGTCGATCAGGACAAGCTCACAAACGGGCTCGTAAAACTGGCTGACGAGGACCCCACGTTCCGCGTGCATACCGACGAGGAGACCAACCAGACCATCATCAGTGGTATGGGTGAGCTGCACCTGGAGATCATCGTCGATCGGCTTCGCCGCGAGTTCAGCGTGGAGGCCAACATCGGACGTCCCCAGGTGTCGTATCGGGAGACCATCCGAAACCGCTCGGAGAAGATCGAGGGTAAGTTCGTCAGGCAGTCCGGGGGACGTGGACAGTACGGCCACGTGGTCATCAACATCGAGCCGGCCGAGCCAGGCGCCGGGTTCGTGTTTGAGGACCGTGTCAAAGGTGGCGTGATTCCACGGGAGTATATCTCCTCCGTAGAACAGGGGATCAAAGAAGCACTCGATTCTGGCGTCCTGGCAGGGTACCCGGTCATCGACTTGAAAGTCGAGTTGGTCGACGGGTCCTACCACGACGTGGACTCGAGTGAAATGGCGTTCAAGATCGCCGGATCCATGGCCATCAAGAACGGAGTGAAACGCTCAGCCCCGGTCCTGTTGGAGCCGGTCATGGATGTCGAGGTGGTAACGCCCTCAGACTATATGGGGGATATCATCGGTGACCTCTCCTCCCGACGAGGTAAGATTGGCGGGATGACGGACCGCGGTGACGCCCAGATTATTGGGGCCAGCGTCCCGCTCGGAGAGATGTTCGGTTACGCAACGACCCTGCGCTCATTGAGCCAGGGTCGCGCTGTTTATACCATGCAGTTCGCACATTACGAAGAAGTGCCGAAGAGCAAGGCTGAAGAGATCATCAACGCGAACGGCGGTTGATCGCGGTCCGTTACGGATAAAGAGCCAAGAGGAAAGAACGATGGGCAAGGCGAAATTCGAACGAACGAAGCCCCACGTAAACG
>JAPYQK010000259.1 GCA_029941275.1 Longimicrobiales bacterium | reverse complement strand
CTGAGAATGGAGGTGGGGCATGGAGAGGAGCACCTCTATTTCTTCGATGTTGACGATCTAATCTCGCTTGCCGAGCCTTACGGAGAAGTTTCATTCCTCCAGTCCTACGGCTTCTTGCTCGGTTTCGATTGGATCGGTTCCGTTTTTCCGTCTCAAGTGCTGTCGATGCTTTCCTCGGCCGCCGACGCAGTGGTGGGAACGCTCTTTCCGAAGAGGGGACAGCACTTCATCGTCACCGTGCGTAAACATGGCGGTGACTCCGAGGCGAAGCCGCTCGTCTTCCTCTGCGGCACGTGCCGGACTCCCATCGAATGGCAGGGATCCTCCTGCAGCTCGTGCGGTTCGAGCCTGCGTTGGATCGACGGACGCATCCTCGATGCCTTGATGGAAGAGATGGCGGGGGAAACGCCGAGAGAGGAGCGCTCATGAAGTGTCGGATGTGCGAGGGTCGACGGCTCTTCGAGTTTCTCGACCTCGGCTCCACCCCCCCCGCCGACGAGTTCAAGACCGCTGAGCAGCTGCGTCAACCGGACACGTACTATCCGCTACAGGTCTGGATGTGTGAGGACTGCGGGCTGGCGCAGCTCGGGTATGTAGTTGCGCCGGAGATCCTCTATCAGAACGACTACCCGTACGAGTCCTCCACGACGCAGGCCGGTCGTGACCACTGGGCGGGCTTCGCCGGGTCGGTGGTGTCGGAGCTCGGCTTGGAGCCCGATCAGTTGGTCGTGGACATCGGTAGCAACGTTGGCGTACTGCTCGAGGCCTTCAAGAGCAACGGAATGAGGGTGCACGGGGTCGACCCCGCGCCCAACATCGTCGAAAAGGCAGTGGAAAGGGGTATCGATACCACCTGTGCCTTCTTCGGCGCGGACTCCGCCCGGGAGATTGTGGCGGCCAAGGGGCGCGCTTCGGTCATCACGGGTACCAACGTGTTCGCCCACATCGATGACCTGGCGTCCTTCGCCGAGGCCGTGGTGCTGCTTCTTGACGACGACGGTGCGTTGATCATCGAGGCCCCCTACTTCGCCAACCTCGTCGCGGACACCGAGTACGATACTATCTACCACGAGCACCTGTCTTACATATCCGTACGGCCCGTCGTGAAATTCTTCCGACGGTTCGACATGGAGGTGTTCGACGTCCAGCGGATGGAGATTCACGGTGGGTCCCTGAGGATCTTCGTGGGCCGGACTGGACGGCGCCCGGTGAGCCCGGAGGTCGAACGGCTCCTGGCCGAGGAGGAGGAGAGCGGACTTCACGATCGGGAAACCCTCTCTACGTTCGCCAGTGCCGTGCGCCAGAACCGCCAGGACCTGCTGGCGCTGTTGCACGGGCTCAAGATCGAGGGGAAGACTGTCGTCGGCTTAAGTGCGCCCGCGAAGGGGATGACGCTCTTGAACTACTGCAGGCTCGGCAAACAGGTTCTCGATTTCGTCACCGAGAAGTCTCCGCTCAAGATCGGCCGGTTCACCCCCGGGGGGCATATTCCTGTCGTGCCCGACGAGGAGCTGCTCCGTGTTCAGCCGGACTTTGCCCTGCTTCTGGCCTGGAATTTCGCCGACGAGATCATGTGTAACCTCGATGAATATCGGCGCCGTGGTGGCCGATTCATCATCCCCATCCCGACGCCGCGAATTGTGGATTAGGATGCCTTTACGCCGAGTCCCGGCGGTTGGCACGCGCTCACCCTGACAGTACGAGAGAGGGAGAATGAACGTCGTTCATAGAAAGCCCGCCCACGAGGACGACCGCGGGGCCATTACCGACATCCTCGAGGACAACGATGTCGAGTGCGTGACCATCATTAGCTCGACGGAGGGTGCAGTCCGCGGGAACCACTACCACAAACAGACTATCCAGTACACCTACCTCATCAGTGGAAGTATGCGGGTGCTGGAGCAGGAGGCCGACGGACCGGTAGAGGAACGTGTCCTCCAACCCGGCGATTTGTTGACGACGCCGCCTACGATCCGGCACACATTCGTGGCGATCGAGGACTCGACCTTCATCGCCTGCGCCCACGGACCTCGACGGGGAAAGCAGTACGAAGAGGATACCTATCGCCTCGAGGAGCCTCTCTGGCCGAGGCCGGCCTGAGCCCGTGACAGAGCGCCGTATCCCGGTTTGCATTCCGCTGCTCGGCGAGGCGGAGGCGCGCAATGTGAACGACGCCATGGCCCAAGGCGCGATTTCAGGCTTCTTTGGCGACTACCTTCCGGCTTTCGAGGAGGGATTCGCCGAGTTCTGCGAGTGTCCGCACGGGGTCGCCGTGAACAGTGGCACGACGGCACTTCATCTCGCTCTGGCGACGCTTGGGATCGGACCCGGCGATGAGGTGCTCGTGTCGACGCTGACCAACATGGCCACGTTCTTCGCGGTACTCTACCAGGGCGGGGTCCCAGTCCCAATCGACATCGAGACGGACACCTGGAATCTCGATCCGACGTTGCTCGAGGCCAGGGTGACGAGCCGTACGAAGGCGATCATCGTTGTTCACCTCTTTGGCCACCCCGTGGATATGGATCCGGTGATGGACGTCGCGGGGCGTCACGGGCTCGCTGTGATCGAGGACGCCGCCGAAGCGCACGGGGCGCTCTACAAGGGCCGGAAGGTGGGCGGCATCGGTGACATCGGGTGTTTCAGCTTCTACGCAAATAAGATCCTCACCACCGGTGAGGGTGGCATGTTGACCCTCAAAGACCCCAAGCTGGCCGAGAGGGCACGGTCCTTGAAGAGCTTGGCCTTCGGCCAGGACAACAAATTCATGCACGCCGACCTTGGCTTCAACTATCGGCTCACGAACCTCCAGGCAGCCATTGGCTGCGCCCAGTTGGAGCGCGTCGAGGACATCATCGATCGCAAGAGGGCGACGGCTGCCAGGTACACTGGACTGTTGCGCGACCAGGAACTGCTCCAGTTGCCCGTCGAAAAATCGTATGCCCGCAATGTCTACTGGATGTATCACGTGGCCCTGCTCGGTGGGGCGGCTGCCCGGCGTGCCGAGGTCATGCGCTCTCTGGCCGCACAAGGAGTCGAGACGAGGGAAGGCTTCGTCCCGGCGAACCAGCAGGAAATTTTCCAGGGGCAGGGGTGGACGACGCCCGACGACTGCCCCAAGGCTAACGTTGCAGGGGCAACGGGCTTCTATTTGCCCAGCGGCCCTACTTTGACCGAGAGTGAAGTGAGGCAAGTCGCCGCCGCCCTCGGTGAGGTACTATCAAAGACGATCTCGTCGCCCGCACAGGGCCACTGAGCCGATGTCGAAGAGCGAGAGGCTGCGGGTCGGGATTCTCAATCCCGCGAGCGCAGTCGGCCACGGAGGCTATATGCAATACTTGCTGGCCTTGGCGGACGGGTTGAGTCGCCACGACGATCTGCAAGTGTCGGTCTTCTACGAAGATTCCCGCTCCGTCCCAAGCGGGTTGGCAACATCGCCGGTGGCGTGGGTCGCGCTTCCGACCGGGGAGAGCCGGGTGACCGGC
>JAPYQK010000258.1 GCA_029941275.1 Longimicrobiales bacterium | reverse complement strand
TCCAGAGCCGGGCGCGGTCCTCGCGCGCGTGGCCGCGAGTCACTTGCGGGTGGGCACCTTTCAGTTCTTCGCGGCCCGTGGAAAGACGGCACAATTGCGTCAACTGGCCGATTACGCGATCCGCCGTCACGATCCCGATCTGACGGACGCAAGCGACCGCTATCTGGGCCTGCTCCGGCGCGTCCGAGACCGTCAGGCGGCCCTCGTGGCTCAGTGGTTGTCGGTCGGCTTCGTCCACGGCGTGATGAACACGGATAACGTGGCCATCTCCGGCGAAACGCTGGACTACGGGCCGTGCGCGTTCATCGACGACTACGACCCGGTGGCCGTCTTCAGCTCGATCGACCGCCGCGGCCGTTACGCGTATGGACACCAGCCGGCCATCGCTCAGTGGAACCTGGCTCGTCTTGCCGAAACGCTGTTGCCTCTCATAGATCCCCAGGACACCGCACACGCCGTCGAGGTGGCGACCGATGCCATAGATGAGTTCCCGACCATCTATCAGGATATCTGGCAAACAGAGATGCAGGCCAAGCTGGGGCTGGGCACCAGGAAAGACGGTGACCAGGACTTGGTAAACGATCTGCACACCGCCATGGACGGGCAGCATGTGGACTTCACCCTGCTGTTTCGCCACTTGGCGGAGGGTCTTCGTGGCGACATGAGCCCCGCGCGGGCGTTGTTCGACGACCCGACCGCACTGGATCCCTGGCTGGCTCGCTGGTCGGCGCGCCTAGCGGAGGGAGGCGGGAACTCGCATGCCCTGGCCGCCGAAATGGATCGGGTCAATCCAGCCTATATCCCCCGTAACCACTTGGTCGAGCAGGCGCTGGTCGCCGCTTCGAGCTCGTCCGACTTCGGTCCGTTCGAAAGACTCCTCGAGGTGTTGGAGCGACCCTTCGAGAGGCGCGCCGGTCTGGAGGACTACGAGGGTCCGGATCCCGACGAGTTCGGCCCTTACGTCACGTATTGCGGGACCTGAGGCCGGAGCCCGGGAGAATCGAGTCCAACGCAGTCGTGAGGCGGTCCACTTCCGATAGCGTGTTGTAGTGCACCATGCTCACCCGAACGACACCCTCGTCCGCGTCGATCCCCAGCAGATTGAGCAGGCGCGGCGAGTAAAAGTGACCGAATCGGATCGCGACCCGGTGCTCGTCCATGCACGTCGCCACTTCGCAGCTTGACATCCCGTCGACGACGAAGGAGACGATGGGGACTCGGAGATTTCGATCGGCGATGTCGTGGCCGATAATGCGCACACCCGTGCGGCCTCTGAGGAAGTCGAGCAGCCGGGAACTCAGCGCCTCTTCGTGCTCTGCGATCATCGCGAAAGCAGACTCGACCGCGGCTCGGCCGTGCCGACCGGCGGCGGGGGCTTCGCCTGATGCCGCATCCGATGGGGCGCCTCGGTACGCAACCTCGTCCAGATAGTCCATCAACCCGATCATGCCGTAACTCAACTCGTAGTTCACGCCACCCGGCTGGAACTTGTACGGCACGTCGTCCTTCGCGATGAAGAAGAAGCTGCGACTCGGTAGCTCGAGCAGCAGTTCGCGTTTCCCGTACAGCATCGCGTGATGCGGCCCGTACGTCTTGTAGAACGAGAAGGCGTAGAAGTCGACGTCCAGGGCCTGAACGTCGATCGCCCGGTGCGGAGCGTACGCGACACCGTCCACGCAAAGCAGCGCGCCCCTTTTATGCACCGAGTCCGCGATTTCCCGGATCGGGTTGATGGTGCCCAGGATGTTCGACGTGTGCGTCACGGCGACGAGTTTGGTGCGCGGGCTCAGGAGCGACTCGAGGTCGTGGACGCGTAACTGACGAGACCGACCGTGCCCGTCCCAGAACTTCACGTGGACTCCAAGACGTTCCAAGGCGAGCCAGGGAGCGATGTTCGACTCGTGATCCCCGCTCGACACGATTACCTCGTCCCCGGGATCGAGCGTCTCCCCAAAGCACGTTGCGAGCGTCTGGAGATGCAGCGTGCTCGAACCGCCCATGACCACCTCGGAAGCGTGGCGCGCGTTGATGAGCGTCGCCACGGCTTCCTCGGCCGAGCGCAGGCGGGCACTCGCGAGCTGCGATCCCTCGTAGGAGGCCCCGTGCTGCACGTTGGACGTGAGCAGATATTCGCCGATGCGGTCGAGCACCGGCTGCAGGATCTGGGATCCACCTCCGTTGTCGAAAAATGCCCAGTCGGTATCGAGCGCTGGGAAGCGGCTGCGGACCCAATCGATGTCGAACGACAAAAAATCCTTCCCCTGTTTGCCACCGGCGGGCGCCCGCGAATCGGATTCGCCTGCCCCGAAGGCATGCATTCTGTCCCATCTCGCCATGCTCGACCAGGGCGAAGCAATCGATCATTCGATGAGCGTCGGGCTACGTGTGCCAGAGCGACGCTCACTCCGATCAACTTTTTCCAGAGAGGAACCTATGAGACACCTGATCGTAGCCACCCTACTCACCGGTTTGCTCGCCTTGCCGCAGGCCGGGAGCGCGGCCGAGACGTATGACGGTACGCCGTCCGTCGAACTCGGGCTCGCGGGTCTGTGCACGTCGCCCTTGGCCCCAGGGCATTCCGGATCCCCTGATTGTTCTGGTGAGTTCCTTCTGATGATGGCCGCCGCCGCGACCTGGGAGAGACAGATGTTCGTCGCAGTCGCGGCCTCACTCAGTCCGTTGCCGGGTGACGGATTGGTCGCCGGCGCTATGGCCGCAGTCGCGTACATGGCGCTGGTGGGCGCGGGCAAAGTGCACCAGAAATGCGTGGAAGGGCTCCGTTGAGCAGTGCCATGGTTCGGTGGGGGCTGGTAGCAGTCCTCACCGCGCTGGGTCTCTCGTTCACCGCCGGCGGGGTCGCGGCCCAGCAAGCCGAAGTGTGGCGACTCAGTCCGCAATGGACCCTGGACGGGCCGTCGCCCGGATCTTCCTTTGGCTCAATCAACGGCGTAACGATCACTCCCTCTGGGCGACTCTTCGTTTTAGATGCAATGAATGGCCGAGTATCGGTCGTTGACGCACCTAGTGGAACACCGATTCACGGTTTCAGTGGACTCGGGCAGGGACCCGGCGAGCTGTCCCAGACCCTCGCCGGCATCACGACCCTGGGAGACGGCTCCATCGCAGTCAACGACCTCGGGAGCAGGCGGGTCGTCATTTGGGGCGAGGACGGAGAGTCCACGGGGGGCTGGCCGTTGTCGAACGGCATCCCGGCAAATCTCGGCTCGATCACCATGCGAATCGCTGGATCACGGGGCGGTCTGATCAAGGAAGTCCATCCACTGCCATTGGTGCCAGGACTGTCACCGAAAGACACGCTCGAGTGGCCAACGCTCCTTCGAGTTACGCCCTCGGGCAACGTCGAGGACACGCTCCACGTGTTCCGGGACGCGGAACGACCAATCACGATGCAGGGCCCAACGGTCGCCACCGCACTGTATCCGCCTACGCCGACATGGGCCGCCTCAGACGCGTTGCTGCTCGTCGGTCTCACCAACAGTTACTC
>JAPYQK010000257.1 GCA_029941275.1 Longimicrobiales bacterium | reverse complement strand
GCGTCCGGGACGCGGGCTGCCCCGGCCTCGAGGGTACCCCGGCTCTCCGGCGAATCGCCGCCTTGGGCCTCCGCTTGGCGTTCGACGGGGCAGGACACAGACTCGATCTCTCCCAGCCGCGCCGGTGTCCAGCCATCCGCCACCAACCTCCGCTCCAAACCTGCGAAGTCGTATCCGCTGGGCTCATGAGGTACCAAGACGATCCTGAGACCGGGAACCGCCTCCCTTACTCGGGCTAGCGCCGGGAGAAGTACAGCGTCGTCCGACGGCCACGTCGAGCCTGCGACAAGGACGGGGTCTCGTTTTCTTTGGGAGGGGCCTTCCGCATCGTCGAAGGGCTCTCGCTCGTGTGGAGAGGGCTCCCCGCGGATCCTAGCGAAGACCCCCAAGACAGTCCGCATGTGTGACGACTCATCGTCGACCGCGGCCGCGCGATCCCACGCCTCGTCGATTCCAGGGTCGCCCGTCACTGTCACGCGATCCCCGTCCACGCCAAGGAGACCAAACCGATTGGCGTCCTCCTCGGAGACGGCGGCCACCGCTCGAAGGTTCCGAAACGCCTCACCCAGAAGGGCCCTGCCCGCCCGACTGAGCCTTCCGGCATCTTTCGGCAACGTGCCGGCCACGAGGACGGTGGGCACGTCCCGGGCGGCGGCCTCAGCAGCCAGGGTCGGCCAAACCTCCCGCTGGGTGAACACGATCAGGGACGGCCGCACGGCGTCCAGGACCGGTCCAATCACTTCAGGAAGGTCCCAAGGTAGACACGTGCAGACGTCCGCCGGAAAGCCCTCACACGACGCTTCGGCCGAAGGCGAAAAGAAGGTAAAGACTACTTGGAGCGCCGGGATGCGCGGACGGAGCGCCTCGATGACTGCCCGGGCCTGGAGAGCCTCACCGACAGATGCCGCGTGAACCCAGGCGATCGGCCCTTCGGTACGGCCGTGCCCACCCCAAGCCACCAATCGCTCGTGTGCATCGCGGCGGCCCCGTAATCCGCGAGCAAGTTTGGACTCGCCACGCATCAGGGTCGGCGACAGAGCCCGGAAGGCCCGCAAACCAGTTCGATACAGCACATGGCGAAGTGACATGGCGGACGATGCCTCGGCCGAGTGCCTCTCCACAAGGCTGCTCGTCAAAGACACATGTGCGTAGATTCCGTGGAGGGTCCGACAGACCTGCAGATCACGCACCCGGTTCGGGATCGATCACGCACGAGTCGACAGCCCATGAAAGAAGTGTCCCGCCACATCCGTATTCCCTAGTACGGTTGTGGGGTGCCGATTCTTAATACATTAAGGAGCCTAGGCTTCTACTCATAAGGAGGTTGTAATGGGATCCATGTTGCTGGCCATGTTGCTCATCGTCGCGGGGGTAGTCGTCAAGGTCGCAGGTCCGTCCGTCGGAGGCACGGCCATCAAAGCCCGGGCCACGCTCCTCGGCTTCGGCCTGATGCTCGCGGGGGTGGCGGTCGCCGGAGTCAACACGGTGGTCATCGTCAACGTGGGCGAGGTCGGCGTGCAACACTTTCTTGGCAAGGTCACCGCCACGCCGCTGGGTGAGGGCATACACGTGATCAACCCTCTCGCTTCTGTTGAGATCATGTCGATCAGGGAACAGAGCTTTCCGGAGAGGGGCGTCGTGGAGCAGATCGAGGCACAGACCAGCGAGCAGATGAACGTCCGGTTGGAGGTGTCCTTGCTTTACCGGATCGATCCGGCGCGGGCGCCCGACCTCTTCGCCCGCATCGGCTCGGAAGACCTGATTGAGCAGAGCATCGTCTTGAACGCGATCCGCAACGGCGTCCGGGACGCCGTCGCCACCAAGTCGATCAACGACATCTTTTCGCCCGACCGGGCCCGGGTCGCCAACGATATGAAGGATGCGATCCAGCTCAAAGCGGGTGATCGGATCGGGGTCGTGGAAGTTTTCCTTCGCGACGTCCAAGCGCCCGACGCCGTCCGCCAGGCAATCGACGAGAAGCTTCAGCGGGAGCAGCAGGTGGCGGCCGAGAAATTCCAGACCGAGATCATCGAGGAGCAGGCGCTCCAAGAAATCGCGGCTGCCCGGGGACTCGCTGAAGCCCAGCGTATCATTTCGGTGGGCCTCACCCCGGAGTACCTGATGTTTCACTACATCGACCAACTCGGGGATCTTCCAGCCGGATCGGTGGTTTACGTGCCGACCGAGGGTAGTATTCCGCTCATGCGCAACATCGGGACCAATTAGGAGCCCCGCCATCATGCGACTCGGCGATAGATAGCGGGAGTACACGGCCACCGTGAACCGACGATTCTGGATGCGCGTTGCCATGGGGACGGGGGCCGTGGTCCTGGTCACCACCCTCGCTTCCGGGTGCTCGCCCATGTACGTGATTCGGGCGGGCATCGCAGAAGCGAAGATCCTGCGCGCTCGACGCCCGATCCCGGACGTGATTCTCGATCCCACAACGGATGAACGTACGAAAACGAAACTCACCTTCGTGATGGAAGCTCGGAACTACGCGATCGAAGAGGTGAAACTCGACGTGGGGCGATCCTATACGTCCTATACCCAGTTGGAGAGCGACACGCTCGCCCTTGTGCTGTCCGCCGCCCACCAGGCCCAGTTGACACCGAGAACTTGGTGGTTTCCGATCGTTGGGAGCGTCCCCTACAAGGGGTACTTCAGCGAGAACGCTGCCACGCGTGAGCAGGCGAAACTTGAGGAGGACGGGTTTGATACGTTTCTCAGGCCCACGGCCGCCTTCAGCACACTCGGGTGGTTCGCCGATCCCCTTCTATCCACACTCATCCGGCTCGACGAGGTCGACCTGGTCGAAACGGTGCTTCACGAACTGTCCCACAATCACCTGTTCGTAAAGGGACAGGTCCGTTTCAACGAGAGCTATGCCACGTTCGTGGGAAGGGCCGGAGCCGTCGAGTTCTTCTGCACCCGTGAGGGAGGCGGTCCCGACACGGTGAAGTGCCTCCGGGCCCAAGCTCGCTGGCGGGATCATCAGCGATTCGAGGCCTTCATTGAGGGTCTGGTGGAGGCCTTGCAGGTCGTATACCAGGACACGACACTCGCTCACGAGACCAAATTGGTGGAGCGTGAGCGGATCTTCGACGAGCACCTCGAAATCTTCAGGACCGAGGTGCAGCCCTCTTTTGAAGCCAGCACGTACCAGAGCTTCCTGGTCACGCCGCTCAACAACGCCACCTTGCTGACGCGTATCCGATATCACCACCGGCTGCAGGACTTCCAGACCCTGCTCGAGCGGGAGGGCAGTCTGCGCGCCGCCGTGCAGTACCTGAAGGATGGCGTGGACGGGGTCGACGACCCCTTTGACCTCCTCCCGCTCGCGAGCGCGGAACCCGTTGCACCCTGAGGTCGAGGCGGCTCGAGAAGTCCTGACCGAGCCGCTCAGGATCTATCAGGCGCGCGCGGACACCGCATCGAAGACTGCCGACTCATGGCGAGCACGGTTCGATTCTCTGGCCAACGTCCGACTGGGTGTGATTCTGGCCTTGGTGGTGGTGGGCATCGCATATGTTGCGGTCCCGAGC
>JAPYQK010000256.1 GCA_029941275.1 Longimicrobiales bacterium | reverse complement strand
GTCGATCCGCCAGTGGTGTCTGACGTTCGGGCTCGACTACGCACGGCGGTTACGGCGCCGCCGGGGCCGCATGGGCGACACCTGGCATCTGGACGAGGTATTCGTCAAGATCCAGGGGCGGCAGCAGTATCTGTGGCGTGCCGTGGACGAGGACGGCGACGTGATCGACATCCTGGTCCAGTCCCGGCGCAATCGGCGGGCGGCCATCCGGTTCTTCCGCAAGTTGTTGAAAGGACAAGGCTGTGTCCCTCGACGACTGATCACCGACAAACTCCGCAGCTACCCCGCGGCCTGCCGCACCGTGATGCCGTCCGTGGTCCACCGCACGGACCGGTACGCGAACAACCGGGCCGAAGTCTCTCACCAACCGACCCGGGAGCGGGAGCGTCAGATGCGCCGGTTCAAATCTGCGGCCCACGCGCAACGGTTTCTCTCGGTGCACGGCCCCATCCAGAATCTCTTTCGTGTCGGCCGCCACCTCCTGCGGGCCGTCCATCATCGGCTCTTGCGAACACGGGCCTTCGGTGTCTGGCGAGAGGTGACCTGCGTCTGAAGCTGAAGAATGGGTCGCCGCCTCATCGCCGGCGGAGCCTGCCTGTTCAACGTCAACTTGACAATGCCAGCCGAGGGGACGCGGGCGTTGGTCCCCGCCCTGCGCTTGTCTCGCCCACAGGGCGGAGAGTATCGAGTCGCTAGTTCTTGGCCGGGTCGAGGATGGCCTCGTAGGCGAGTCGCTTGCTGTTGAAGCGTGCGTCGCGAGCCGCGCTTCCTCCTTGGCTCTGGATCATGCCGACGACGACCGTGTCCTGGATCGGGTTGATGCCGAACCACGTTCCTGCCGCTCCGTACCACCAGAACTCGCCCTTGGCTAACGGATGGTCGGCCGGAAGCTGGGGATTCTCGACGAGTGAGAAGTCGATGCCGAACTTGTTGCCGGGAGTGGAGATCATCGGTGAGATCTCCTCCATGCCGTCAGGGAGTTGATTGGTGTGCATCATCTTCACCGTTTCCGGCTTGATGATGCGCACTCCATCGAGCTCACCGCCGTTGAGCACCATCTGCGCAAACCGCATGTAGTCCATCGCCGTCCCGGTCAGACCGCCACCGCCTGAGAAGAATCCAGGCTTGGTGAGGTAGGCGCCGAAGGGCTGAGCCACCAGCTCGCCATCACGAGTCGTCGTGTACGCCTTCGAGAGGCGACCAGCCTTCGACTCCTCGACCCAGAAAGACGTGTCTTTCATGCCGAGCGGTTGGAAGATCTTCTCTTTCAGATACTGATCGAACGTCTTGCCCGAGAGCACCTCGATGAGATAACCCTGCACGTCGACCGAGACACTGTAGTGCCACAGCGTCCCGGGCTGTTGGCGCAACGGCAGCTTGCCGAGCTTGGTGACGAACTCCTTGAGCGTCTGGTCTCGATCCAGGATATTGGCCTTCTGGTAGAGCAGGTCGGTCTGCGAGCGCGAGAAGATGCCGTAGGTGAGGCCACCCGTGTGGCTGACGAGCTCCCGAATGGTCATCTTGTGATCGGGCTCTTCCAGGATAGGCATCCCGTCGGGACCATCCTCTTTGGCAACCTTCAGGTTCTTGAGCTCGGGGATGTATTGCTCGACTGGATCGGAGAGCTGGAACTTGCCCTCTTCGAAGAGCGTCATGAGGGCTACGCCGGCGATCGGCTTGGTCATCGAGAAGATACGCACGATGGTGTCCTTTTCCATCGGCACGTTGGCCTCGACATCCTGATAGCCATAGTTGTCAAACAGCACGATCTTGCCGTGGCGCGCCACCATGGTGACGACTCCGGCCAGCTCACCGCGGTCGACCATGCCGTGCATCTCCGCCTTCACCTTCTCGATGCCCTCGGCGGACATGCCGACCTCGGAGGGCGTGGCCACGGCGAGATCGCGAGCCGACGAGCTCTGAGCCGCAACGACCAGGCTCCCTGAGAAGAGTGCGACAACGAGAAGCCCCAGCGGTAGTGAGCGCGAGAGTCTGAGAACAAACTTGGACCTGATCATGAGCAGCCTCCTGGCAAACACGATTCGATTCTTCGCGACGATGCGGTCAACTTCGCACACTCTCCGGTCAGACCGCAATCGTTTTGACGCGATCAACGTAGCACCGTAAGCGGAATGCGAAAGCTGCCCGTGCCCGTGAAGAGGTCGGGAGAGAAGGTCTCACCGATCGAAGGCACTGCGCCACCTCCCGCCGGCAGCTGAACCTCAATTCTTTCGGACACCGGCCCAGCGCAGTGGGCCGGCCAATTTCGAGAACCGCGGCGGCGAAAGCGCGATGATCTGTTTGGAGGGGCTCAGTGGCTGCTGGTGAGGTCGAGTATTCTGGTTTAGCCCAAGGCGCGTTGGTTGATCCGAACCAAGGGATTAAAAGGGGAAGTTTATGAAGCTGAGATTGTGCGGTACTGGTGTGTCACTTGCGTTGATAGTAACAGCTGTCGCGCCTGAGACGGCTCTCGCTCAGATGACAGTTCGCAGTAACAGCGGGTACTCGTACGACATGCTCGACCCGACGACGAACATCAACCGCAAGCAGTTGATGCTTCTGGAAAACAGGCGCCGGGAGGACATACCGGACGATTCTGTGACATTCGGCGCGGCCGTCACAAGTCTAGCCGACTTTCACAAGAGTAATACCGCTGGTAAGTTCGGATATCTCATGCGTCATCCGACTTCGAACAATCAGGTTGGCACGCATTCGTCCGAGGCGGTTCTCCACTCGGCACAGGTGGGCATCACCGGCACGGCCGGATCTTGGATCACGGCTTACATGGAATTACTGTACGACCCTGAGCAGAGTTTTGGCCAAGGAACGATCATCGACCTGACACGTAACCAAATCCAGCTGAGGCGAGGCTACGTCCTCTTTGGTGACCTCGACAGACTTCCGGTCTACGTTAGCGTTGGAAAGATGGCAACGCCGTTCGGACTGACAGACACCGTGAATCCTTTCA
This sequence comes from Longimicrobiales bacterium, assembly GCA_029941275.1. Lineage (GTDB taxonomy): Bacteria > Gemmatimonadota > Gemmatimonadetes > Longimicrobiales > Gaopeijiaceae > UBA822. The sequence goes on along the minus strand of JAPYQK010000256.1, from coordinate 584 downwards.
CCGCTTCCACCGTCTGGCATGCGTTCGGGGGGCTCGCCTACGGTGGGCAGGTCGGCTACTCCGCTCGCGGGATCAATCTCTCGTTCATGGGCGTGCAAGGCGGGCCGCAATTTCGTGCTGCCCATACCCCCGTCGAAGGGACCGCTGTTCCGAGTCGGCTCAATAACTATGTCGTGGACGGGAACTACACCCTGAACTTTGGGACCCAGTCGAGCGGACTCTTGTTCGGAGCCTCGTATACAAAAGGCAGCGCCTACTGTCAGGGCTTCCCGGTGATGCATTTTCTATCTTGTGAGAGTCCGAACGCTGCTTACGACGTGTATACGGAAATCACTACCGGGAGTTTGACCGTCCTGGCCGAATTCGCGAAGACGGTCGATGTGTGGCCCGGTACGTTCAATCCTGACATCCCGCAGTTTACGGCAAGCAGGGTGAGCAGCTTTAGCGTTGGTGGAAAATACCGAGCCACTGTAGGCGTTACGACGTTGGATATATCGGGCGAGTTCAGTCGGTTCACGGCTGGACCGGACGGTGCGCCTTGGGACGACCAAGATCAGCTTGTCTTTGGGGTCGCAGCGTATGTG
>JAPYQK010000255.1 GCA_029941275.1 Longimicrobiales bacterium | reverse complement strand
GTATGTCGTGGGGCCGGGTCTGGAGAGTTTGGAGAACGACGACGGCGGCGACGGTTTGAACTCCCGTCTCGACGTGACTTTCCCGAACGACGGCACGTATCGAGTGGTCGCTTCGTCTCTGGGCGGAAGCCTGGGGACGTTTACGCTGCGCGTGCGCTGACCCCCGACCCAGATCCGGTCAGGGCGCGATCGGCGTCTCCCTCACCGTGGGATACTCGATGCCGAGTTGCTCCAGGTACGTGTCGAATCGCGTGGGATCGTAGTAGAAGGGTTCCATCAGTGGACGGTACCGCTGCATGATTTCCTCGTTGAGGAAAATGGCCGGCTGATCGGTGTCCGAGATGAAAGGGATATACTCCTGCTCCTCGGCCTGGACGTCGTTGAAGTAGGACCAAGCGTCCTCCACCAGGTCGGGCCTCACCAGGAAATCGAGCACCGTGAGCGCCTGGACCTTTGCTCCGGCCAAGCTACCCTTGTGCGCGATGGGCGTAGCCATGGCGATGCCGTTGGCCCAGTTGTGCCCCGGGAGACCCGGCATGTTGGCCGGGTAGCGTAGCGTAACCGTCGGCATGTTCCAGGACACGTCGCCGATGTCGTCGGAGCCGCCACCCAACGAACGCGCCAGGTTGACCGGCCCCCCGAGATTCCCGATCGAATCCGGCAGCCCGCGTTCATCCTGACCCAACTCACGCTGCAGCGCTCTCGCAAGCGTCTGATCGTCTTCGGACCACTCCGGAAGTCCTACACGCTGAATATTTTCGTACGTGACTTCTGCGATCGTCTTGTTGTGGTGTTGGCTCCACGCGGAGCCCACGATCTGGATCGTGTCGATTTCCGTGCCGGTCATGAGCGCGGCGCCCTCAGCCATGAGAATCGCCGCGTCGTACTGTTCTTTGGTCAGCGCGTAGTCGCGCTCTCTGAAGAAGAACCAGATCTTGGCCTGTTGCGGAACCACATTGGGCTGATCCCCGCCCTCGACGATGATGTAGTGCGAGCGCGCCGCTGGCCGTAAGTGCTCCCGCTTGAACTCCCACGCTTGTGCCATCAGCATGACGGCATCGAGCGCCGAGCGTCCCCGCCAAGGAGACCCCGCGGAGTGGGCGGTCTCGCCGGTAAAGCTGAATTGAGCCGAAATGAGCGCGTTGCCACCCCGCTGGCCCCACGCAACACCGAAGTTAGACGAAACGTGCGTGAACAGATTGATGTCTACGCCGTCGAAAACACCATCGCGCACGAAGAAGGCCTTGGATCCCAACTGCTCCTCGGCGATGCCCGGCCAGATGAGCAGCGTGCCCGAAATGTTTTCCCGCTCCATGATTTCCTTGACGGCCAGAGCCGCCACGATGTTCACGGCTTGCCCCGAGTTGTGGCCCTCGCCATGCCCTGGTGCCATGGACAGGATCGGCTCGCGATATCCGAAGCCCGGTTTCTGATTGGACTGTGGGATGCCGTCGACGTCTGATCCCAAAGCGATCACCGGACTCCCCGAGCCCCACTTCGCGGTCCATGCGCTGGGCATTCCGGCCACGCCCAACTCGATGTCGAAGCCGTTGTCCGCAAGGAGCCCCGTCAGGAACCGCTGCGTCTCGAACTCCTGAAAGCCGAGTTCCCCGAACGAGAACAGCTGGTCGACGATTTCCTGCACGAGTTTCGCACGCCCCTCGACCAGCTCCAGCACTTCGACTTTTAGTGCCTCGAGGCGGGGGTCCACATCCTGCACCGCAGCCGAGACGAGAATCGGAGCACACAAGAGGGCCGCCAGCGCGGCAGCGGACGGTGTTATCGAAAAGCGGCGCATCTTCAATCTCCCTCGAGGTGCGGTGATGCTGGATCGGGGAACGGTTTTCCGTTCCATCTCGTCCCGTGTCTGGCGGAGGAGCCGGCCCACGTTGGAGCAGGATGGGTCGCCGTGGGGTGTCCGGCAACCTGGCGTACCCCGCCACGAACCGACCGAGTCCGTGTGCGGACCGGCCCACGACGGATCGGGGCCTGAGTTTCCAGGTCCGGGTTTCGACCGCATGTTCTTTCGGTCGAGCCGACTTGAAGGGGCACTCGAAGCCCACGGTACTACTTCTATAGCCTTCTTGGAGATCGAGGAGATCTGACATGACAAGGATCACAACCGCGGTGGCCCTCCTTGCCCTCGCCTTGGGCCTCATGGCCGCACGCCCTATGGGCTTGGTCGCATCTAGTCCAGTCTTCCAGGGATCGGATTTGCCGTCCATCGCAGACAAGACGGAGGGTATGGAAGAGATCGATGGGTTCCTGCCCTTGTATTGGGATGACGACCAAGGACGCTTGTGGATGGAGATCCCCCGCCTCGGCCAGGAGATGATCCACTTCGTCGGGTTCGGAGCCGGTTTGGGATCGAACGATCTCGGATTGGACCGAGGGGCTCTGAGTGGATCGCGAATCGTGAAGTTCGAGAGGGTCGGCCGCCGGGTGATGATGGTCCAGCCGAACTATCGCTTCCGCGCCATCACGGACAATGCGGAAGAGGTCCGAGCCGTAAAGGATGCATTTGCCCGCTCCATACTATGGGGGTTCACCGTCGAGGCGCAGACGGCCGGTAGGGTGCTCGTGGATTTGACCGGCTTCCTCGTGCGGGATGCAATCAACGCCGGCCAGCGTATGCGCCCCGGCACGTACCGATTGGATCAGAGCCGCAGTTCTATATATATGGGGATGACGGACGCGTTTCCCTCCAACACGGAGTTGGAGGTGGAATTGACCTTCACGCTGCAGCCGGGAGGCGGTGGTGGTGGGAGGGGCGGGGGCGGCGGAAATCTTGAGGGTGTCGGCAGGGTAGCCGCTTCCGCTCAGGCCGCGAGCATCCGCTTGCACCACTCCTTCGTGGCGTTGCCTGACGACGGATACCAGACCCGGGCCTTCGACTCGCGGGCCGGATTCGGATCGGTGGCGTTTCAGGACTACGCGGCCCCGCTCGGTGCTCCGATGACTCAGAGGTTCATTCGTCGCCACCGCCTCGAGAAGCGCGATCCGTCCGCGCGGCTGAGCGATCCCGTCGAGCCGATCATCTACTACTTGGATCCGGGCGCGCCCGAGCCCATACGGTCTGCGCTTCTGGACGGGGCACGCTGGTGGAACCAGGCGTTCGAGGCCGCGGGGTATCGGGGCGCTTTTCAGGTCACACTCCGCCCCGACAGCATCAGCCCGCTCGATGCCCGCTACAACGTCATCAACTGGGTGCATCGGTCCACGCGCGGGTGGAGCACCGGCGGCTCCGTCACGGATCCGCGGACGGGGGAGATCATCAAGGGTGTCGTCACCCTCGGCTCCCTTCGGATTCGGCAGGACTACATGATCGCTGAGGGGCTTCTCTCGCCGTATACGAATGGCGACGAGACCCCGCCTGAACTCGCCGAGTGGGCGCTGGCTCGAATTCGTCAGTTGGCCGCACACGAAGTCGGACACACGATCGGGTTGGGGCACAACTACTACAACAGCGGATCCGGCCGGATCTCGGTGATGGACTACCCCCATCCGTTCGTCGATCTGAACACGGACGGGTCGCTCGATTTCTCGGAGGTGTACGACGTCGACATCGG
>JAPYQK010000254.1 GCA_029941275.1 Longimicrobiales bacterium | reverse complement strand
GATCATGCGCTCGGGCTCTCCGATTCCGGCAGCGCTCCGTTGCCAAAGCTCCGGCACGGCGCCTGTCGCCAGGGAGAAACGTGTGTATCCGATCCGGGAGCCATCCGGTGACCAGGACGGTAACGATTCTATTCCCTCGTCGAACGTGAAACGCTCGAGCGGGCCGTCCGGCAGCCGTTTCGTCCAGATATCGATGTTCCCGTCGGTGCTGAAGGCGTGAGCCAGCCGATCGCCGTCTGGAGAGAGCGACCAGGCGTCTTGCTGCGAGATGGGATACGATTCCCTGTCTCCGATGGATTCTATCTCTCCGGATCTCGAGACCCACGCGAGCTCGTACGCCCCGCGACTCTAACCCTGTGTATGGATCGAAAATCGTAGTCGGGCTTAGTGTATGATTCCCTTATTCTGCCTCGACAACTGTGAAAATCAGGACCTACCCATCAGGCTTAGGAGGCAGTCGCTCTATCGACCTGAGGCCCTTTGAGCGGCAGGTCCATACCCAAAGAGAAGCCCCACCCGGTCACCTAAGACCAAGCGGGGCTTCTATTTCCATTTCCATCAGTGGGCCTGGGTAGACTCGAACTACCGACCTCACGCTTATCAGGCGTGCGCTCTAACCACCTGAGCTACAGGCCCCACAACAACAACGGGGCACCTCAGCCCACCGAGGCTGAGAACGACAGGTAAGATAGTATCGGGCTCCGCCCGCTGGTAGACGCGTTTTCCAGGCTGTTGGGACGTGAGTCCGCGTCGAAGGCGCCCAACAATGAGATGCTTGCACCCGCCCGCCGAGCCAGGCAGCTTTGTAAATCGTCCCCCTTGTCTCGTTGGAGCCCCTTGGACCTCACTACCGGCAGAGTTCGCGACCGAAAGTACGATGAGAATCGTACGAACTGCCCAGGCTACCACGCTCCGTCTATCTCCCCGAGGCACGCCGAGGGTCCGGGCCAGTGATGGTCGGAAAGTCCTCGGTGCTCAAGAAGGCGGTCCTGCTCGCCGTAGCCATCCTGGTGGCTCTAAACGTCTGGAGCTTCGTTACCCGTGTCGACGGGCCCGATCCCGCAATGGAGGCCCTACACTCAGAGGTGGAAGCCGTCCTCCTTTGTCAGGAGGCGGTCCTGGATGACCTGACTGACCAGTCCCCGGCGCTCCTGACCCCCGGATCACCAGAGTACCCGCAGGGGGGAGAGTACGAAGTGCGATTCGAGGTAGAGCTTCGACGCGGCCGGAGCCGGATCCGCGAGGGGGTCCTTTGCGAAATCCAGTTCACTCCCGACGCAGGATGGGTCGTCGAGTATGTGTCCCTCGATTGAAGCTTCTCGGGCCGGCTCTACTATTTCCAGCGAAGCTGAGGCACCCCCGCGGGACTGGGCGGATATTCGTAATGATAGTAGTGGGTGGACCCAAGGTGCTCAATGTGCATATGTAGCCGCACCGTGGGCGTTCCGGGATCCCTAATAGAGAACTTGGTGAAAGAAACGTCGGGCGTGTGGGCATACCAGGACGTCATTTTCTGCGATGGCAAGGAAGGAATAATTCGTCTGCGCGCCGGAAAAGAGCACGTATTCGGCGTCGGCAGCCTCGGCCAAATCACGACCAGGCGAGATATGGTCGGCGTGCAGGTGGGTGTCGATCACATAACGGATCGGCACACCCTCTTCCTCCGACTCCTTCAGGTAACGGGCGATGTCACCGATGGGATCGACGACGGCCCCGATTCCTTTGGTCGGACACCCGAGAAGGTAGGACACGGCGATCGCGGGTTCACGGTCCAGGTATTGGCGAAAAAGCATAGTCGGGTCACTCGCAACGTACGGTGGTCAATCGCGGAGCATTACGGTCAGTCGGTACTGATTGGAAAGCCGCCCACGAGCCAACCCTGGGTGCCCCCGGTGATGCTACGTACGTCGCGGTACCCGAGCGAAGTCAGAAAGAGTGCACCGGACAACGACCGGGTCCCCGTTTCACAAACAACCAGAATGGGCTTCTCACGATCCTCGGGGAGATGGGCGGCGTAGTCGCTCATCTCCTGAAGGGGCATGTTCACGGCCTCCGGGATATGCCCCCCTCTGAACTCGTCGAACTCACGCACGTCCACGACGAAAGGACCTCCGTCTTCGATCATGTCGTAGGCGGACTCGACTTCGATGGTGAGCGCGGGTGTATCCCTCGTGTTCGCGATCAGCGTTTCCATCATACGCTCATTCGGACTGGCCCCGCCCTCGCTCGTCAAGCCGGGAAGGTGACGGGTCACCGACGAGGCGTACTTGAACGCGTTGTCGGGAAAGATCACGACCGCGATCACGCCGGGCTCGTCAGGCACCAAACGAAGGGCGCCGGCAAGCGCCATGGCCGAACTTGGACCCGCGATGATGCTCTCTTCGCGGTTGAGGCGACTGCACAGAGCGAAGGCCTCCTCGTCCGTGATTTCCACCAGTTCGTCGTACTCGTCCGGGAAGAACAACGCCGTTTGCCCGAGCTGCCGGTAACTCCTCACGCCGGGGATGTCGTGCCCCTCCTGTGGATGTACGCCCAGAACCTTGACGTCCGGGTTCTGCTCCTTGAGGAACCGCCCGGTGCCGGTGATCGTGCCGCACGTCCCGAGTCCGGCCACGAAGTGTGTGACCTTGCCTTCGGTTTGTTTCCAAATTTCAGGGCCCGTCGTCTTATAGTGCGCGCCAGGATTCGCTTCGTTGCGGTACTGGTCCAGCATGTGGAAATCAGGCCGCTCGGCAAGTTCCTGCGCGGTAGCGATAGCGCCCTCCGGGGCGCCGGGCGCGGGGCAGAGCGTGTCCTCCAGTTCCAACACGTCGGCCCCGAAGAACCGCAACATGATCCGCTTCTCTAGAGGGATTGCCGAAGATAGAGGCGTGGTCAGCGAGTACCCCTTCATGTTGGAGATCATCGCCAGGCCCATCCCAGTGTTGCCGGAAGTGGGTTCTACGAGCTTCTGGCCGGATTCGAGGACCCCGCGCCCCTCCGCGTCGGCAATAAGATTTGCCGCAACCCGATCCTTCACCGCACCGAACGGGTTGTACCACTCGAGCTTTCCATATACCTGCGCGTGCTCGAACGGAACCACCCGATTGAGCCGAACGATCGGCGTCGGATTGTCCACACTGGAAAGCAAGCCCTCCATGGATTCGTAGGCTCTCAATTGATGATCCGCCACCTGCCCTCCGTTTTGGCGTTCGCCGCCCGATTCGTCACCACCGGTGCCGCCTCGCAACTCGGTGGCCTGGTCTGCGTGTCTGACTGAAATAGGCATTTTCACCCCTCATAATCTCAACAATCGGACGCGCTATCGCCACTCCCACACCACTCTTGTTACCACTCCGGGAGTCGTGGAAGCATTCTGGGAAACTCAATACCCCGTGTAGACCAAGGGTTTCGGGTCGAGTGCCTGTCGGTATGGGGAAACTCCCCACAAACGGCACCCATATGGATGACATCCCCCAGCCTACTTCTCCCTACCTCGAGGAAGTCCCCACTAAACCATCATATAGACATGCACGAATCACTTTTTCATTGGCCGAGGACCTGATGCTTCCGAGAACGGCTGGACACGCGCTTCGCACCACCATCCTCCTGGCCCCGCCAGGGTCAGCCCCGCTGGGATACCTCGTGCACGTGGTC
>JAPYQK010000253.1 GCA_029941275.1 Longimicrobiales bacterium | reverse complement strand
CCGCAAGATTGTTGTATGCGAAGGGGGTCTTCCTCGAGGTCGTAGAGTTCCCGCAGCGTCTCACCATCGGCCCCCGGCAGCGGCGTCCATTCCGTGTACCGGTAGCGCTTCTCGCGTAGGGTGCGGCCGTGAAAGCCCTCACGCTTGGATTCCGAGAACGCCGCCGACTTCCACTGCCGCCCCGGATCTTCGAGTACTGGCCCGAAGCTCGTTCCTTCGAGCGCATGCGGCGGGCTCGGCAGCCCGGGTCGTGTCAACGACTTTGAGACAACCTGATTCAGCATTTACTGTAGCGACTCCACGCTGCTGACGCGCGTGATCAAGCGAGCGTCAGTGAGGGGAGGTGACCGACGGATCCCGCCCTGCTGCGGGTCATCCGGGGTCTGGGGGGTGTGACGGTTTCGTGTCCTCGTATGGTGACAATATTCTACTCTGCCAGAGCACACGCGGCCCGTGGCGTGAGCTGTCATGAAGGTCGAGCCCCCCCGGCAGGTCAAGAGAGCCACGAACGCCGCGCCGGCCTCATGAACGTCCAGGAAATCGCGGACGACGACCGATGAAAGCAGTCCGTATCTTCAGCATCCTCTTACGCCACACGACCTGAATCTGACTCCGGGCATACCGTGCAGACATCCCTAGTATCTGGCGCTTCGACAGCCGCAATTCGTCGCTGGATTCGCCGACATAGTTCCTCCAGATCGCTACGGTATGCACGAACCACCATGGCAGGTAGGCCCACCAGGGCGCCCGTCGTGGGCCAAACAGCGCCCCTCGTTGGCGCCTCAGCGTAGAGAGGGCGAGGTAGCGCCGGTACCAGAGCACCCGATCAACCTGTCGAATCTGCCCGAGCAACGCGAGCTCCACCATGAGTAACCGGTCCGGCAACAGCACACCTCGAAACACACCGACCTTTCTGAGAACGTCGATGCGGAACAGTCCGTAGATCATGTTGCCGGCGCCCATCAGTCTCTGACAGGTGTAGTCCCATCTGGCCACGGGGTCGGAGATCCCGACCGTTGCGAAAGACGCTGGATCGACCGTGCCCCGCCGTGTGCCACGAGGGGTGACCTTGACGGTCCTCGGATACGCAAGCACCAAGGCCCTGTCGCCATCGAGCACTGATAGTAGCGTCGCGAGCCATTCGGGATCCCACCGGTCGTGATCGCTCACCCAGGCGAAATACTGAGCCCCCGGTGCCCGGATGCGGGCCAGTTCGTAGACTCGTCGCCACGCTGCTGCCATGCCAAGCCGCTTGTTGCTTCTCACATAGCTGAACCGATTATCGCGCTTCACCCAGCGACCCGCTATGATTTCGGTCTTGTCTGTGGAGCAATCGTCGAGCATGACCACGACGAATCCTGAATACGTTTGCGCCCGGATCGACTTGATGGCCTCGGCAAGAAACTTTACGTTGTTGTACAGCGGCATGCCCAAGACGACACGAACAGCGTCGCGTTCGCTCGCCGTCGCTTCTTCGGTATCAGCAGCTGCAGACATGCGCCCTTACCTGGGAATCCACTCAGCCTCTTGAGCGTGCGCTGCGCCTCGGATGACCTGCGTCCGCCTCGAAGAGATAATCGACGGGATCGCGTCCCGTCGACACATTGTCCGATATGATCGGTTCGAAATCGGTTGTGGTTTGGGCCAGGATGCTCTCGAGTGACTCTCGCAGCAGCGCCCCACCGTTGTAGACCGGCAGCCCGAATGACATTCTTGGCACGGATGGTGAAGTCCCGTCTTCACGCCTCACCAGAGCCACGGCCGACCGGCCGTGGGTGAGCGTGAGATGTGCCACGGCTCCTACCCACCGCCCTCTTGCACCGGACGTTGTTGAAATGAGGCATGAGCTTGAAAATCTTGTTCGTCATGCGCACCGCGTCCCACTTTTCGTACCACGAAACGACGCTGAACCACCTCGTGCGGCGAGGCCATGACGTCCATCTGCAGTTCGATCCCTACTGGAACCACAAAGAACGGATCGACGACCGCGCGTTTCGCGCCTGGCAGACCGCGGGGCACCAGGTCTCGGTCGGCACGTCGAGACAGCGCCCGATCGGAATCTGGCGCACGATCCTGTTTGCGACCAGAGAAATTCGATCGTTCGGGAGTTACTGTGCGCGGCCACCAGAATTCGCATTCTACCAGAAGCGTTGGCGGCTCTATTTGCCCTCGTGGTGTCGGAGTCTGATCAAGTGGACATGGCGAGGGCGATCGTTCGGGAGTTGGGTGCTTGGTCGAAGTGTGGTGCGGTGGTCGATGGCCCTCATCGAGAAAGTAGCACCGGCCGACCCCGGCATCGTCGCGGCCTTGCGCACGTTGGCGCCCGATTGCGTCATCGTCTCGCCGGCCAACCTGCGATACTCGGAAGAGGTCGAGTACGTCAAAGGAGCCCGCTCGCTCGGCATTCCCTGCGCCATTCCGGTACTGAGTTGGGACAATCTGACGACGAAGGGGTTGCTGCACGTCCCGCCGGACCTTCTGCTGACGTGGCACGACGGACACGCGAAGGATGCTCGCCGCTACCACGGCATCCCCCTGGAGAACGTCGTAGTAGCCGGGTCGCCGTTTTTTGACAAATGGTTCGATTTCACCCCGATACGGTCGCGATTTGAGACCTGTACGCGTATGGGGCTAGACCCGCGGCGGCCATATCTGCTGTACCTCGGGTCATCCGGTAACATCGCCCGGGATGAGTCGCGGCTTGTCCTGACGGTGTTGACCGCGCTGCGCCACAGTCAGGACCGTCAGACCCGCACGACACAACTGGTCTTCCGACCGCACCCGGCGAACCTCAACGCGGTGCGGCGTCTGGACCGAGGCGGAGTGGCCGTGTGGCCGCGAGCAGTCGGGTTACCGGATACCACCGCGGGCTTGCACGATTTCCGGGACGCTTTGCATCACGCCGTGGCGGCGGTCGGTATCAACACCACGGGCATGGTTGATGCGCTCGTGTTCGACGTTCCGTGTATTGCGCTTCTGGCGAGCGAGTATCGACCCACCCAGGTCGACACCACTCATTTCCAACGAATGGTGGCGTCGAAAGGGATCCATGTGGCCAGCAGCGTGAAACGCCTCGCGATCACGGTTGGGAAGCTACAGTCAGGTATCGACCGTCGCCGAGAAGCACGCGCAGACTGTCGACGTCGGTTCGCGCGTCCCCGCGGCCTCGGGGCGCAAGCTGGTGAAGTCACGGCCGTGGCGATAGAGGGCCTGGCGGGACGGCAGACCGCCGCGCAGATCAGCGCCGCGCTCGATCAGGAATTCGCCAAACTCCCGGTTCCGGCCCGTCCGCCGGTGGAGCCCGAGCCACCCACCCCAGTCGCGCCGTCAGAGCCGATCGGTACCGCTATTCGGTCCTCGATCCGCCGGGCGAGCGTCGAACCAATCTACGCGTACTACGAACGCTCGCGGGATCTCGTGCTGGGGATGCTCGATGAGGGGACCAAGTATGGCTACAGCGACTACTGGCGTGAGGAGATTGCCGGATTCGACTATCTCTTCGACGCCTCGCCGCTGGTCGTGGCGAAACTCCGGGAGCACACGTATCACATCACCGGCGTCACATCGTATGAATATCGCGGTCATCATGCGGTCGAGGCGCCCCGGTTCGCCGCCAAGCTTCAGCGCCTCCGCGACCTCGACCCCAGTGGGGTGTTTGTGCCCGA
>JAPYQK010000252.1 GCA_029941275.1 Longimicrobiales bacterium | reverse complement strand
CGACGCTGAATTTCTGGGTGACTACGTGCGGAGAAACGGGGCGTTGGACGTGTTCACGGTGGGGGTGTCCTTGGGGCGCGCGTCACTCGAGGTGGACACCGGGATGGGACTCCCCTAACACTCACTCGATCCTGACGCGAGTCCTTCGGTTTTTCGGCGACCAGTGTCCTAATTTCGGTTCCATTCGTTGCCTGGTGACTTATCTTTGAGCGTCCTCCTGCTTATCCCGCGTCCATCGGGCTCGACCCGAAACCAACTCTGAGGCCAATGGCCGATTCTTCTCTGGAGCACTTCCGTTCGGGTGACCTCACCGTGGGCGTCGTCGGCCTCGGCTACGTAGGATTGCCCCTGCTGGTTGAGATCGCCCGCTCGGGCCTCAAGGCCGTCGGGTTCGATGTCAATGAAGAAGTCGTGGAGGGCATCGACCGCGGGGCCAGCCACATCGATGACGTAACCGAAGAGGAACTGGCCGAGGTCTTGGCCACGGGAAGATTGGAGGCCATGACCGATATGGCTCGCCTGTCCGAGTGCGATGCCATCTCGATTTCTGTACCGACCCCGCTCTCGAAGACCCAGGATCCGGATGTCTCGTTCGTGATCGCAGCGTCGGAAGCGGTCGCAGCGGCTTTGCGCCCCGGGCAACTCGTCGTCCTGGAGTCGACCACCTATCCGGGCACGACCCGGGAGGTGCTCCTCCCCGCGCTCGAGCGGAAGGGGTTTGCGGTGGGCAAAGATTTTTTTCTGTGCTTTTCACCGGAACGGGTGGATCCCGGAAACGATGTCTGGAAGACGAAGAACACTCCGAAGGTCATCGGTGGCGTCACACCGGCGTGCACCGCCGCCGGACTCGCAGTCTACGAGCGCTTCATCGACACCATGGTGCCCGTCTCGTCGACCGAGGCCGCGGAGATGGTCAAGATCCTGGAGAATACGTTCAGGGCGGTGAACATCGCACTCGTAAACGAGGTGGCGCTCATCGCCGACCGCCTCGAAGTGGACGTATGGGAAGTCATCGAAGCCGCAGGGACGAAACCCTTCGGCTTCATGAAATTCACTCCAGGACCCGGGCTCGGAGGCCACTGCATCCCCGTCGATCCCCACTACTTGGCGTGGAAGATGCGCACGCTCAACTATCGAACCCGCCTCATCGAGCTCGCTTCCGAGATCAACGCCGAGATGCCCGAATTTGTGGTTGGGAAGGTCCGTGCAGCCCTGAACGCCAGGGGAAAGGCCGTGAACGGCGCGCAGATACTCGTGCTCGGGGTTGCGTATAAGAAGGACGTGAACGACGTCAGGGAATCACCCGCTCTGGATATCATCCGGTTGCTCGCCGCCGACGGTGCCCTAGTGGACTATCACGACCCGTTTGTGCCGGAGTTGACCGAGGACGGAGCCCAACTCGCTTCTGTTCCGTTGACTGATCAGGCGCTCGAGGGGGCGGACGCCGTAGTGATCGTGACGGACCACACCGGCGTCGACTACGCGAGTGTGCTCCGGCGATCCGCCCTTGTGGTGGACTCCCGGCACGTAACCGCCGCCCTCCTCGACGGGACCGGTTCACGGGCGGGGGCATGGATCGTGAAGGGTGGGCCGGAGTGAGGTGAACGGTCGCCCGGTTCTCGTCCACCGACTCATCGCACGACTCAACACCGGCGGACCCGCAATGCACGTCGTGCATCTGGCCGAAGCCCTCGAGAGTGCCCTGACGTCACCCCCTTCGCTCGAGGAGCGAGAGCGGTCCCGGGGGTTGGTCCTCGAACGATTCGCGATCGGACGGTTGGCCAGGGACATCGAACGCATGTACGAGGACGCTCTCGACCGGGCTGGCCTGGGGATTGGATCCAGGGCTGAGCAGATTGGGGATGATGCAGCACGGTTCGAGAATGCGGCTGTGCCGATGGAGAATGAAGCCAAGCAAATGGAGAATGAAGCTGCGGCGACGGAGAAGGAACCTGCACAGATGGAGGATGACGCTGTACCGATCGGAGATGAGTCTGACGAGATCAAGGATCATGGTGCAGAAATCAAGCGTGAAAATGACGGCCCCCCAGGAGATCGTGCATGACCAGGTTGCGTGATCTAGCGAGGATCCACGAAGCGATCCTGGCTGCAGCAGAGGCGATCCAGCCGTTCACATCAGGTGATGTAGAGTTTGAGATCAAAGCTGAACGGGGCGACCCGTTGACCGCCGCTGACGAGGCGGCGGATCGTGTGCTCCGCGAAGTACTTCCGACCCAGGAAGAGGGGTGGCTCTCGGAGGAGTCGATCGACGACCCGGTCCGCCTGGGATGTCGCCGGGTTTGGGTCGTCGACCCGATCGACGGGACCCGCGAGTTCATCGAAGGGATCCCCGAGTGGTGTATTTCGGTGGGGCTCGTCGAGGATGGTCTTCCGGTTGCGGGGGGTATCTACAATCCGGCGACCGAGGAGTTGGTGATCGGATCCCTGGAGACCGGGGTGGAATACCAGGGAAGCTCGTCTTCGCTTACGGCTCTACCGGGTCTCGACGGTTCGGTGATCCTGGCCAGCCGGAGCGAGATCCGACGAGGTGAATGGGACTTTCTCGACGAAGCTCCCTGTGAGGTACGGCCGTGTGGATCCGTTGCCTACAAGATGGCGCTGGTCGCGGCCGGACAAGCCGACGGTACGTGGACGCTGGTCCCCAAGAGCGAATGGGACGTTGCAGCCGGAACCGCGCTCGTCCGAGCCGCAGGAGGCTCCGTGATCCACGCTGACGGGAGCGAGCCCGTATTCAATCAGTCCGTTCCTCGGTATCCGAATCTATTGGCCGCCGGTCAAGGAATCCTCGAGGACTTTAGGCAGAACTGGATGGACGGCCGCCCTTGAGGATCCTGATCACGGGCGCGGCCGGTCTGTTGGGCAACGCCGTCGTTCGAACGGCCGAGGAGCGAGGCCATGATGTCAGGGCGTTGGGTCGATCTACACTAGACGTCACGGACGCCGGGGAGGTCGACCGGCGGTTGCGGGCTGAAATGCCGGAGATCGTCGTCCACTGCGCGGCGTACACGGCGGTGGATCGGGCGGAGGAGGAGTCGCACCAGGCAATGGCCGTCAACCGTGACGGTACTCGGAACGTCGCGATGGCGTCCGCTCAAGTCGGCGCCACGGTCATCTACCCCAGTACCGACAACGTCTTCGATGGGCGGTCGGACACTCCGTATCGTCCGGATGACGAGACCAGCCCCGTCAGCGCTTACGGCGTCAGTAAATTGGCCGGTGAGCAGGTGCTCGCGATGTCCGGATGCAGCGGGATCGTGGTCCGTACGAGTTGGTTGTACGGCTCCGGGGGGCGGGACTTCGTGGATGTCGTCCTCGAGCGTGGTAAACGTCGCGGCAGCGAGATGACCGTCGTGGACGACCAAGTGGGGTGCCCTACGTGGACGGGCAGCCTCGCTCCCGGAATCGTCGACTTGGCCGAGTCGGGAGCAAGGGGGACGTACCATCTGTGCGACGCAGGCCAAGCATCCTGGCTCGATTTGGCCCGCCAGGTTGCGGAGGTCGCCGGACTCGATATCGAGTTCAAGTCCACGAGCACACTGGCCTGGGGGGCTGCAGCGGAACGTCCACCGTTTTCCGTGCTGGATTGCGCGGAGGTTGAGAGTATACTGAGTCGTCACATGACTCCGTGGCGTGAGTCCCTTGGGACCTACCTCTTGGAGGCCTTATGA
>JAPYQK010000251.1 GCA_029941275.1 Longimicrobiales bacterium | reverse complement strand
CCTCGATGTGGAGATCGTCGACGCGAGTAACATTCCGGAGGACGCCCCTCGGGTCGTGGACCTCCGCGGCCCTCCGGTGGATCTGCGGTCTTCCGACTAGGAAGGATCAGTAGCGGATCAAGTACTGAAACTTGGCGAAGATCGCCCGGCTGGTGCGCTGGAGATCGCCGGCGAAGTAGAGTTGCTCCTCGAACCCGTCTCCGTCGCTGTCTCCCAGGATCAGATCAGCCTGCTGATAGTGGTCGTCATACCCGACGTACACGACCGTTCCCGCGTTCACCCGGTAGTTGAACAGGACGTTGAAGTCCAACGTCTTATTGTCGGTCCTGTATTCGGTGATGTTGCGAAGTCCCAGCCGCTCGGTGATTTGCAGAGTCGTCTGTGCCCGGACGATGCTCACGTCGAACAGCTCCGCATCACCGTTCAGGGGATCGGTCAGGCGCCTCGAATTGAAGCTGACGTTCGTCTGAAGCCCGTCGGTGGGTCGTACCGATCCGTTCACGCTCCAGTTGACCTGATGACCGAGCGACGGCGCGAGGAAGTAGATCTGGTCACCCATCGAGAAGTTGGCGCCGAACGAATAGCTCCGACTCGTGTTCACCCGACCGCCCATCGAGACCGTGTTCTGCCGGAAATTGATCCCGCTGAACCGCTCCAAGTTCGAGCTATATCCGCCGTTGAGGCTGATGCTGCGGCTGAGGGAGAAGTTCACTCGCGCATTGACGTTTTCGTCCTGGAGGACTCCGTCGAAGTCGTAGGTTCGGTTGTACCTGATGTTGGGTCCCCAGTTGATGATCCAACTCTCGGGCCAGAACCGGTATCCGAGGCTTCCCTGGAAATCGCGCTGGTCGCGCCGACGCACGAATCCCACGTCGGTTCTGAAATCCGGTGAGATCTGATAGGCCCAGGCGGACCACGTGACGTGCCGGCCATTTCCGTTGATCCGAGTTCCGAGGAAGTTGCCGCTGACCTCTGCCCCTCCCGGGCTCTTGTGTCGTGTACCCGCTGCGTTTGCGCCGCCGGAGATGGTCGGACTCAGGCGAAAGGCGCCGTCCACTTCGATCAATCGGCTGTACCCGTCGAGGAATTCGCGATCAGTGAGCATGAGCCCGAGGGCCGATTCGGCGTAGAGATCGTACTTGGCCCGCCCGATGAACGTTTGAGCGGTCCGATCGAAGGCAGGATCCGACATATCGTCGACCCTCCCCGGGGCGCGGTCGTTCGCGGTCAGCGCACCGACCGTAAAGCGCCCCAACTGCCCGGTGAGCTTCGCGCCGTAGTCGGGATCGACGATCGTACGTGTGTGCACGAGCGTCAAAGGGGCGATCACGTTGAAGATTTCAGCCCCTTCCACGAAGAAGGGTCTCAGCTCCGAGAAGAAGAGCGGAAAGCGCTGATTGACCTCGATTTGCGGCCGGTCCGATTCGATTTGGGAGAAGTCCGGATTGATCGTAAAGTCGGCGGTCAGGTCCGACGTGATGCCGTACTTGACGTTCACGCCGGCGTCGGGGTCTGTCGACTGATTCACGAATGCCGGTCGTGTGGGGTCGATATCGCCGTATTGGATTGCGGTGAGCGTCGGGAGGATCTCGAAGTTTCTGCTGGTCGACAGGTCCGTCATCCCCTCGATCAACCCCATTTGCGCGAAGAAGCTCGTTTCGTCGCGAGACATCGGGGCCCACACTTGGTTCTCCCCGTCCTTGCTCTTCACTTCCCGAACGATCTGAAAACCCCATCGGTGAGGCTGGCCAGCCTCCGGGGACGGGTAGCGGAGACTCTTGAACGGGATCGCCATCTCGGCCGTGTATCCGTCCTCCACGATCTGACCCGCGGTCTCGAACAGCGTGTTCCAGGATCGATCTGCAAAAGGAATCGCCCCTGAGCCGCCGCCGCGCCCTCCCCCACCACGAAAGCCTCCCGCCGTCATGATCCCATCCCCCTGGACGCCGTAGCCGTTGACGTCGAAATCGTAGCCCCGCTGTTGGTCGAGGAACGTGTCGAAGTAGATGGTCATCAGATCGTCCATCGGCGCACGATCACGCTCAACCCGGTTCGCTCTCATGATCGAAGGGTCTTCGTAGTGGGCATAAAAACCGAAGTAGATATGCTCGGAGTCGTAAGCGATGTAGACGTCCGTGTCTTCCGTTGCCGGCGCGCCATCCAGGGGAGCTTGCTGGGTGAACTCCGTGAGGTGCGCCGCGGTCCTCCAGACCGCATCGTCGAGAATGCCGTCGACGACCGGGGGACTGTCCGTTCGGGTCGGGGATACACGCGGTCGTCCCGGCAGCAGACCGAAATCCTCGGGGCTGGATTGCTCCTGGGACGCGAGACTTGCCGGAAGCGATGCGAGGAGGACGACGCTTGCCAAAAGCGCTCCGATAAGTGTTAGCCGGGCGCCGCGGTTGCATGCAATCTTCACGTTATTCAAGACCTTACATACCCTGGAAAGGGGGATAAAACGACGGCTCCGGAGAACGGACCGTCTACTTGGCCGCCGACATCAAACGGCGCCCCGCCGCGGGATGTTCTTCGGCGTGCCGTCCGAGGCGCGCCCTTGGAACCCGGACTGTTTCTTTTGGTGCTTCATCGACCGCGTGCGCTTGTCCGAGCCCTTCGTGTCTGCCTCGCCCTCGGCGTCCTTCTCTGCTTTTGGCTTTGCCTTGGCTTCCGCTTCGAGGACTTTGAGCGCTTCGGCGCGTGTGTCCTCGTCCTCGGCCAAGTGACACTTCTTGTACTTCTTGCCGGAGCCACAAAGACAGCGGTCGTTTCGCCCTGTGGTCTTCAAACGCACTTCGTAGTCGCTGTCAGCCATTGGGCCTCTCGATGGTTCGGGCTCGATTGCGCTCCCCTCTACGAACGCAATCTAACCGATTCAAAATGGACGGAGTCCACGTAGGGCCGGGAGTCGTTGCCGTCGGGGGTCCGGGATGCTCGTGCCGCGATAGCCCTGGATTGACAGCAGAGGACCTGACATGCAGAAACGAAGCCGCCGGCATCGTGCGGATGAGGTCGGCTTTATGGCCCTCTCAAGCCTGAACGAGCACGATAACGTGCACATCTCTGGGTCTTTATTCTACCGACGATCACCGCGCCCTTCACGAAGACGCGAAGCCAGGAGATCTGGCGGGTCAATTACTGCCCATCCGCTGGCTAAGCTCCTCCAACCAATTCTGGACCAGGATCCAACGCGTCTCGAACTGGTCCTCCTCGAGCGTGTGGCCCATCAAAAAGCGCGAGTCGTCGGGGTGGATGGTCAAGTTGAACGCACCCGGAGTCAATTGCTGGTCCAGCCCGAACAGGATCTCCCGTCCGACGACCCGGACCTCCGAGGATACCTCAAGGCGGGCCGCCACCACCTCCCCGTCTACATTCAAGTAGAAGAGCTCGTCGCCGCTGTGAGCCCAAGCAGGAAACTGGCCTCCGTCCGTGGAGACCCGAAAGCGACTGGAATCGACGTCGGGGTACGGACGCACGAAGACCTCGTACCTCCCGGTCTTGTCCGATTCATACGCCACCCAGCGACCGTCTGGCGAGAACGCGGGCGAGCCCCGGTCGAACTCCAGGGCCACCAGCGGACTCGTCTCCGCGTCCAGTCCCGGACCGAAACCGAGGATGTCGCGGGCAGCTGACAATCCGGGGGCGGTGTGCGTGGCTACCGAGGTGCCGTCCGGGGTCCGGGCGATGCCGAAGATCGGAGCTTCGACTTCGATCATGCGCTCGGGCTCTCCGATTCCGGCAGCGCTCCGTTGCCAAAGCTCCGGC
>JAPYQK010000250.1 GCA_029941275.1 Longimicrobiales bacterium | reverse complement strand
CGCCCCGCCCAGTGGGAAGTCCCCAGAACCCCCGACGGCCACCCGGACCTCCAGGGGAACTGGACGAACCAGACGCTGACTCCGCTCCAGCGCCGAGACGGCCAGGGTCCGGTCTACACGCCCGAGCAAGTCGCGCGGATCGAACAGGGCTCTGTTGACCGCTTCGTCCGTGGCGAACGGCCGAGCGACCCGAACCGCTCGGCCCCACCCACGGGTCAAGGGGTCGGTGGGTACAACAACGTCTACTTCGAGTTGGGTTACCAGGTGGCGGTCGTCGACGGTCAAGCCATGACTTCGCTCGTCACGTTCCCTACTGACGGCCGGATCCCCGCCTTTACGGAGGAGGGCGAGAGGCGGCTCCAGGCATCCCGAGACTTCAAGGGCCAGTTCGGCCAGTACGATCACCCCGAGATCAGACCCATTGCCGAGCGCTGCCTCACTTCGTACGGTACGCCCGCCGGCCCCCCCATGATCCCCACCACGGGCTACAACAGCAATTACACGATCATGCAGACGGCCGATCATGTGCTGATCATGACAGAGATGGTCCACGACGCACGGATCATCCGGATCGGTGATGGTCCACGGCTGCCCGAGCACATCCGTCCGTGGTTCGGAGACTCTTGGGGTCGGTGGGAAGGCGACGCACTCGTAGTCGAAACCACCAACATCCATCCCCAACAGGAATTCTCCTTCGACGTGGGTGCGACGTTGGTAGGCCGCGAAGACCCCCGCCCGTCGGAGGAACTCAAGGTGACCGAACGCTTCACCCGGGTGGACGAAGATACGGTCCTATACGAGTTCACCGTCGATGACCCGACGATCTACACGGAGACCTGGGGCGGTGCGATTCCGATGAAGAAAATGGACCAGAATCTCTACGAGTACGCGTGTCAGGAGGGGAACTACTCGATGACGAACGTCCTGAGTGGGGCGCGTTATCAAGAGAGGATGGAAGCGCAGGGAGGGGATGACCGGCGTGATTGAGAGCCGGGGCTGACACAACCTAGAGGCGGCCACACCCATCGTTTGGGAGGTGGCCGCCTTCTCGTCTCACCGGTCGTACGAATGAGCGGCTTCTAGTTCAGACGAGCGACTTCGGGTTGGTGATGGATCAGTGATCTCCCGACACGTCACCGGGTCCACCTGGCTCCCCCGCTATCCAAGTGATCGAGTACGGGTACTCCATCCAAACGGATACTGCCTGGGCGCTCGCGGGTTCAGCGTCCTGGGTTGCGACAGCGAATCGCTCCGCTGGCCTAAACCGACTGAGGGAGATGCCCTCGCTGAACACCTCGTCGAACGTGGGGTCGCCCGAACTCTTCTCGAGCTGGACCTCAACCACCGACCCGTTCTGATCAATGAGAAGCCATGCGACGAGCACCCACCCACCTGAGGGGGGGGGCAGCAGGCCGTCTTCGATCGCAGCGGTAGGCGTATCGTGCGACGCCGGGACCGGAGCGGAGCGGGGCCTAGTCGCGCACGGGGCGGATCCCCAGTCGCGCTTGGGCCGAAGCTTTACTCGCCCACACAGATCGACCCAAAGACCTTGAAGTATCCTGGAAACGTCTTCGACACACACTCAGGATCGTGAATCTTCAGGTCCACGCCGCCAAGCGCGGCGAGAGACAAACTCATCGCCATGCGGTGATCGTCGTAGGTGTCGATCGTAGCCGGACTGAAGCTCGTCGGAGGCGTGATTTTCAGGTAATCCTCGCCTGCCTCGACCTCCGCGCCGACCTTACGCAACTCGGTCGCCAAGGCCTGAATCCGGTCCGTCTCCTTTACCCTCAAGTTGTAGACGTTGCGAATGACACTCGGGCCGTCTGCGAAGAGTGCGACGGCCGCCACGGTCATCGCAGCGTCGGGAATCGCGTTGAGATCCATGTCGATGGCTTTCAGCCCGCCGTCCGGCGCGCTGGCTTCGATCCAGTTCTCGCCCATTTCAACCCGCGCGCCCATCGCTTCGAGCACACGTGTGAACGCGACGTCGCCCTGCACGCTATTTCGCCCAACGCCATGCACGCGGACCGGGCCACCAGCGATCGCCCCCGCCGCCAAAAAATAGGTGGCTGACGACGCATCACCTTCAACCAGAAAATCACCGGGAGAGACGTAGCGCCCGGTTGGCACCCGAAACGCTTGAAAGTCGTCGTGTTCGACTTCGACACCGAAACGCCGCATGGCTTCCAAGGTAATCCCGAGGTAGGGCTTCGAAACTTGCTCGCCGATCACTTCGATTTCGGTCGGGGTTTGGGCCAGGGGCGCAGCCATGAGAATCGACGTGAGGAACTGACTGCTGATGTTGCCCGGGATGGACACTTTTCCCCCCGTAAGCCCTCGCCCTTCGATTCTCAGCGGCGGGTACCCGTCACTGCCCAGATACTCGATTCGTGCGCCGAGACCCCGCAGTGCATCGACGAGGTGTTCGATCGGGCGCTCGTGCATGCGCGGTTCACCCTCGAGCTCGAACGTGCCTGGTGAGAGGCACAGCGCTGCACACAATCCCCGAAAAGTCGTGCCCGAGTTACCGAGACAAAGCCTCAAATCTCCGTCTTGGGTTGGAATCGCTCCCGCCTGTCCGGTGACTTCCACCTCGGTGCCACCGTCAGAAATGTCCAGCCCTACACCCAGCGTTGTCAGTGCGGTTAACATGTGCCGAACGTCGTCGCTCACGAGTAGATTTCGGAGCTGGGTGGTCCCTTCTGCTAGCGCGGCAAGAATGAGCGCTCTATTCGAGAGGCTCTTCGAGCCGGGGAGGGTGACATCGCCACGGGCGTAGCTGACGGATTTCAACTCAAGGACTGACATTCAATATTCTAACGCCGATTCGGCGACCGACGGCATCGTCGGCTTCGACGGCGGAGTTCGGTTTCGATCGAATCGAAGCGACTGGCTCCGGAGCCCGCGACCGGATCGAGCAAGCCGGCCGGGTCGACCGGACCGCGGAGGTTAAACGTGAGAGAGAGACTGTCATTACGATCATCCTTCGTTACGGTTGAGTTCTTCGAGCCACCCCTCGGCCTGTCGGATCCAGGCCTTGTCCACGCCCCCCTCGGCGTTAAGCCCGCGCAGGGCGTGCTCAAGCAAGTCCCTCGCTACCGATACGTCTCCTTCTTCGCCACGGCAGAAGCCGAGCCAAGTCCCCTTCTCGCTCTCGCCGGACGCCATCGTGCCCGTCGGCTCGTACTGGTTTACCGACGCCGGGCTGAACTACCGCGCACCCGGCGGCGCACTATTCAGACCCAGTTTTACCCTTACGGCAGGTCAGTTCTACGACGGAACCCGGATCTCGGGCACATTCACGCCGGCGTGGTCCGTCTCCAGGCACCTGACGCTCAGTGGCACCTACGGGTACAACCGAGTCCGGTACAAGGAGCGCGATCAAGAATTCACGTCGCATCTGACCCGGGCGAGAATCGACCTCACGTTCACGACCGTGACATCCGCCTCGGCGTCCGCGCAATACAACACCGCCGACGACGTGGTGGGATGGAACGTTCGGTTCCGCTACAACCCCTCGGAGGGAACGGACTTCTACCTCGTACGGGACGAAGCGCTCAACGCCGACCGGTTCGATCGCTTCTGGTCAAGTACGCGAAGACGTTTACGCTCGGCTTCTAGGGGGCCGCCCTCAGGCGGGATCCCCAACAACCCGCCAAGCCCCGGACGCCCTCTAGCTCGTCGGTCAGCACGCGCCCTACTTTGTCTACCGATATGGAGCGCCCGTTGGCTTCCCATACTTCAGAGGTCCCCAGGATGCGGCACTGCCTCTTCGTTTTA
>JAPYQK010000249.1 GCA_029941275.1 Longimicrobiales bacterium | reverse complement strand
CCGAGAGCGGCCTGTCGTAGTGCTAAATATCAGCAATAACTGAACGGCGGCTCCCACCCAAAGCGGACACTTGGGATTTTCCAGAAATCCCTCAAATTGAGCTTCAAAAACGCGTACTCTGAGGGCGAATGAACCGCTAGACTGGTTAATGTCGTGGGGTCTTATGGCAATTTTCTAGACTTTCTGGAACGCGCAGGACGATATCTCCTGTCAAGGAAGGCGTGGACTCAAATGGAGATAGCCTTTATTCTTCTTATATCCGAAGGAGGGAGAACATATGCGCGTGATCGGTGCTGTCATTCTGCTACTTGGCGCGATTCAGGTGGCGACTGCGGGCCAGGGTGGCAAACGGGTCATCGAGATGACCGGCGAGGATCGCGATACGCCGACAAGTGCGGCAGTGGTCGCCGGAGACTATGTGTACGTATCCGGACAGTTCGGACGCGAGCCTGACGGTAGCTTCGGCGACATCAAGACCCAAACGCGTCGGGCTCTCGACAACATTTCCGCGATCCTGCAGGAAGCCGGCACTAGCCTTGAACAGGCAGTGTCGAGTTACGTGTACCTGCGGAGCAGGGGTGACTTCAGGGCCATGAACGACGAGTACAAGGCCTATCCAGGCTGGCCCAAGACCACACACGAAACCGCGCGAGGCGAGGATTTGGACCTCCCGGTCCGGACGACGATGACCGGCGACCTATTGGCACCATCCGAAGCGCTGGTGGAAATTACGATCATCGCACTTCGCATGGGAGCTGAGCGCACAATCGTCCAGCCCGCGGAATGGGGGAAGTCGAATCTGCCCTACCCGTGGGCAATCAAGTCAGGCGACACGCTGTGGATTTCGGGACTCGTCGCCAGCAATAAGCGAGGCGGCCAGTACATACGTGGCGACATGAGAAAGGATGTGACCCAAACCCTGACTGATATCGGGGAGGCGTTGTCGACGGCTGGAATGTCACATGCCGACGTCGTCTTCTCGCGTGTCTATATCCAGGATCAGGCGCTGGCGAACGAGATGGACGAGGCCTATCGCGCATTCTTCCCCAAGGATCCTCCGGCGCGAGCGACCCTCAGGGCCGGCATCATGGGCAGAATCCTTGATGAGATCACTACGATCGCAGTCGAGGCTCCGAAAACGATTGTCAGCATTCCGGATGCTGACGTAGCGCCCTCGGCGAGCCCCGCGGTCGTTGTGGGCAATCGTTTTTTCAGCAGCGGCATTCAGGGTGTGACCGACGCGACGAGAGGTGACGCGAACGCGCAGACGCGGGAGGTGCTAGCAAGGCTGGGTCGTGGGTTGAAAGCAGCCGGCTTCGAGTGGCGGCACGTCGTTGATGTGTGGGTTCTTCTGAGTGACACGCGGGATTACCCCGCGATGGCTGATGCCTACCGCGAGGTCTTCACAGGGGATTATCCGGCTTGGACCGTAGTCGGCGAACAGCCGCTTGGTCGTGGAGTCGTGCAAATTCAAATCATGGCGGTGAAGTAACTTGCTGCCGAAAGTCGATAGGCCAGATTTAGCGCGTTCATAGAGATCGAAGGGGTGGCAGTCGTAGCTGGCAGATAGGAGGGGTGAGCAATGTCGAAGAACTGCACAAAGCCCGGGCCGAGTGTTGAGTCGGAAGGATACCGAGGCATGTCCTTCAAGTCCGTATCGATCATCTGCCGAGACCTCGTTCTGATCGCGTGCTTGGGCATCGTTCCCGCGCACGCTCAGGACGGCGCCCAGAACGGCGAGTGGCGCTTTTTTGGTGGCGATACCGGCAGCACCAAGTACTCGCCGCTCGATCAGATCGACAAGGACAACGTCGCGGATCTCCAGGTCGCCTGGAGGTGGCGGTCGGTCGACGGGCAGTTCGATCTTGATCGGCTGACGCAAGAGTATCCGAACCTACAGGTGCCCAATGATGTCGACACGGTGCAGATTTCGGGCCTGAAAGCCGCCCCTCTGATGGTCGACGGGGTTCTGTATATCTCGACGCCGTTGTCTCAGGCCGCCGCCATCGACGCGACGACTGGCGAGACTCTCTGGACTTACGACCCCAGGAGCTACGCGTCGGGCATTCCGATCATGATGCTCGGCTTCAGCAACCGCGGCCTGGCCTATTGGTCCGATGGCCGGGAGGCGCGGTTGGTGTGGGGGACCGGCGACGCGTACCTGCTCGCCGTCGATGCCGAGACCGGCGAGCCGCGCGGTGATTTCGGCGAGAACGGACGGGTCGACCTCATGGTCGGCATCCCGCGGGCCAAGCGAGACCCTCCACCGATCAACTACTCCATCACCTCGCCGCCGATGATCGTGGGAGACGTGGTGGTTGTCGGGTCAGCCGTGTCCGACCAGCCCAGCTACAAGGAGCAGCCGCCCGGACATGTCCGGGGTTTTGACGTGCGGACCGGGGAGCTGCTGTGGACGTTCCACACCATTCCGCAACCAGGGGAGTTCGGAAACGAGACGTGGGAGGATGGGTCGTGGGAGTACACGGGCAACACCAACGTCTGGACACCGATGAGCGCAGACGCGGAGCTGGGTTACGTGTACCTGCCAGTCGCGACGGGCACGAATGACCTCTACGGCGTGCACCGGCCCGGCGACAACTTGTTCGCGACCAGCCTCGTCGCACTCGAGGCGGCAACCGGCAAGCGCGTCTGGCACTTCCAGCTCGTGCATCACGACCTGTGGGATTTCGATCCGCCCGCCGCCCCGAACCTCATCGATATCACTGTCGACGGACGGCCGATCCGCGCGGTCGCGCAGGTGACCAAGCACGGGTTCGTCTTCGTCTTCGACCGCGTGACCGGCGAGCCGGTCTGGCCGATCGAGGAACGGCCAGTGCCCGCGTCTGACATTCCGGGCGAGCGTGCGTCACCGACGCAGCCGTTTCCTACTAAGCCGCCACCCTTCGACCGCCAGGATGTCACGATCGATGAGCTGATCGACTTCACGCCGGAGCTACGTCAGGAGGCGATCGAGATCCTCCAAGCGTATCGCTACGGTCCGCTGTTCACGCCACCATCTCTGTCCGGCCAGGGGGCGAATACATTGAACGGGACCCTCATGCTGCTGGCCGGCGCGAACTGGACGGGCGCAGCGGTCGACCCTGACACCGGCGTTCTGTATGTGCCCTCGGGCAGTGGAGGGACCATCAAAGGCTTGTCTGTCCCTGCCGCTGCGGCACACCCACGTAATGTCCGGGAGTCGAGCGACGCCACGCTGAACTACGTTCGTGACGGTGGGCGGCCGCCGGGTCCGCGCGATCTTCCACTGTTCAAGCCCCCGTACGGGCGCATCACAGCGATCGATCTCAACAAAGGCGAGGTCCTCTGGCAGCAGGCCAATGGGATAGGGCCGGAGCGCGTCCGCAATCATCCGGCGCTCGCTGGTTTGGACCTTCCACCGCTCGGCAGCGGGAGGGACCAGGTCCTCCTCACGAAGACGCTGTTGTTTTCGGGCCAGTCTGCGCCGAATGCAGAGGGAGAGTTTCTACTGGTGGCACGCGACAAGCTGACCGGTGACGTGGTCGCGGAGGTGCCGCTGCCCGGCCGTGCCGTCGGGCCGCCGATTACCTATCTGTTCGACGGCACGCAGTACATCGCGATCACGGTTCGCGGGCTGCCCGGCCTGGGCCGAGATCGTACACCGCCAGAGTTGGTGGCGCTGCGCGTGGCGCCCGCGACCTCGTCGCAGGAGGAAGCCGGTCGGTAGATCGAGCATAGGAGAAGTTATTCGTCATGCACATCGCATTGGATTGAGGAATTGAAACGGCTGGCTCCGCCGGATTCACAGGAAGATTAAGTGTCCGCTCCTGGCCGAA
>JAPYQK010000248.1 GCA_029941275.1 Longimicrobiales bacterium | reverse complement strand
CGATGATCCTACGACGAGTGGCAGCAGGGAGCGAAGGGTCACACCGAAAAAAAACGTCCGTCTCCACACCATTGGTCAGCGGCTCTACCGAAACGCCTGGGGCGAGCCCTTCCGCCACGTCAGCGATCTCGGCGCTCGCCGCGAGATTGTGGTCTGACCAACCCAGAAGGCGCTGGAAGATCGGCATCCAAAAGGGATCGGTCGCCCTTTTCAGGAAATGCGAAGTGTGCCACGTAGATACCAACGGAACCCGAGCGGCATATTTGGCGACGACTCCAGGGAGCACCGATTGGAAGGCCTGTGCGTGTATCACGTCGGCGTTCCGCGCAATCCGAGCCAATCGTGGCGTCGACATCCCACCGTGTATCGTCCACCCGGCCGGATTGCGGGCGGGCATCCAGGTCCGCCAGACGTCGATGCCGCCCATGACCTCGTGGGTCGGTAGCCCAGGCCTCGAAAGCGACGTGACCACCGAGACGCGACAACCCCTCTTCACGAGGCCCCGGCACAGATAGTGGACATGACTTTCCAGGCCGCCCACCTCGGGCGGGAAGTAGAGGCAGTGCATCGCAACGTTCAAGGTGCCGCCAAGTCCGTCATGCTCCTCCCCAGTCGGCCGTCTTACGTTTGACCTCGTTGAGTATCGAAGCGATGATGTCCACAATCCTCTCCCCCGCCTTGCCGTCGCCGTAGGGATTGGTGCCGCTTCCCTTCTCCGACCCGCCCGACAGAATCCGCCGCCCTTCTCGCAGGATCTTATCCGGATCGGTCCCAACCAGGGTGGCCACGCCGGTCTCGATGCCTTCCGGCCGCTCAGTGACCTCCCGCAGGACCAGGACCGGCGTCCCGAATGTCGGTGCCTCTTCCTGGATTCCGCCGGAGTCCGTCAAAATCAGATGCGCTCTTTGCAGCGCACAGACCAGGTCACCATACCCCAAGGGCTCGACCAAATGGATACGGGGATGGTCACCCAGCAATTCCTGGGCGGGACCGACCACATTGGGATTCGGATGGACGGGGTAGAGTAGCCGGACATCAGAATGTTCGTCGACCAGGCTCCGTATGGCGCCAAACACGTCCCGGAGCGGCTGCCCAAACGATTCACGTCGATGCGCCGTCAAAAGTACCAGCCGGTTTCCCTCGTCTTGCAAGAGCGACCTCAACACCGGCGACTCGACCTCAGCGTCCAGGGCCGCCATCCGCATCAGGGAGTCCACGACGGTGTTGCCCGTGAGGTACACGTTTGAGGGCTCGACCCCCTCGGCCAAGAGTTTGTCTCGAGCCGTACGGGTCGGAACGAAGTAGAGATCAGTCAACACGTCAGTCAGACGCCTGAACATCTCCTCCGGAAAAGGCGCCCACTTGTTGCCTGACCGGAGTCCCGCCTCCACGTGACCCACCCGGATTTTTTCGAAGAAGGCTACCAGCGACGCAAAAAACACTGTAGCCGTGTCTCCTTGAGCCAGGAGCAAATGCGGGCCGTACTCTCGGACGATCCCGCCAAGCCCCTCTAGGCACCCTTGGGCTACATCGTAGAGGCTTTGTCCCTCCCGCATGATCCCGAGGTCGTATTCAGGGCGGAGATCGAGCACATTGAGAATCTCGTCCACCAGGTCACTGTGCTGCCCCGTCAGTACCAGCCGGCTATCCAGGCCCGGGTTGTTTCTCAACGCCGCTACAACCGGTGCCATCTTGATGGCCTCGGGCCTGGTTCCCACCACCACTAGAATCCGCGGTGGAGAAGGGTCGGGAGTGCTCAACGATCCCCGCGCTTGAGGGAGTCCACTTCTTCGCGTAGCTGAGCGATCATCTCCGCGATCAATCCGAATCCGACCAGCAGAAAGCCCACCGTCTCCAAAAGGATCACTAAATAAAGCAGCGGCCGGAACCCGAAGTTCTCAACCACGCGAAGATAGATGGCCACCAAGCCCACGATGAATCCCAATGCGATCGACACCATCCCGCTGGACCCGAAGAGCATCAGTGGCTTGCGGGAGAACAAGAGCAGAAACCATACCGACACTAGGTCGACGACGCCGACCCCGATACGGAACGGGCCCGTGTACTTCGAGACACCCGCTCTGCGCGGATGGAGCTCGATGTCGATCTCACTCACTGAATAACCGCGTGCGTGCGCCAGTACCACGAAGAAGCGATGCCAGTCATGTCTCAGCGACAGCCCCTCGAGAACCTCCCGACGGAACGCCTTCATCGAGTTGAGGTCCGACACGGGCACGTTGAATATCCGGCGGCTCAGCCCATTGTACAGCGAAGACACTGCCCGTTTGTCGTAGGCTCCGATCTTTCGACCGGTCACGATGTCCCATCCGTCCTGGAGTCTTTCGAGAAAACGCGGAATCTCGTCAGGCAAATGCTGGAGATCGGCGTCGAACAGAACGAGGTACGTCACCCCAGTGGAGCGTGCCGCGGTGATCATCGCTTCCGTTTTCCCCTGGTTCGTCGGATGGCGCAGCACCTTCAATCGGGACCAGCCCGCTCCCTCCTTCTCGGCGAGATCGGCGGTTCCGTCCGTGGAACCGTCGTCCACGAGGAGCACCTCGCCGTTCAAGTCATGGCGCTCGAACGCGGCCCTGAGTTCAGAGATCAACGCGGGGATGACGGGGGCCTCGTTGAAAGCCGGGATGACAACCGCAAAATCGCGACGTGCATCGTCGGTCAGATGCACGGCGGCCTCACTCACGAGAGCCGACGAGTCCATTCAAACCCGCTTGCGCATACGCGCGGGAAGGAGGCCGAGCTGATCCCGGTACTTCGCCACGGTCCTTCGTGCGATCTTGACTCCGTCCGTCTTGAGGAGTTCAACGAGCTTCTGGTCCGTTAGAGGCTTATGGACATTTTCGTCTTCGACCAGCTTCTCGATCTTGTCTCTGACACCCCTGGCGGAAATATCTTCGCCACTGGTCGTTCTCAGCCCGCTTGAAAAGAAGTACTTCAGGGGAAACACACCACGGGGGGTCTGCACGAACTTCTCATTCGTGACGCGGGATACCGTGGACTCGTGCATTTCGATGTGGTCTGCGACTTCTCGGAGTGTCAGAGGTTTCAGATGCTGGACGCCGTGCTGGAAGAACTCACGCTGTCGATCGACGATGAAGGCCATGACCTTCAACATGGTTTGGCGCCGCTGCTCGATCGCTTGGATGATCCAGTTCGCCGAATTCAGCTTTCGCGATACGAATTCTTTGTTTTCGCCCTGGAACAGCTTTTTGTCCCGCGCGAGATTCCGATAGGATTGGGCAAGCCGGATCCGGGGGAGACTCGTGTCATTGACGAAAACCATGTACTCCCCATCGATTGTTTCGACGATGAGGTCCGGAATGATGTACCGCTCCGGGTCGGCTGAGTACTTCATCCCCGGTTTCGGGTCGAGCTTGGCGATTTCGTCTGCCACTTCCTGCACGTCGAGCGGCTTGAGGCCTAATTCTTTGGCCACGTCAGCCCACCGGTGGTTGACCAGATCATCGAAATGGCTCTCCGCGATCCGATAGGTCGACGAGTCCTCTCTTCCCAATATCCGCAGCTGGATCAGGATCGACTCCCTGAGGTCCCGCGCCGCCACACCGGGAGGATCAAAGGTCTGGACACATTCGAGCATCACCACTGCCTCGGATACGCTGTAGGGCTTGAACATGGCGTCCAACTCCGCTTGGGCGGCCCGCCGGACATTCTGTGAGTCCTCAAGCTCGCCGATCTTCGCCTGAGCCATGGGTCGCATATCATCCAACCACGCGTTCACGCCCGCCGCGACTTCTTCGAGTTCACACGTCAGCATGCCGGCGTCGCTCACGTTTCCAATGACC
>JAPYQK010000247.1 GCA_029941275.1 Longimicrobiales bacterium | reverse complement strand
GGTGAGATCCTCCGGGAAGAAGGTTTGCTGGACGCCGCGATCCGGGAGTTCGAGAATGCGGTCGCACTCTATGCGCCGATTCCGTACGCCGAGCCCGAGGCTCTGAATATCTCGCCGCGCCATTGGTTGGGCGCCGCCCTTCTCGAAGCCGGGCGCGCTGAGGAAGCGGAGCAGGTATACCGGGACGCACTGGTTCACCACCCGCACAACGGATGGTCGATCTACGGGCTGGAGCAGGCGCTTCGGGCCCAGGGGAGAGATGCGGAGGCAGACGACGCCCGGGTCTGGTTCCGGGAGGCGTGGCTTTACACCGATACGCTGATCCGTTCGTCGCGGTTCTAGCCGAACGGTTCTCGGCTAGTTGTCGAGTTGAGCATTTGGAGTGACTAAATAGGAGCCGCCTGATGAAGAGACGCTTCATCGCAGGCAGTTTGGTCTACGCGCTGGTAGTCTCGAGTGCAACGGCAGTCGCTGCCCAGGTGCGGGTCCCCGGCTGGAACCGCGTGGCCCCGCCCGGCGGGCACCAGAACGACCCGCAGCTCGTCCGGCCCACTGGTGGACCGGTCGTCCCCATTTTTGAGGGTTGGTTCCCCAACCCGGACGGATCGTACCAGCTCTGCTTCGGCTACTTCAACACGAACACCGAGCAGGTGATCGATCTTCCGGTCGGTTCGGACAACTTCATCGAGCCGCGCGAGTTCGACGGGTTGCAGCCGACACATTTCCTGCCGCAGCCCGATGGGGGTCGAAGGCACTATTGTGTTCTTAGTGTGAACGTCCCGGCGGATTGGGGTGATCGCGACCTTGTCTGGACGTTGCGCGACGAAAGGACCGGGCAGGCGTTCAGCTCCCCGGGTCGGATCGTCCACAGTACTTATCGTCACGACGAACCCCTGCAGCTGGAGCGGCGGAACAGCGCACCTAAAATCAAGCTGGATCCGGCCGGTGCCGAAGCGATGGGTCGTATAGGGTCGACGACCGGCACGATCGTCGGGCCGCTGGAAGCCAGGGTGGGCCAACCTCTCCCGCTGATCGCCTGGGTACGCCGGGATAACCCCTTCCGGGAGGGTGACGGGAGGTCGATACGGGTCAGATGGTTCAAGTATCAGGGGCCGGGTGACGTGGTCTTCACGCCGGACTGGCCCTCGTGGAAAGAGAGAACCGTCGGGTGGGTAGATTCCGCCACTTGGCTGGAATCTGCCGACGCGTACGGCCCGTCGAGCACCGAAGCGACTTTTAGCGAACCAGGTGAATACCTCTTGCACGTCCAGGCATACAATGCTTCGGGCCGCGCCGCGTACGAAGTCTCGGATTTCGAGTTTTTTTGCTGTTGGACGAACGCGTTCGTGAGGGTCAACGTAGGTCGCTAGCAGCGCAGGTGGATTGAGGAGGGTTTAGGTATGAAGCATGTGAGGAGAACAGCGGTCCGTAGCGGTACCCACATGGTCGGTGCCATGTTCGCCGCTCTCGCTCTGTATCAACCCGCTTCTGCATCCCAGATCGGGGTGACGAGTGTGGCAGAGTCGGTTGCTCAGATCACCGCCGTTTCCGGTATCGCCAGTATCGCCGGTCTCGCTGCCGACGCCTCACCCACCTTCTCCAACGAGGTGGTCAGGATTCTCCAAGCGAGCTGCCAGCGGTGCCATCAGCCGGGGGGAATCGGACCGATGCCGCTAGAGACGTACGAGCAAACGCGGAGATACGCTCCTCGGATCAAGGAGTATGTCCTGCGTCGGATCATGCCACCCTGGCACCTCGACCCGACCATCGGAATCCAGGAGTACAAGAACGATTTTTCCTTGAGCGAAAAAAACATCGAGACGCTCGTCAGTTGGGTAGACGCTGGCGCCCTGGAGGGGGATCCCTCACGGCTTCCGCCCCCCGTGGAGTGGCCGACTTGGGAAGAATGGGAACTCAAGCCTACGCTCGGTCCGCCGGATATGGTGTTTGAGACCGGCGCGATCCCGATCCGGGCGGAGGGCCAGGACTTTTGGCCGTCCGTAAACGTCGAGTGGCCGGCTCTGGACAATCCGCGTTTCTTGAAAGCGGCCGAGATCAAGAACACGGTACGGGGCCGAGCCGCCCTTCATCACAACAACGTCTCCCTGAATCTCGAGAACGGTCCCTCGGGGCGCGTGGTCGGGGCGGGCGCCGGAAAGAGATGGGACTACTTCGGTGAGGACACGGGAATCTTATTCGGGACGGGACCAGGAAGGATCAACTTCGGAGCGCACTACTTTCCGATCGGAGAGGAGTTCGAGGATAACATCGAGGTCGCCTTCTGGTTCCATCCGGAAGACGATCCGCCCGAAACTGTAGCCAACGTCGAAATTCACCACTTGGTGGATCAGTTCGATCCGAGTCAGCCCAGGGGCCGCGACATTCTCATCCCGCCCCACGGGACCCAGACGATGTATCGGACCTGGGTGTTGGACCAGCCCATCATGATCAACAGCTTCCGCGGCCACATGCACCTGCACGGCGTGGCGATGTCGATCGAAGTGGTCTGGCCGGGACGAGTGCCGGACTATTACGGACCGGGTGCGAACCGAAGGGATATCATCGCTTCGATCAACAACTACAACCATAACTGGCAGACGTCCTTCGTTTTCGAGGACGAAGCAAGGCCGCTCCTGCCCAAAGGAACGGCCTTGGTCATGCGCACTCACTTCGACAACACCGAGAACAACCCGCTCTCAATCGATCCCGATCAGTGGGTGGTCTTCGGGGGCCGGAGCGTCGACGCGATGTCGCACTTCCATATAAGTGTGACCTACCTGGACGAACTTGAGTACGAAACGCTACTGGCGCAGAGGCAAGTGCAACTGACCGAAAGGAAGGAACGGGAGGGGAGTTTTGGTACCGCGCTGCTGAGTGTCGCGCCGGGGCCACGGGCCGAGTTGGACTCGGATGGTGGCCGAGGACGGAGACCCCGAGGCCGGTGACACCGACGGACCGCGCTTACGACACCTCGATCGTACGCTGG
The DNA here is from genome assembly GCA_029941275.1 of Longimicrobiales bacterium. GTDB lineage: Bacteria > Gemmatimonadota > Gemmatimonadetes > Longimicrobiales > Gaopeijiaceae > UBA822. Next base: position 845 of record JAPYQK010000247.1, on the reverse strand, counting down.
TAAAGCTCGTTGTTCTCCCACCGAGTCCTTTTCGTGGCGAGGTCTACGGGTTGTGTACGGCCGGCTTCGTCGGTGGCCCGCGAAACGAGCGTGTGCGCACCTGAGCTGAGTCCACTCGTATCGAAGTCGAAGAAAGTCCACGAATGAGGATTGTCCGGGCGCTCCAACGTCGCGGGGCGCCAAGGTCCGTCATCGATGCGAACTTCGACCCGGTCCAACGGCGTGCCGTCGCTCCAAGCCACACCGAACACCGTGAACTGGTCGTCGGAGCGAGTGACCCTGGCGATGACCGACTTGACCCTCTGGTGTGTAACCGAGGTCTCTACCCACTCGGTTCCCTCTGACGTCTCCCGGCCCATCAGCGTGACGTAGTCTTTGGCCATGAACCGCGTCATGAGCCGATCTCGCGCCACTTCGATTCTCTCGAGCCATTTGACTTGGGCGATCCCGTACCAGCCCGGAACGATCAGGCGCACCGGAAAGCCGTGCACCACGGGCAGCGGCTCGCCGTTCATTTCGTACGCCAGGATCGGCCCTGTTTCGGTTATGTGGTCCAGCGACATCGAGCGGGAAAAATTCTGTTCGTACTCGTTGCCGCGAATCTCTTCCGTCCCCGTATCGGCTCCCCAGAAGTGGGCTTCGCGAGAATCGGCCGTCGGCCTGGCTTCGGCGAGCAGAGGCATGAGCGCGGCGCCGGCCCAAACGGCGTTCCCCACCATGCCGTGGAACAACCCCCTGGAGTTGCCTGAGCACTCGAAAACCGGATCGAGCTCGACTCTCGGCTGTCCCTTGAGCGCATCGAGCGTAAGTGTGAGCGGTCGCTCGACGAGCCCCATGATTTGGAG
>JAPYQK010000246.1 GCA_029941275.1 Longimicrobiales bacterium | reverse complement strand
TCCACGGTGATCGCCAATTCGTGATGGCACGACGGACAGGGGAGCGGATGTGGACGTCGAAGGCGAACGGACCGAGGAAGCGAGACCTGCCCGTCACAGCGGGGGCACGGAGCGTCCAAGGAGTGGAGTGTGTGTTTCTCGCTCCAGTTTCGGCGAGCCGTCAGGAAGGCGATGCCGAGTGCGCCGATCGCCCACGGTGCGTGAGGCGGCACCAAGGCGACGGCGGGCGCAGCGATCAGCCCCGCCGCCAGCGGCAATGCCGTTCGGCGTGTCCTCCACCCCACACTTCTCGCCTCGACTCGAGCAGTGGTGTGGACCAGATCGAATCCGAACAGAGTGATTCGTGCCGGCACCCAGAACCCTTCTTTGGACGGCCCCGGGGCTGCGGGTTCGGCCGCAGGGGGTTCGGACGAAGAAGGTTCGGAGGCGTGGGGCGTCGCCGGATCCGACCTGTCAGGTTCCTCGATCACGTCAGCGCCGTCCACCCGAGTACGCCCGGAGCCGGTCGCCCGCTTCTTCGAGAGTCTCGATCCTCTTGCAGAACGCGAACCGCACCAGGGATCTTCCGAGCTCCGGAGGAGAAAAGAAACTCGATCCCGGTACCGGTGACACACGGGCATCCTTCGCCAACTGCCGCGAGAAGACATGGTCCGGTTCGTCGCTGAGGTCTGAGAAGTCGGCGAGAATGTAGTAGGCCCCTTGGGGTTTCTCACAGCGGAAGCCGGTGTCCACTAGGGCGCTGTAAAGCACTTCGCGGCGTTCGCGGTAATCCTGCACCATGTTGGAGTAGTACTCGGCGCCAAGGGACTCGAGCCCGACCGCACAGGCGTCCTGGAGCGGCGCCGGTGCACCTACTGTAAGAAAGTCGTGCACTTTCCGGATGGCCGCCGTAAGGGGCGGAGGCGCGACGATGGTGCCGATCCGCCAGCCCGTGATGCTGAATGTCTTCGAGAGCCCACTGACAGTGACTGTCCGATCACGCATCCCGGGCAAGGTTGCTAGAGGGATGTGTTCCCCCTCGTAGAAAATGTGCTCGTAGATCTCATCGGTGAATGCGAGAAAGTCGTGCTTGATACAAAGCGCCGCGATCGCCTCAAGTTCGGTTCGATCAAAGACCCGGCCCGTCGGGTTGTTCGGTGTGTTTACAACAATGGCGCGGGTGCGGTTGGTGACGAGGGAGGCCAAACGATCGGGGTCGAGACGGTACTTGGGAGGCTCGAGCGGCAGGAAAATCGGTTTGGCGCCGCACAGCACCGTGTCCGGTCCGAAGTTTTCATAAAACGGCTGTAGAATGATGACCTCATCTCCGGGATCGACGAGGGCCAGCATGACCGCGGCCATCGCTTCCGTTGCTCCGCAGGTCACGGTGATCTCGCGATCACCCTCGACCTCCATGCCGTACCACGCTTGGTATTTGGCCACGATCGCCTTGCGGAGACGGGTCGAGCCCCAAGTGATCGCATATTGGTTACGATCTGATCGAATCGCGTCGCAAGCCGCGTCCTTCAGCAGTTCAGGGGCCGGAAAATCGGGGAATCCCTGAGCCAGGTTGATGGCGTCGAACTCCCGAGTCACTCGGGTCATTTCACGGATGACGGACTCCGTGAAAGTTTTTGTGCGTTCGGCTGTCCGTGATGTGGCCATGAAGCTCGTGTCGGTGTTGGGTAGTCGGGTCGCGGCCTGCTGTAAGGAATGGCCCGGCGCCCGTGTATATACGTGCGTACGCCAGGTAGGGTAGGATCTCGGCCCTCGTCTGGGCAACATGGGGACGTTGTCTGCCATAGCCTTGTTGATGTGTGGCGGCGGCGATGCCGAGCCCGTAGTCTGGTCACTCAGAAGTCCCCAGAGCCGTCATGGTGCCAACTTGTTGTTGCGACGACGACGTCGCCTGCCCAGCCCTTTGAGTGAGGAGGAACCAAACTTCGTGCTTCTGCTTGTTTTGATTTTCTCCGGCGCACTTCTGACGCCGAGTCCGGTCGACGCACAGATTTCACCGCTCCAATGGGAGGTGCGGGCAGGGGCTTTCCTCCCCATGTCCGATCTCACAGGCGCACAGGGGTTCGAAGGAGCCGCGTCCACGGCCGCCAGCTTCGGCGTGCACTTCGTGTTGAGGAGTGGCCTGTTCAGCTACGTGGCGGGATTCAGTGAGCATCGCTTCGGTTGTGGCGCGCGATGCGGAGAGGCGGCGGATTTTGTGTCTACGGCATGGGATGTGGGTGTCCGAGTCAACGTCCGCGAAGAGGGAATCATACCCTGGGTGAGCCTCGGGGCGAGCGCGGCCGTGTACGATGCACATGTCGGCGCCGGAGGCGTCGCGACAAGGGAGAGTTCGGACCGAGGGTGGGGATACGAGGCGGGTGCGGGCGTGCTGATACCGGTCCGTGGACCCTTCCTACTCAACCCCGGGATACGCTACGGGAGCAACGCCGCCGACTTCGCGTCTCGCGGTGGGTTGGGGACGCGATATTTCGTCGCGGATGTGGGTTTCGTCCTGGCCTTTTGAAACCCGACGATGCCCACTTGAGGAATCCGATGAGAAACAGATCCATTAGCGGTGAGCTTCTTCGGGTATGTGCTGGGGTTCTGATGGTGGCCACGACTCCCGGATCCGGCGTGGCACAACTGAGCGCCGACCAGTTCGCCGGGATGACTGCGAGGAGTATTGGCCCGGTGGGTCGGATCGGGCGCATCTCTGCCATCGACGCGGTGGTGTCGGATCCTAACATCGTGTATGTGGGGGCGGCGAACGGCGGATTGTGGAAATCGCTCAACGGCGGCCAGACGTGGAAGCCCCTGTTCGAAGATCGGCCCTTCTCCGCCATCGGGACCGTCACGATCGACCAAGGCGACCCCGACATCGTGTGGGTCGGGGTCGGGGAAGGGAATCCCGTTGTTGATCCCAGGGTGGCCGCCGTCTACCGGTCGGTCGACGGCGGGGAGAGCTGGACGCCCGGAGGGCTAAGCGGATTCCAGGGCGTGAAGCGGATTCTGTTGCATCCGACAAATCCGGACATCGTAATCGTGGGCGTCTCGGGCCCCGAGTGGGAAGCTGAAACTGAAGCAGGGCGGGGGGTCTACAGGACTATTGATGGCGGACTGACGTGGACCCCGGTGCTCCACGTCGACGGCACTACACGCGTCTCGGACCTGGTCATGGACCCGAGCGATCCGAACCGCTTGCTGGCCGCGATGTCCTCCAGTCGGCGTTCAGCCTGGTCGGTGGAGCCGAGGGGTCCCGGTAGTGGCTTCTTCGTGACGCGCGATGGCGGGGATAGTTGGATTCGCTTGGAGGAGGGGGACGGGATTCCAAGTGGTGATCTCGGACGCATCTCGTTGGACGTATTCTCGGCTGATCCGAGGCTCGTGCATGCCCTCGTGGACGCCGGCGAAGGTGTGCTGCTGCGTTCGTACAACCGTGGACGCACATGGCAGACCGTTCGACGGGGGCCGGACCTACTGTCTCCCCTCGACGATCCCGCCGCGATCGTGACGGATCCGCTGGACGAGTCGAGGCTTTTCCACCTTGCTTCGGAGTTGTCCCTGAGCGAGGACGGCGGAGCCACATTCGGACGGGACGCACTCGGTGCCGGCCCGGGTTATCGGGTCTTGTGGATTCACCCTGAGGACCCGCGCCTCATGTACGGAGGAAGCGACCGTGGCCTCTATGTGTCCCGAGACGGCGGCGAACATTGGGAGGCAACGGGTGAGCTTCCGCTCGGTAGTTTCAACCATGTGTCGGTCGACATGGCGATCCCCTTCAACGTATACGGAGGATTGGAGCGCAGCGGATCTTGGAGGGGACCGGCGTTGGGGTGGGGTGGTGGAGGGCCAGGTCCTGACT
>JAPYQK010000245.1:3376-3843 GCA_029941275.1 Longimicrobiales bacterium | reverse complement strand
GTCCTGGGTGCCAATCCGATCGATGCGCTTCCGGACAGCATCGTCCTCCTCGACTCGGACGGTGTACACACGCGCTCGGCTGCGGCCCTCAGAATCGCACGTGGGCTGGCCTCTCCTTACTCGCTGCTCGCAGCAGGTTTCTTGGTGCCCCGTCCGATCCGGGATGCCGTATACAACCTGGTCGCGCGCAATCGCTACCGTTGGTTTGGTCGGCAAGACACTTGCATGACGCCTACGCCGGATGTGGCTGAGCGCTTCCGCGATGCGGGAGAAGCACGTACTCCCGATGATGACGCCAGCCACCGATGACAAGAAGTCATCACGGGGCGCCGTCCCCCTCCTCGGGCTCACTACCGGTCTCGGTCGCTTCGACGAAACGTCGTCGAGTATAGGTGGCAACCCAGAAACCCAGGCCTACACCGGCGCACGAAACCAGAACGTCCGCTACCGAACCCGAGGCGTACACC
>JAPYQK010000245.1:0-3366 GCA_029941275.1 Longimicrobiales bacterium | reverse complement strand
AATCACGATCCCCGAGAGAATTCCCGCCGGTTTGGGGCGCCACCACCACACAAGCGCGCCGGCCAAGGAAGCCGAGACTATGAAATGGGCCGGAAACGGCGCCGGGACGCCCAGCCAAATTTAGCCGGTGAGATCGAAGGGTCGCTGAACCGCCTCGAGAAACCGTAAGACCCCGGATCGCGACACCCCGCCCCCGCACGCAGAGAGCGCCGGGAGTGTGGCCCAAACCCCGGCTCTCGCCGCCCACCTCACACTCAACCGCCCCCGGGGCGGTGGAGACGTCCGCCCAGGCCATCGACCGAGAACCCACGCATCGTCCCACCCCTCATGCTAGCCCCTCGCCTTCAGGAGGACCGAGGCCGCACCGATCCCGATGAGTACGGCCATCAGCCCGAGCACCATGCTCAGCACCGCGTAGAGTGTGGCTCGGGTCCAATCCCCATCGCGAACGAGCGTCACGGTTTCGTAGGAGAAAGTGCTGAAGGTCGTGAATGCCGCGAGAAATCCGATCGTCAGCATCGTTCGGAGTGCGGCGCTCACCGGGAATGCCTCCATTGCCTGCATTCCGAACCCCAGGAGGAACGATCCGAGGACGTTGACGACGAGTGTGCCGAGTGGGAAGGAGCCCCCAAACGCCGCATCGACCCATCCCGACAGCCAGTACCGCGCGAGGGCACCTGCGGCACCACCAACTGAAACGAAGATCCACATGTGAGCTAGTTTCGGCCCGTCACCGTGAGCTCGTCAAATCGATTCGACCGATCGGAGCCCAGAACACCAACAAAAAATCCGGAAATTCCTTGCCGGATCCGATACTTCGCCAGTGGTCGCTACTGGACTCGAACCAGTGACTTCTACGATGTGAACGTAGCGCTCTACCAACTGAGCTAAGCGACCTACAAACGCTTCCTACAATCGCTTCTTTAACACCTACTGTTCCATACCCCCACGGGGAATCGAACCCCGGTTTCCTGGCTGAGAACCAGGTGTCCTAGGCCACTAGACGATGGGGGCAAAACGTGCGCCTTCTCGCGAGGAGGGCCGAAAGAATATACACGATCGCAGGTCGATTCAAGGCCCGGAACGGTCCGGTGTCTCTGGGTTAACTTTACACCCCATCAGAGTGCCCGACTGTATCTCTACGAACCGAATGGAGCAAGATGACCGACAGGCTGAACGACGAATCCATCGACGGCTGGCTGAAGGGCCGCAAGGGGTGGCGCCGATCAGAAAACTCCTTGATCAAGTCTTTCGACTTTCTGTCCTTTCGGGACGCTATCGTGTTCGTAAATCGTGTCGCCGGCATCGCGGACGACGTCGATCACCATCCGGATATCGACATACGGTACTCGACCGTCCTCATCTCACTCTCGACGCACAGCGCGGGCGGGCTGACGGACAAGGATCTCAAGCTTGCCGAGAAGGTCGACTTCGCGACGTCGGCGCCGTAACGAAGGACGTCCCGACCCACCCTACCGAGGCAACGTCTCACGAATGGAGTCGACGAGACAGGTAATCCCGAAATCAACCTGCGCGTCGCTCAACACGGCGGGGGGCGCGAGCTCGACGACCTCTCCCTGACCGCCCGCCGGTAGTACCAGGAGCCCTTTCTTCAACGCGTTCTCCGCCACACGCACCCCGCCCCCTGCCGCCGGCCCGCCGGCCTCGGTTCCCAACTCGATCCCTATGAGCAATCCACGACCACGGACCGGTCTCACGCCGCCGACGCCCGAGAGCGCTTCGCCCAGGCGGCTGACAATGCGCCGGCCCGATTCGAGGCTCCGACGGACGAGCTCTTCGGTCTCCATCACGTCGAGAAAAGCCAATGCCGTCGCACAGGACAGGGGATGGCCGAGGAACGTGCTCGTGTGTATTGCCTCGCCCTGTGATTTTGGCCACGCATCCATGACTTCACACGATCCCAAGCACGCACTCAGCGGCAAACCACCCCCGAACGCTTTCCCCAAACAAACGAGATCCGGAAGGACCCCCTCACGTTCCTGCTCAAAAACCACCCCCGTACGACCCAGCCCCGTGAAGATCTCATCGAAGATGAGGAGAACTCCGGCCGCTCGTGTCCGCTCGGCGAGAGCCGCAAGAAACCCCGGCGCCGGCAAACGAACACCGGCCCGACCCTGTATGGGCTCCACCACCACAGCCCCGACGGCCTGTTGGAGCGGACCACCGGCCCCCTCGGACAGGAGCCGTTCAACGTCCTCGAGCGCCGCTTCGGCCTCTTCCTCGGTCTGAGGAAACGGCGCGAACGACACACCCTGATGGACTCGGGCCCGGAATGGCTCCTTGAAGTCGGCTCGATGCGTAGCAGCAAGGCTGCCGAGCGTGAGGCCATGATAGCTGCCCTCGAACGCGATGATCCCTGAGCGTCCTGTGTGCAGCTGCGCGGTCTTCAGCGCGGCCTCTATGGCCTCCGATCCCGTGGAGGCGAGCACCGTCCTCGTCTCTTCCCAAGGAGCGAGCGCTGCAAGCCGTTCGAGAAGTTCAACCTTGATGGCCGGGGGATGTACGTCTCCCATACCGTGCACGAGCCGTTCGGACTGTGCGACCAAAGCCCGCTGGATCCGGGGATGGGCATGACCCGCGAACGAAACGCCGAACGCCCCCGTGAAGTCCAGGTAGACGTTTCCGTCCACATCACGGACGTTGGCTCCCTTGGCCTCCTCCCAAAAAACCGGAAAATCCTCGGAGAAGTAAGTGAGATTGCGGGACTCGACGGAACGCAAACGTTCCGCGAGCGCCCTGGATTGAGGGCCGGGCGGCGACGCTACTAGCGACGGTATGCTCGAGCCGAACTCGGACGCCGCCTCAGCTGACCGACTGGACTCCTTCAATAGCCTTCAGTCCTCTCCCAGTTGTCCCTCTGCGGGCACACCCATTATGTGGTAGCCCATATCCACGTGAAGCGTCTCACCAGTGATCGCCGCACCCAACGGAGAACAGAGGAACGCCGCCGCGTTCCCGACATCTTCGGCGGTATTTACGTCGGGCAACGCCGAGTTCCCCCGGTAGTAGTCGACCATCCGATCGATCGTGCCGATCGCCTTTGCCGCCCGGCTCGCCAGCGGTCCGGCGGAAATCGTGTTGACCCGAATACCCCAGCGTCGCCCAGCCTCGAACGCCAGGGTTCGTGTGTCACTCTCCAGCGCCGCCTTGGCGGAACTCATGCCGCCCCCATAACCGGGAACGACACGTTCGCCGGCCAAATACGTCAGCGAGACCACCGCACCGCCCTCTCTCATCAAGGGGCCGAAGCGCTGAACCATGCTCACCATGGAGTAAGCGCTGGCGCTCACCGCGGCCAGATACCCGGCCCGGCTGGTTTCGACGAGCGGCTTTTGTACCTCCGGG
>JAPYQK010000244.1 GCA_029941275.1 Longimicrobiales bacterium | reverse complement strand
GGTCCAAGATCGTGTATCGAGCCTCTCGCCCCTCGACCCCGCAGGAGATTGAGGACTACACGTCTCTTCTCGTGGATGGCCTTATTCGGCCTAGCGAGCTCGAGATCTACGTCATGAACGCCGACGGTTCGAATCAGACCGAGGTGACGCACAATGGGACCGCAAACTTCGGCCCCTATTGGCACCCTTCGGGCGACAAGATCATTTTCGCGTCCAATATGGACGACCCCACTGGCCGGGACTTCGATCTCTACATGATCAACGAAGACGGGACCGGCCAAGAACGCATCACTTATCTGGACGGGTTCGACGGCTTCCCGGTGTTCAGTCCGGATGGCCGGTATTTGGTTTGGGGATCGAACCGGAATCAGGCCCAGGAAGGGGAGACCAACGTGTTCATTGCGGAGTGGGTCGAGTAGGGCCCGCGGATCAGAGGCCGCCCGCTAATCCGCTGAACTCGGAAAGAATCCGGAAAGTGAGGCCCCATACGGAATGGTTGCCGACTGTGTAACACGGGAAGTCCGCCGCGCCTTCCGGTAGCTGGATCGTCGTGGTCCCTAGGGTATCGGGATCGAGTAGCACGGCGAGGGGCAGCCAGAGGACCTGATCGACCTCTTTCGAGTTGACACTCGCCTGGATCCGCTCCGGCACGCCGAATACGTAGGGTGTGATCGTAATCGGTGGTAGCCTCGGGTGGCTCGGCTCGACGCGCGCCAAACGGCCCAGGGACCATCCGGATTCTTCGAGCTCGACCCCCGTCTCCTCGGAGGTTTCCCGAATCGCCGTCCGGGTGAGATCTGAGTCCCCTGGGTCCCTGCGTCCACCCGGAAGGGCGATGTGCCCCGACCATGGATCCCGCTCGGATTGGGCTCGCTTGATGAGGAGAACTTCAAGGTCGTCGGATGCACGGAGAACGAGCGTAACCGCAGCCTCAGTATGATCGACGCTCGGCGACGACTCGTGTGCGTGGTCCCCTTGGCCGGCGAGACGGTCGGCCAGCCTACGGAGCCGAGGGTCCGGGACTGTCACTCACACACCTCGGGCGTCGGGCTCCCAAATGTGCTTGTGGAGCTGTGTCTGGAGACGCACCGGAAGCCGGTCGTCGAGAATCCAGCTCGCCAGGTCCGTGATATCACATGTGCCCCAAACGGGTGACATGAGCAGGTCCCCGAGGGAGCCCTCCTCGCGGCGCCGGTCGAGGCCACGCTCGGAGATGGTATCCCTCGCCCATTCGTAGTCCGCCCGGTCGAGCACGACGAACTTCACCTCGTCTCGGCCCGTCAGGTGATCCAGGTTCTCCCAGAGGTTCCTTCCACTTTCACCACTGCCCGGGCACTTGAGGTCCATGATCCGGTGCGCCCGGGGGTCGAGGGGGGCCACGTCGAACGCTCCCGATGTTTCCACCAGCACGGTGAATCCACCGTCGAGAAGCCGCTCGGTGAGCAAGTAGGCGTTCGGGTGTGCAAGCGGCTCCCCCCCGGTGATTTCGACCAAGGGGGTTCCGATCGATTCGACCGCCGCGACGATTTCGTCCAGCGTGAGTCGGTCGCCTCCGTGAAAAGCGTATTCCGTGTCGCACCATACGCAGCGGAGAGGGCAGCCCGTGAGTCGCACGAAGGTGCACGGCAGTCCGGACCACGTCGACTCCCCCTGAATGGAATGGAAGATCTCGGTAATCCGGAGGAACGGGGGCTCGGCGCTACCCACGGCGAGCCTTCTTCTCGTCGCTTTCTGCGCCCTTTTCGGCTTTGCGTTGGATGGCTTCATCCAGGAGGCGCTTGACCTCATAGAGTGGGAGTGCATGGACCCGGTCCTGAACTTCGTCGCGACTTTTCCCGTCGCACAACACCGGCGTCTCTACGTGATCCACAATTCCAAGGCCGGTTTCGGCCCATCGAGGGAAGACCAGATAGGCCACATAAGGCGCGGCCAGGTTCTCTACGGATTCGACTTCTATGGAAACGGTGTACGGCTGTGCGTCCGCGCCTGAAAAGGCGGGCGGCCGATTGTGGACGTCGTGGTATCCCCCGAGAGTTTGGTCGCGGTCGTCCGGCGTGCCGGCATCCTCGGAACCGTCGTCCGATGGCGTGGAATCACCGGGTTCGATCTTTCGATCCTTCATTGGGCTCGGGCAGGCTCCAGCGGATGGGGACGGATACCAGTGCGCCAAGTCCAGTGGCGATACCGTGGCGACTGGTGGCGAACAGGTTGCTCAACGATAAGTCAGACCTGGTAACGCGCACAGCCTCGACGGCTCGCCATGTGGGCCGCCGCGCAGGAACGCCGGTGGGCGGCCGCCGTGGGTGGCTGGTGGGTCGACCTCGGCGAGGGTAATCTTCGCGCCGCATACCACTCCATTTTTAGAACGGAGCCAGAATGAGAGCGGCAATTTTCTCTGAACACGGCGGCCCTGACGTGATCCGAATCGGGGAAATCGAGGCGCCGGAGCCGGGCCCGGGCGAGGTACGGATCGCCGTACGAGCTGCGGCCCTGAATCACCTCGATCTCTGGGCACGCCGTGGCCTCCCTTTCGAAATCCCCATGCCACACATCGGAGGATCAGATGTCGCGGGCGTGGTGGATGCCCTTGGGGCCGGGATCGACGAAGGATCTGGTGGAGTGGCTCTCGGCACACGGGTGGTCGTCGATCCGGCCTTGAACTACGAGTGGTACCGGCGCCCACGCTCGGGCCCCTCGATCAAGGAAGCTCCCTTCCGCGTCCTGGGCGAACACACCCAAGGGGGGTTGGCTGAGTACTGCGTGGCCCCGGTGGGCAACTTGATGGAGATCCCCGAAGGCGTGTCCTTCGAGTCTGCTGCTGCGGCCGCGCTCACGTTCATAACAGCGTGGCATGCCCTTTTGGGGCGCGGCGGTTTGTCACCCGGCGAGACCGTTCTCGTGACAGGGGCGTCCGGAGGCGTCTCCACGGCGGCGGTTCAGATTGCCAAGCTATCAGGGGCCCGCGTATATGCGGTGACCAGCGGTCCTGCGAACGTCGAGAAAGTGAAGGCCCTCGGTGCGGATGTCGTGTACGATCGACTCGAGGTGGACTTCTCTCGGGAACTGTGGCGCGACACCGAAAAACAGGGGGTGGACCTGATCGTGGATTCCGTCGGTGAGCCCATGTGGGAGGGGTGTCTACGGGCCCTCGGGGTCGGGGGACGCCTCGTCTCGTACGGTGGTACCGGAGGGCCGGCGGTTACCAGTGACGTGCGTGCCATTTTCTGGAAGCATCTCTCCATACTCGGAACCACAATGGGACCGCCAGAGGACTTCAGGCGTGTCATGAAGTTGGTGTTCGAGGGACGGCTCACGCCGGTCATTCACGAAGTGATGCCACTCGAGGAGACACGCCGGGCTCACGAACTTCTCGAGGCGGGTGAGGTGTTCGGCAAACTGGTGCTGGTTCCGTGAAAGAAGCCCAACGCACCGTCGATGAGTGGATTTCCCAGTTCGAGGAGGGATATTGGCCGCCGCTTGCGAACCTCGCCCGACTCATGGAGGAGGTGGGGGAGTTGGCCCGGCTGATCAATCACCGCTTCGGCACGAAGCCGAAGAAGCCTGGAGAGCGCGACCAGGATTTGGCTGAAGAACTGGCCGACGTGTTGTTCGTCGTCCTTTGTATGGCCAACGAACAGGGGATCGATCTGGACGAAGCGTTCGATGGGATCATGGAGAAGTACCGGCACCGGGACGGGGACCGCTGGGTTCGGAGAGTGGACTGATATCCCAATCCTTTTGACGTCCGCTCCACGCCTACGCTATTCTTATGGATTGGAAATGGATGCTTCCTCCGCGTCCAGGGTGGTTTCCCGCGATCGGAGCTATAGCGAGATGCAATACCGAAAAGCCATCGGATGGATGAACGTGATCGGTCGGGTTC
>JAPYQK010000243.1 GCA_029941275.1 Longimicrobiales bacterium | reverse complement strand
GGAGCTTGTTGGTTGCGGGCGTACACGAAGGTCACTCTCCTAGTCGGGGGTTCCGGCAATACGGATATCGAACACGGTTCCAAGAAAACAAAGGGTGTTGGCCTGTGATCATCAACACGATGTCGATCGAGTTGCAAAGTGGCAAACGTCGTCTACCTTCCCCCTCCCTATCCCCTTCCGGGCCCGAGACGTTCCGCAGGTCGACCAGTGGTCGGACTCAGGGGCTGGAGTGACCGACACCACCTATAGGAGGGAGACCGCCATGAGACGTTCGAAACGAGTGGGAGAGACGCTGGCAATCGCAGGTGCTGTCCTGATGTTGGTCGTGGCCGAAGGGGCAGTCGGCCAGGTGCTGGGCAACGTCAGCATCCCGCCGATCAATGATCTGCCGAATCCGTTTCGCTCCATCGACGGATGGGCCGTTCTCCCCGACGGAAGGACGTGGGGCTCGACGGCCGGCGTGGATATCGATCCCGACGGTATCCACCTTTGGGTCATCGATCGTTGTGGCGGCAACAGCTGCGCCGACTCGGACGTCGATCCGATTCTGAAGTTCGATCCGGATGGTCATGTCGTGGCCAGCATGGGAGCCGGACTTTTTCTTTTTCCCCACGGACTGCACATCGACCGTGACGGAAACGTCTGGGTCACGGACGCGCAGGGTCCCAACCCCGCAAACCCCAACACGGCGGGCAAGGGCCACGTGGCCATCAAGCTCAGTCCTCAGGGCGAGGTGCTGCTGACCCTCGGAACACCAGGGGTCGGCGGGGACGGATCAGGCGCACTGCTCAACACCCCGAACGATGTCGTTACCGACCTGGACGGCAATATCTACGTGGGGGATGGGCATGGGGGCCAGAACGCGAACGCCACGCCGGAAACGGTCGCCCGCATCGTGAAGTTCGACCGATCCGGCCGGCTCCTCCAGTCGTGGGGTCAGTGGGGATCTGGACCGGGTGATCTACGCACTCCTCATGCGCTGGACATGGATTCGCGAGGGCGTTTGATCGTGGGCGATCGCGGAAACAACCGCATACAGATTTTCGAGACAGACGGTACTTACGTGGGTGAATTCAAGCAGTTCGGGCGTCCGAGTGGGATTTACGTCACGTACGACGACATCATATACGTGGCCGATTCCGAGTCGGAGTTCGACGACACGCGCAACCCGGGTTGGAAGGCCGCCATTCGCGCCGGGAGCTTGAGGGACGGAATCGTCACGACTTTGATCGACGGTGCGGTAGATGCTTATCCGAGCGGTTCGAACCCAGAAGGTGTGGCCGTGGACGCTGCCGGCAACGTCTATGGGGCGGTCGTATCCGGGGGAGGTGCGTTGGTGAGATCGTCGCGTCGCTAGGGACTGAGTCGGAATTTCAGTACGGGACCGAGGCAGTCAAAAGCCCGCGCTTGAAAGTCGCCCTTTTGTAAGACGCGATCTTCGTGGTAGTAAGAAATGAGAAGGCCCCTCCTACAATTTCGTGGAGGGGCCTTCTCCTAAATACGTTGTGGGCAGCCGTTTAGTCTCGTACGAATTTTTTCAAATTTCGCGGTAGAACCTCACCCGCGTACACGTTCCCCATCCGGTCGACCGTCACACCCTCGGGCATCGCGTTCTCGATGAACCCGATCTCCGAGAAGTCGCTCGCATTCGCGATCACGATCCCCATTCGCAATTGATAATCCGCGACGTAGAGAATGTCGTCCGCCGTAATGTCCATTCCGCTCGCCATGATGCCGTTCCACTCGGCGAGGTAGCGCCCGTTCTGGTCGAAGACCTGAATGCGCTCATTCACCCTGTCCCCCACGAAGAGCCGGCCCTGAGAATCGAAGGCGAGGCAGTGGGGCTCGTTGAACTGCCCGGGCCCATTCCCCGCCCCACCCCATGACATGATGAACTCGCCATCTTTGTCGAACTTCACCACCCGATTGTTGCCGTGCCCATCGACGACGAAGATGTCGCCATTGGGAGCGATGGCCACGTCGGCCGGTCCATCGAACGTGTCCTCCCCGTCCCCGGCTACTCCGGCGGTGCCCAGCGTTAGCAGGAGCCTGCCGTCCTGTGTGAACTTCATGACCTGATGACCCATGCCGTCCGATCCACGCGCGTCAGTCGTCCAGATATTACCGTCGTCGTCGAAAAAGAACCCGTGAGGCCAAATGAAAAGTCCTTCGCCCCAACTATCGACCAGTCGCCCGGAGGGGTCGTACTTGAGCACGGGGGCCACCCCTTCCCGCCCCTGGTCACAGCTCGTCGAAAAGCACCGATGAAAGACCCAGAGGTTACCCTCGTCATCGAGCTCGACCCCGATCGTCTGCCCCCATGCCTCCACACCGGCCGGTAGTTGCGCCCAACCGTCGACTAGTCGGTACGGCGACTCTTGGCTCAGGGCGGCGGCGGGATCCACCGTGATCGTGGCGACGAGTGCTACCACAACGACCAGTCCTAGGCGTTTTATATGCGACATCAAAGGGCCTCCATAAGTGAACGACGGAATCATCGGTCGGGGTTCCGACACCGAGTCCCCGAACCTGCTCCCGGCCATGCACCCAAGCATGCACCCGAGAACTCTCTAGATCGCTTCGAAGCTACGTGGGCCACCGTAACCCGGCAAACCAAACCAGGCGGTGACTTTCCAGTGCTGCTTCGTGCGTAATGGTGTGGTCCGCAGGGCGTGCCGAACCGGTCGGGGACGCTGCCAGGGCCTGACCTAGGCGATGCGGCCATAGACTGACTCCTGAGACGAGGTCATAGCCCAACCGGTGGGACGTCCGCCTACCCAAAAGGGAGGTCGGGCCGGAGTGTTTGGGAGGGATGGCGCTGGTCACACCCCTCTTCGATATTCGGAAGCAATATCACGAGCATCTAGGCGCCGCCCCAGCGCGGCGTGGGGACCTCCATGACCGCAAGAACCGTACGCCGCCTCAGAACCGCCATCACGATCACGATGGTCTGTATCCCGGTAGCCCTTATTTACGAATTCCTGGACGACGGACGGATTTCTTTCACCGGTGTGGTCGTCGGGATCGCCCTCGCCACGCCATTGGCCCTCCTCCAGGAATCGATCTGTGACGAGCGGATGCGAAGTCTCAAGTTCTACGCCGCGATCCTGACAAAAGCGTTCACGTACATCATGAGTCTTGCCGTCGCATTCCAGTCTGTCGGATTCGTCTTCGGTCTGTAGGAGCGCAGATCTATGAGCGAGTTCTGGGCGTCCTTTTCGGATCCGGACTTTGCACGCAAAATGACCGCCGGGTTCGTTCTCTATGTGATCATCCTATTCTTTCGGCAGCTCGACCGCCTTCTCGGGCCCGGGGTACTCCTGAGCTACTTCTTGGGCCGATATCATTGGCCTCACCGCGAAGCTCGCATCTTCATGTTCCTCGATCTCAAGTCCTCGACCTCGCTCGCGGAAGATTTGGGGCACGAGGCCTACCTCGGTCTGGTCAACGAATTCTTCCGGGACATTTCGGGACCAGTCCTCGACAATGCGGGCGAAATCTACGAGTACGTTGGAGACGCAGTCGTTCTCACCTGGAAAGAAGCGAGGGGGCTAAAGGACGCGAATTGTATTCGTGTTTTTTTCGACATCGACGCGACGATTGAGAAAAACCGTCAACGCTACCTGGACCGATTCGGCGTTGTGCCGGAGTACAGGGCCGGCGTGCACCTTGGGGAGGTGATGACCGCTGAAATCGGCGACTTGAAGAAGGGACTCATTTTCAACGGAGACGTGCTCAACACAGCCGCCAGAATTCAGGGTGAGTGTGCACGGCTCGGGAGGCGACTCATGTCGTCGGCTGAGCTTCTTAGTCACTTGGACCTTCCGGACAGGTGGGTCGCCGAGTCCATGTGGGCGCCCGCTCCGACCGGTTGGTGCAGACTGCTCTAGGGACT
>JAPYQK010000242.1 GCA_029941275.1 Longimicrobiales bacterium | reverse complement strand
TCCGGAACGGTTTCGCGGGGCGGTGGGAGGCCCTACGCGCATCGGCCGACGTCGAGGTCCATTTGTTCGAGATCTTCGACACGGACGGAGACGGAGTGCTCGGCGCGGACGAAGTCTGTGATTTTTTCGGTGTCTACGGATTGCATTCCGCGACGGCTCGTAGGGTCGTCCTCGATTTGGATGCGGACGGGGACGCCGTGGTTGGCCGTGAGGAGCTGACGGAAATGGTCCATCAGTTCTACCGAAGCAGTGATTCCAACGCACCAGGGAATCAACTCTGGGGGCCGTACGAGTAGGCCGGCCGTGGTTGTGCTTGCGGTCGCCCTCCTGTGCGCTGCTTCCGCATCAGGGATCCGGGGCCAACTACCCGTGGCAGCAGATGGGCGAGTGTCGCCCGGAGGCGCCGCCGTGAGATCCTTCGTGATTCCGGGCTGGGGCCAAGCGACTGCCGGCGCCACGGAGCGTGGGGCCGTTTACTTCACGCTCGAATCACTCGGCCTCTGGATGATCCTCAAGACCTCGAAGACACTCGGGAGTGCGAACGACATCGAGGCCATGCAGCGCCTCGAAGCCGAAGAACGGCTTATCGCGGCTGGAACAGTCGATCCTCTTTCTAGCATGATCGACGCCGATCCGGCTGTTCAGAGTGCCTCTAATCTGGTGGGGATCAGAAAGCAGCAGAGGGAGGATTGGCTGGCCTTCGGTGTGTTCTTCCTGCTGTTGGGTGGCGCCGACGCGTTCGTGGCGGCGCACTTGGCGGATTTTCCAGAACCCCTGGAGACCGCCATACGCCCGCTTCCCGACATGGGTGTGGAGTTGGGATTCAGATGGGTGTTTTGAGGCCGGCTTGAATCTCTGAGGGCCGGGCTGGTGATAGCACACGATCTACGTGATCCACCCGAGGGGCTGACGTCACTCCTCCCATGTCTCGAGCGAAGGGCGCTCACCCTCCTTCAGTACGAGGTAACTTCGGTGCTTGATCCAATCTCCCAAATTGACGTAGAAGCGGTTGGGCCCTGATTCGTGCAAAATCGGTATATGTGCGTGACCCAGGACGATCAAGTCGAGATCCCCGTCGGCCTCCAGCTTTTCCAGGGCCCATTCGTACAGGATTTCCGAGCGCGCCTTTTCCGCATTGGAGGCACCAGCAGCTCGCTCCGCGGTCCGAGAGACCCGCGTGGCAAGCGCAGCGCCAACGTCCGGATGCAGCCAGCGGAAAAGCCAGCGCGCACTACGGCTCCGCAGCCAGGTTTGCAGGATCCGGTACGCTACGTCGCCACGGCCCAAACCGTCTCCATGGGCGATGAAGGTCCTGAACCCCGCCAGAGTGCGCACGACCGGCCCCGCCTGAAAAGTGAGCCCCACGTCTTCCGTGAGGAATGAACCACCCCACCAGTCGTGATTCCCGCCCATGAGCGTCACGGGAAGGCCTCCGTCCACGAGTTCGGCCAAAGCGCCGAGGGTTCGTGTGTGCCCGCCGGGAATGACCGAGCCGTACTCGAACCAGAAGTCGAAGAGATCTCCGTTGAGGATCAGTTCGGACGCGTGATCCCCAGTGTACATCAGCCAACGTATGAACGACCGTTCGGTTTCGGGAGACACGGCCCCGAGGTGTACGTCGCTGGCGAAATGGATGGGTTTGTCAGACATAGGGGATCGGAAAGTAAACTGGGGGTATTACGCGGGGAAGGCGACTTCACGTAGGTTCTGAAAGGAGATGGGATGGGTTCTGGCGATCGGCGATGCGGGATGACCACTGGGTTCGCACTGTGAAATTCTCCGCGAACCTTGAGGCTGCCCTGCTGGTCCTCACCGCTGCAGCGTGTAGTGGTGGGTCCCTGGGGAGTCTCACCCCAGTTCCAGATCCTGATGGAACCGTGCGGCGCGCACGTGCGTCGAACCCCTCTCCGACCACGTCGTTGGTCATCTTCGCTTGGAGTCTTCGGGAACCGGATCTCCAGCTCGAGGGCATGGGGTTCGCGCGCCTCGAGAATCCGGATCGGGCTCGTCTCGATCTGTACATGGAGAACAACGAAGCGGTTTTGACGGCCAGTTTGGTGGAAGACCAGCTGCGGGCCCGTGAAGGGACACAGCTGGATGTGGTGCCTTCCCCGGCGCTTCTCTGGGCGTCGTTGGGCGTTTTTCGGCCGGGTGAGGGTGCGACCCGACTCCGTGCCGAATCCTACGAAGGCGAAGCATCCCGTCTTACGTACCTTCTCGCGGACGGCGACGAATTACGATACGAGCTTCGTTCGGGCCGGATGGTCGAGGCGGAGTTGCGCCATGACGGAGACGCGGTGCATCGGGTCACACTTGTCCGCGAGGGTGACGCAGAGTTGCCGACCGAGGCGACTTATCGCAATCTGGCCAGGTTCAGTGAACTCAGAGTGACGATCAAAAGCGTCGAGAGGATGGATTCACATCCGTCGGACATCTGGTACTCGGTTCAATAACGTGGAAGGTCGAAACGTGGCACGCCGACACAATGCAAGCCGAAAAGTGAAGAGCTGCTGTAGTGGGCTCCTTGCGCTCATCGTGGTGCTCGCCATAGAAGGGTGCGTGTACAGCTTTCGCTCTGGGAGTTTCCCGGACCACATCCGGACCGTGGCGATCCTCCCGTTCGACAACGACACCAATCGGTTCGAACTCACGCAGGAGATCCACGACCAACTGTTGCGCGAATTGCCACGCTCGCTCGGCGTCACAAACGCGGGGGAAGAGGTAGCCGACGCGGTGATCCAAGGACGGATCTCGCGCTACGACCTGACCGCGCCTCTTTTTCGGCCTGGCCAACAGGACGACCGCGTGGATGTACTCCAGCGCCAAGTGAACATCCGCGTCGAGGTGGAACTCATCGACTTGGTCGAGAACGTCATCCTGTGGGATGATCGGGGGCTGAGCACACAGGGCCAATACCTCGAGGGCGAGTCGGAAGAGGTGGGCCGCGCCGAAGCCATCGAGCTTCTCGTTCAGCGCATCGTGGACGGGGCCCAATCAAACTGGTAGGTTGGCCTCCGAAACGATTTAGTTAGCCTCGAAAAAATCGCCTGAACGGTTCCGTCCAGGGCACAGCACAACAAAGAAAGGACGATTGGGTTGGCGCGTATCGTAGGCCTCTGGGTAGTGCTGTTTGCCGTCTGGCTTCTGCTATCAGGGCACTATACACCCCTACTCATCAGCTTCGGCGTGGGGTCCTGCGCCCTCACCGTGTACATCGCCGTTCGCATGGACGTCGCCGACCATGAGGGAGTTCCCCTCGATTGGCTCGGCCGTTTTCTCCTGTACCTGCCCTGGCTGATGAAGGAGATTTTCGTCGCGAACATCAGCGTGGCGAAAGTGATTCTGAGCCCTAAGCTCCCGATCAATCCGATCATGGTGGTCTTTCGAGCAAGTCAGAAAACTGATCTCGGACGTGTCTTGTATGCCAACTCCATCACGCTGACGCCGGGTACGATCACTACAGGTGTAGAGGGCGACCAACTCGAGATTCACTCCCTCACCTGGGGAGACGTCGATGGTCGGGAGGAAGACGAGATGGACCGGCGCGTCTCGGTGGTCGAGGGGATGTCCTGATGTTCACCGTGGCCGCAGTGGGGATCGGGGTCGGCATGACATTGGCCATGATTCGGGCGCTTCTGGGCCCCACCTTGTACGACCGGGTTCTGGCGCTCAACACGTTCGGCACCAAGACCGTCCTTCTGATTGCGGTTCTGGGATTCCTCGCCGGCCGACCTGAGTTCTTGGACCTCGCGCTGGTGTACGCGCTGATCAACTTCATCGGGACCATCGCGGTGCTGAAGTACTTCGAGTTCGGCGATCTCGAGAAGGCAAGCGAGAGCGTTGGGGCACAGCGTACCGGGGCCGTAGGGAACACCGAAGCGGGAGACCCGGCGTGACTGCGCTG
>JAPYQK010000241.1 GCA_029941275.1 Longimicrobiales bacterium | reverse complement strand
GGGCACCACTGAACCCAGGACGGCCACCGTGATGTCGTCGCGGGAAATTCCGCTGTCGCTCAACAACGATCGCAGCAGCAATCCATACTCATCCGGCGTGCGCGGGATCGGCGTGCTCAACCGCCAGTGGTCCTGCAAATCGAGCGTTCCGGAATCCACGACACCGAGCACGGTCTCGCTGTTTCCCACGTCGATGACAAGTTCCATTTTCTAGGCTCCTCTCCGGTGATTTCACCATCCACTCACGCTACTGCGGTCAGATCACTGCCGTCACGCCACCCGCCCGAAGTGCCTGAACACGTCCCTCGACCTCGATGAGGAGGGCTCCATCGGCCGCGAGGCCAATCGCCTTCCCGACAACCCCGGAATCGGTACGCACGGTCCTCCCCTTCAGAATATCGCGATCGTTGACCGCCTGCCTCAACCGTTGGTCGAGGAAGGAGGGCGGTGGGTCGGCTAGGGAGCGGACTTCCGACAGAAGTTCGGTGGCGACCATGGATCGACTGACACCCCGGCACCCGGCCATCTCCAACGAAGCCGCTCGCTCCTTCAACCCAGGAGCGAAGTCCCCGATGCCCTGGCGAAGGTTCAGCCCGACGCCCACGACAGCGGCCTCGGTCCCCGTACTTTCACAGAGGATACCCCCGAGCTTTCGGCCTTCCACCTCGATGTCGTTCGGCCATTTGATTCCGGGATCGAGCGACGGACAGATCCGCTCGAGCGCGCGAGTGGTGGCCAACCCGACAAGGATAGGGACCAGCGTCAGCGAAACCAGAGACTCACCCGGCACGAGAAACGAAAACCAGAGGCCCATCCCGGCGGGAGATTCCCATCGTTTTCCGCCTCGTCCCTTCCCCGCGGATTGGGAATCGGCGAGGACCACGGTGAATGGGCCGGCACCCTGTTCGGCCAGTGCGCGGAGACGTTCGTTCGTGGACGGAAGCTGGCCGTAAGCCTCCACGTGCGGAACGTCCCAGAGCCGCGCCCACTCGTCGACTCGCCTGCCCTCCCATGAATCAAGTGGTTCCGGTAGTGCGCTCAATGCACTACTACGCGAACGCAACCAGGTAGAGGAGGAAAGCCGATCCGATCCCCCAGCAGTATATCGCGAAACGATGAAAAGCCCTTTTCGCAAGCAGAGCCACGAAGGCTTTGATCGCCACGATCCCGGTGACCGCGGCAACGATCGAGCCGGCGGCCAAAGCAGCACCTGACAGGGTCAGGCCTTCCGACGCTAGCTCTGGGATCTGAAGGACGGCGGCCCCCGCGATTGCCGGGATTGCCATTAGGAACGAAAACGCTGCGGCTTCCTCGGCGGCGACACCGAGCCACAAAGCCATGGCCACCGTCGTTCCGGAACGGGAAATGCCGGGGATGAGCGCGAACGCCTGAGCGAAGCCAATCAGCAAGGCCACGCGCCAGCCCGGCTTCTTCCAATCCTCCCGTCCGAGCGCCGCGCGCGTGCTCCACAGGATCAATCCAGTCACGAGGAATGCGATGGCCGGTACGAACGGACTCTCGAAGAGTCCCCGGATGATGTCCCGGAAAAACACGCCCGTCAGTCCGGCAGGGAGCGTGGCCACCGCCAGCAGTCCTATGTAACGCCAGGCGCCCGGGTCTCGCTTCAGCACGCCACTCAGCAAGTCCAGGATTCGGTCCCGGTAGATGACGATCACGGAGATCAAGGTGGCCACGTGCACGGCCACCTCGAACTGAACACCTTGAATTTCCAATCCCAGCAGCGTCTGGCCGACCACCAGGTGTCCCGAACTCGATACAGGGAGAAATTCTGTGGCCCCTTGGATGGCCCCTAAAAAGACCGCCTCCCAAAGGTTCATCCTTGTGGGGCCCCGTCGCGCCGATGTGCCTCGACCACTTTCTCCAAATAGTCTTCGTACTTCGGAACCACCCGATCGGCGGAGAAGCGCTCGACAGCGAGTGCCCGCCCAGCCTCGCTAAAGGCCTTCCACCGGTCCGGGTCACTCAGGATCTCCAACGCCGCATCCGTCATGCCTTCAAGGTCGCCGGACTCGACGAGATATCCTGCCTCGCCGTTCGGAACGACTTCGGGCAAGCCGCCGACGTTGGACGCAATGACCGGCGCACCAGAGGCCATCGCCTCGAGCGCGGCGAGCCCGAATGATTCGGATGCGCTCGGCAGCAGGAACAAGTCGGCACACGGCAAGAGCTCCCCGACCGCACCGTGTTTGCCGAGAAAGACCACTCGGTCCGCGACTCCCAAAGCCTTTGCCCGCTCGACCGCCCGAGGCCGCTCTGGCCCGTCTCCGATCATGATCAAGCGAGCGGGCATTCGTCCGGCGACCGCAGCAAACACACTGACACCATCAGACACGCGCTTCACCGGCCGGAAGGTCGACACGTGCATGAGGATCTTCTCGCCGGGCTCGGCAAGTGTGTCCCGGCGACAGGGCTCCTTGCCTGGCTCGTAGACGTTGGTGTCGAGAAAGTTCGGAATCACTTCGATGTCCTCTTCTGCGACACCGAAGTCCCGGACCGTTTCATCTTTCAAGAATTGCGACACCGTGGTGATCCCGTCCGATTTGCGGATCGAGAAACTCGTGATGGGCTGAAACGAAGGGTGGATGCCCACCAGAGTGATGTCCGTGCCGTGAAGTGTCGTGACCACCGGTGGACCGTCGCTGCCTAGCATTTGCTGGGCGATCCACGCCGAGGTGGCGTGAGGAATCGCATAGTGGACGTGGATCAGGTCAAGGTCGTGGGTGCGCGCTGCATCGTGTAACGCGACCGCGAGCGCCAACGTGTAGGGAGGATGTTCGAACAGGGGATACTGCTCCATCTCAACTTCGTGGAAGAACACCCGCTCGTAAAAACGTCCCAGCCGAAAAGGTTGGGCGTACGACACGAAATGGACTTCGTGGCCGCGGTCGGCGAGTACGATCCCGAGTGCTGTGGCCACGGCCCCGGACCCGCCATACGTCGGATAACACGTCACCCCGATTCTCATCGAGTCACTCCTTCCCCTGGACGTCCCTCACCCATCCCATCCTCGAACATTCGCCCTCCCAATGTTAGTCAGTTGCACGTTCCGATCTCCTCGACTTGCGTTCCGCACCCCTCGCGCTTTTCCGGGACTCGCGATCCTCACACCTCCTGCCCCGAACCCTCCCACCTCATTCACGCCATGCCTCGCATACCTTGGTCACCTGGCTCGCGAGAGGTTGGGAAGTATCGATGTGTATCGCATCTTCGGGAAGCTGATTCCGAAACCAGGTGAGCTGGCGTCGCGCGTACTGCCTCGTTTGAGACCGCATACGGTCGAGGGCTTCGTCGAGCGTCATCTCCCCACCAAGGTACGCGGATACTTCCCGATACCCCGTGCCGCTCATCCCTGGATCCTCGGGTCCATAACCTTTCTCCAATAGACCCCTCACTTCATTGACTAGGCCTCCGGCCGCCATCCGGGTTACCCGAGCATCGATACGCCGGTCCAGTTCCTCACGGTCCCTATCGAGCACGACGATCAACCCCTCAAGCGGCTCCTGATCAGGCGTGTCTTGTCGGTGCCACCAAGAGAGGGGGCGGCCCGTGAGGAGTGCCACCTCAATGGTCCGCCCCACACGCTGGGGGCCTCCCTCCCGGGCCAAGTCGGACCGCCCTGGATCGAGGGCCGTGACCCAGCGCGCCAGTTCCGTCATTGGGAGTGTGGCCAGGAAACCACGGACCGCCTCCAGCCTGGACGCGTTGATATCCGGTTGTTTGAAGATCGGGTGCGTCAGAGATCGTAGGAACAGGCCGGTGCCCCCGACCAACATGGGAACATGCCCTCGGCCAGAAATTTGTTCGATCACGAGATGGGCGTCCCGCCCGAACTGCCCCGCGCTGTAGAACTCGTCGGGGTCCCGGAGATCGAGGCCGTGGTGGGGGAC
>JAPYQK010000240.1 GCA_029941275.1 Longimicrobiales bacterium | reverse complement strand
CGTCTAGACCATCCCGACGCAGGGTCTCCAGGCCCGCCGAGAACCGCCCGACACCGGGCAGCACCACGTGGCTGGCGGCGAGCACCGCCGCGGGGTCTCCCGTAATCGCGTAGTCGACGTCGAGAGCAGTGAGGGCACTTTCGACGGCGGCGAGGTTGGCCACGCCCGAGTCGATGATCGCGACGTGGTACTCCGCCGAAGTCACGGGGCGACACTTCCAGGGGAATCGGTGCCTATTTTACGCATCGGCCATCCTTCCTACGATCGTACCCTTGGTGGACGGGACGTCATCGAAGCCTGATGCACGCACGGCTGTACGGAGCGCGAGGGCCAGCGCCTTGAAAGCCGCTTCGGCCCGGTGGTGATCGTTGTCGCCCCTGAGGACGTCCACGTGAAGGGTGATGTCCGCCGCCGTGGCCATGGAGCTGAGCACGTGTGGAATGTTCTCGCACGACAGCTCGCCCAGCCGCTCGCGTGTGAGCCCCAGGTCGATCGCGGCGAAGGGCCGCCCCGAAACGTCCACCACCGCGCGAGCGAGCGCTTCGTCCAGCGGTGCGTAGGCCGATCCGAACCTCTCGATCCCGACCCGATCACCCAGAGCTTCTCGGATGGCGGCCCCCAATGCCAGACCACAGTCCTCCGCGGTGTGGTGGTCATCGATCTCCAGGTCTCCCTTGCAGCGAAGCTCGAGGTTGAAGCGGGCGTGGCGGGCGAATGCGTCGAGCATGTGATCGAGAAACCCGATGCCGGTCTGGACGTTCGAGGCGCCCATCCCGTCCAGCTCTAGTGTGCCGCTGATCTCGGTCTCGTTGGTTTTCCGTTCGATCGTGGCGCTTCGGGGGGTCATGGCAGTGGCTCCGAAGGGAGGATTGTTGTCATTGCAGCAGATCCAGTAGGTCATCTACGGTGTTCAGCACCGTGGCTGCTCCAGCGTCCCGGAGACCGGCCGAACTGGCGGTCGGGTCGGGCCCGGGTGCGACGATTCCGATGGGGACCACACCGGCCCCGGCGGCCGCTCGGATATCGTCCGGGGTGTCTCCCACCATCCAGGCGCGTGTTACGTCGAGGCGGGAGCACGCGAGTTGCACAGGTGCCGGGTCGGGCTTCAGGGGGCCGTCTTCCATACATACGACGGTTTGGAAGAGCTCGCTGAGCCCCTCTCTGTCGAGGAACCACTCGGCTTCTTCGCGGGGCCGACCGGTCACCACGGCGAGGGGCAGTCGGTCTGCGAGTCCTGACAAGAGGTCGCGCGACACCAGAAGGCGTTCCGATTCCCTAAGTCCGGGCGAAGTTGCGGTGCCGAGATATAGGCCTTGATACGCGTCGATCACTTCTTCCAGCGACACATCGACACCCTGGCCGGCGAGGATACGGCGTGTCAGGACCCAATCGTTGTTGGCGTCACCAGCGAGCACAGCGGCCGCCAATTCTTCACGCGTCACTTGTACGCCGAACTTGGCCGCGGTTTCGAGTACACATCGGCGATAGGAGTCTTCAACGTCCGCGATGACCCCGTCCAGGTCGAAGAGCAGGGCCTGAGGTGCGAGACAGGTTTCAAGTGATGCGATGAGCCGGTTCAACGGCTCGGCCTGGTCGGGAACCGTGATACGCAAAGCGTTTCTGATCTCCGCGCGGTGTGGGAATCGTCTCACACGGACGCCCAGGGCGTTCAACCCCTCGAACACAAATTCGGAGCGGACGCCGAAGTCGCCGAGTACGAAATTTCCTTCCGCGGGGTGCGTTAGAACGGCCGAGCGGCTGAGACATTCCGCCAGGCGTGCCCGGCCGACTCGAATAGCGGCGACGTGCTCCGTCATCGCCGCTTCACCCGTGCCCATCTGGGCCCGCACTGCGGCTAGTGAGAGTCCCGCGACCGGGAAGGGACTCCCCACGTTGCGTAGTACAGAAGCCACTTCGGACGAGGCGATGGCGTAGCCCACCCGACATCCCGCCAGCCCCCATGCTTTCGAGAATGTGCGTACGGTCACGACGTTGTCGAACTCCTGCGCAACGCCCGTGAGGTCCTGATCGGAGTATTCCACGTAAGCGTGGTCGAGTAGGACCATCGCGCCGAAAGTCTCTCCGGCGTTCACCGAGGCCGCTGCTTTGGCGATTCGTCGCAGATCATCCGCCGTTGCGGTTCGACCCGTCGGATTATTCGGCGAGATCATGACGACGAGTGAAACGGCCTCGTCCAGAGAGGCGATGACTTCGTCGGTAGGGAAGGCGTCCGTCCACGGTATGGAAAGAATTTTGCCGCCCACGGCGGCGGCGTAGCGGTACATCATCTCGAAGCCAGGAACAGGAAGGACCAAGCGCCGGCCCGGCGCCAGGTATGCCCGGAACACACGGTCAATGGCGCCGTCAGCGCCGGCCGTCACCACGACCTGGCAGGGATCCACCGCGAGGCGTTCAGCGATCTCGGACTCCAAAGGACGAGCGTCGGGGTAGTCGCGAAGCTTGGATAGTTCGGCCGTCGCCAGGTTTTCGAGTAACGTCCGGGGTGGAGGATTCCCCTCGTTTCCGTCCAGCTTTAGCACCCCGGGCTCCGGCTGGGATGGCCCCGTGTACTGGTCCCTGGGAATCCACGTCGAAGGGAGCGGTGACAATTCTCCGTCGGTCATGGGACGATCTGAGAGATGGATGTGACCACTACGTCCGTGCCTCCGGCGGCCTTGATGGCGGGAACGATCTCGGGGAGCTTGTTGCGCAATACGGCCGCTTTCACCGAGTATCCGCTATCGCCGTAGAGCGGGGAGACGGTGGCTTCGCGCATACAGGGCAGAAGTGACACGACGTCGTTGAGCCGGTCCTCGGGGGCGTTCACTTCGATCATGACCCGCTTGCGGGCGTCGAGGACACTCGTGAGGAGCAGACGCAGATCCTCGATGCGCTCCCGCTTGTTTTCGTTATCCATTGCCTGGGGACTCGCGTATAGCCTCGTCGACGACGTGATCACGGTGTCCACGATCTCGAGATCATTGGCCCTCAACGTGCTGCCGGTGGCGGTGTTGTCGACGATCACGTCGGCGTCCTCGGGGGGAAAGACTTCAGTGGCCCCGAAGGAACGCACGAACTCCGCATCCAGTCCACGCCGCGCGATCCAGGCCCTGGTCAGCGTTTCGTACTCGGACGCTACCACGAGCGGCCGTCCCACCTCGTCGAGGCGGTCGAATAGACCGGTCGGTGCTGCCGCGACCACGCTCACGGGGTCGAGCCCGGTGTCGACGAGTTCCACTATGTCGGCGTCCAGTTCCTGGACCCAGTCGGCTCCCGCGAATCCGACGTCCCGACTCCCTAGCTCGAGCATCTCGACGATGTTCTGATGCTTGAGGATCTTCGCCTCGCAATCGGGCAGGGACACGACGGGGCGATACCCACGAGCCGTGGGCGTCACCCGGATACCCGCGTCGGCCAGCAACACGAGGATCCCGTCCTGCATTCGCCCCTTGGGTAAAGCGAGGCGAAGCGTTTGCCCGCCCCCCGTGCCGGCGGGGCCGACGATGTTGTTGTCTTGGCTCATTCCAGGAGCTCCATAAGTGAGCCGGAACTCCGAGGTAGGCATAAAATAAAAACGCCGACCTCGGAGGCCGGCGTAAGGTGCGCTAAGGTCGTCAGACGATTCGACTCAGTTGCACAGCCCTTGCCAGCCGCCCGTAGGCGGATGGGGATGATGTGCGTACCGATGGTGTCGCAATAGAGTCTTCATGGGCATACGTTAAATGTGGGACGTCGCCGAGGTCAAGTGGGAGACGTCGCCGGGTCGTCATATTTCGGCATGTGAGGTCGCCTCTGAAGACGACGTTGGGGGTCGGGCCTGGCGCTCTTGGTCCGCTTCCTCCAACGCTCGCTTCATCTCTGGGCAGGCTTTCAGGACTACGTCGATATCGACCCGGCGCAGCTCATAAAGCGCACAAGGCGTCAT
>JAPYQK010000239.1:2560-4028 GCA_029941275.1 Longimicrobiales bacterium | reverse complement strand
GCCCCGGCCCCGCCCCCGCCCATCCGCGAGGGCCACCAGGACGGTCGGACGATGGATGCGTTCCACGATCCGCGAGGCCACGATCCCGATCACTCCTGGATGCCAACCCTCACCCTCGAGCACCACGCCGAAGTCATTGGCAGGGTCGAAGGATCCCTCTAGCCGGTCGAGCGCCTCTGCCAGCGTCCGTGCTTCTTCCTCACGCCTCCGATCGTTCGCGTCCTCGAGTTGATCCGCCAGCGCGGGAGTGTGTGACGGATCGTCCGACATGAGCAACTCGAGCGCCGTCATCGCTTCGATCATCCGCCCAGCAGCGTTGATTCTTGGGGCGAGACGAAACGCGACCTGGCCCGCTTCCAGCGGCCCATCGTCGAGTCCGGCACGCGACATGAGCGCCCGCAGGCCCGGCAGCTTGGTCTGAGCCAAGGCTTTGAGGCCGTAGCGAACCAGAGTTCGGTTCTCCTGATTCAGAGGCACGACGTCCGCGATCGTAGCGAGCGCCACGAGGTCGAGTGACGCGTACAACTCCTCCGAGTCGATGCCCCTCTCTCTCGCAAGGGATTCACAGAGACGATACGCCACGCCGGCGCCACACAGGCCCTTGTTGGGATATTCGCAATCGGCCCGGTTCGGATTGACGACGGCGAACGCGGGGGGCAGCGTTTCAGCGGGCGTGTGGTGGTCTGTGACGATCACTTCCAGGCCGGCTGTCATAGCGTCCTCAACAGCTTGGTGGGCCCGAATCCCGGAATCGACCGTGACGATCAAACCGGCGCCTGCTTCACGCGCTGCAGCGATTCCCGCGTCTCCGAGGTCATAGCCATCCCGCACTCGGTGGGGCACAAAAGGGATCGCACTCCCGCCGATTCTTCGGATCCACCGAGTCAGGAGCGTGGCGCCTGCGATCCCGTCCACGTCGTAGTCGCCGTGAACCAGAATCGTTTCCCCACCTTCAACCGCATGAAGAATTCGTTCGGTGGCTCGGCCCAAATCAGCGAGGGGAGGGGCAGCATCCAGCTCAGAAAGAAGGGGGCGTAGAAACGCCTTTGCGCAGTCCGGATCGGCCAGATCTCGTCTTACCAGGAGTGCACAAAGCACCTCAGGAAGAGAGAGTTCGGCCTGGAGAGCTCGGACGACCTCGGGGGACACCTCGCCGGGCTCCTCCCACCGGGGCTCGACCGGATGAAGCGCCGATGTGGCCGTCTGTCCCCCTCCCTTCACGTCAGCAGCTCAGAAGAAGCGGCAAGTCATCCGTCGGCGTCCGCTTCTTCCGCCTTCGCCTCCTCAACGACTGGTTCATCGCCGGGGGGGTCCTCGACGACTACCTCGGACTCGACGTCCCCGGCCGATTCGGCATCCGCGACGGGTACTTCGTCGACCAAGGCTTCCTCAATGGCGGCGTCGGGGTGATCGGCCTCGTCAGCGCCTCCTTCGGCGGCGGGTTCTTCGTCGGCGTGTCCTTCGTCGG
>JAPYQK010000239.1:0-2460 GCA_029941275.1 Longimicrobiales bacterium | reverse complement strand
GCCTCGTCAGCGCCTCCTTCGGCGGCGGGTTCTTCGTCGGCGTGTCCTTCGTCGGGCGCGACATCCTCGACCATGTCCCCGACTGCCGATCCGCCTTCGGCCTCGATCACCGGCTCGTCCGACGGCAACTCGTCGGGCGCAGCATCGTCGACGGTCGATGCTTCCTCTGCACCTTCGGGGGTGGTGTCCTCGACCACTGGAGTCTCGGCAAATGCATCGAATACGCCGCCCACCCCGGCGGTCTCTGTGGCGACCTCCCGCTCGACTTCCGCTTCCGCCTCACTTGCCTTGGGCGCCTCCGCTTCCCCTGCTTCCTCCGCCTCTTCAAAAGCCACTGATTCGGCGAGTGCCTCCCTCTCGGCATCTCGCTCATCAGTCGACTCCCTGAGGGCCCGTTCGATCCTTTCCCCCTCTTCCTTCGCCCTCGCGAGTCCCTCGGCGGACTCGGGCGTCAAGATCACGCCACAACCCTCGCACCGGATCATCGCCTCTGAATGACGTATTCGGTTCTGGACCTGGAGCGGAACCATGTTGTAGCAGTTGCCGCAAGCGCCGTCCTGTGTGAGCTCAGAGACCGCCACGTCCCTGGCCCCTGCCATGATGCTGTCGTAGATCCGACGCTCCTCGGGGTCGATCCCAGCCGCGAAAGCATCTCGGTCGGCCTGGAGCCCCTCGAGCTTGCCCGCTGTGGACTCCTGCCCCTGCACCAACTCGGCGCGGCGGGGCCCGACTTCGGCCAGCGCCTCGCGGTACGCTTCATCCTGCTCCTCGTGTCGCTCCTCCAGCCGCTTGATCTGGTCCAGAAGGCTCAAGGCCTCTTGCTCCTCACTCTCGAGGGCCCTGCGGACCATCTCCAACTCAGCGTGCACGGCTGCTTCTTCGCGCACGTTCCGGACCGCTTCCATACGTTCTTGCAGCTTGGCGGCACGTACGCGTCTCTCTTCGATGGTCAGCTCGATTCGATTCTCCTCGAGCCGAATCTCTGTGAGCCGTTTTTCGAGACCCTTCACGTCTTGCTCCAGCCGGAGCACGGGCGCATCGACTTCCTCCAGAAGAGGCTCGAAGCCCTCTGCAGCCAACCGCACCGCGGCGATTTCCTGGTCCAGTTGCTGGAGTTCTTTCAGGGATGTACGTGTCTGTGGTGTCATGAACGCTCTTCGCTCGAATGGACCTTATGGGTGATTGCCCTTCATTGCTTTTCGTGCCGTCGGCGACCAGTCCCGCCCCAACTCTCTTCGCTCCTTGCTGAGCCGAGCCTTCTCCATGAGAAGGCGGGTCTCTTCCTGCTCGTCCAAGGTATTCTGTAGGAGATGGTCCACCGCGTCGAGCCTTTCCTGGAATAAAGTACTGAGGATCTTGCTCAATGACTCTTTGAAGACCCGGTGAGCTTGGCCCAGTTCCGTCGAATCGGCCAGCAATTCCTCCAGGACACGGACCGGCTCGGGAGCCATGTTTTCCGGCGAATGAGTCAGTTCGTGATCCGCCAAGAGGGCCTCGAAGACGGCACGATAGCTGACGTCCACGAAGTCGCCAGGCCCGAGACGTTCTCCGATACGCTCGATCCAATCACGGTCTTTGATCATGAGTAAGAGGAGTTCGCGCTCCGGTCCCATGGCAGGCATCGAAGCTACCGAAGGGCGCCTCGGGTCGGGTCGGCGTGGGGCCTTCCTCTGCACAGGGGACGTGGCGACCCGCGCCAATTCGCCCTCCAATGTGTCTCGACGTACTCCAGTTCGGTCGGACACCTTCGCCACGTAGATGTCCCGCAAAGCCGGATCCCGAACGGCACGAAGCGTGGGGAGGAGCCGGTCGATCGCGGCCCGTGTGTGTTCGATGCTCCTGAAATGATCCCGTTCGTCCAGAATCTGGAGCTTCCGGTCGAGGACATCGACAGCCCCGTCGATGTGGCCCTGGAGCGCCTCGGCCCCCTCAGAGTGGACAATGGTGTCCGGATCCTCGCCTGGAGGAAGCGTGACGACGGACGGGTGCACCCCCCCCTCCAGAAGAAGATCGGCCGCCCGGAACGTCGCTTTGAGCCCAGCGGCATCACTGTCGAAGAGGACGTGAACCTTTTTGGTGTACCGTTGGAGGACGGCCACTTGGTCCGGTGTGACGGCCGTCCCGAGCGGGGCCACGGTATTCTCGAATCCAGCGGCGGCGAGGGAAACCACATCCATATATCCCTCCACGACAAGTGCCGTCTCCTGCCTTCGGATCGTGTTCTTGGCCCAACTCAAGCCGTAAAGGATCTCTCCCTTGTGATAGATCGGAGACTCGGGCGAATTGACGTACTTAGGAGATCCCTCGCGTCCCTTCCCCAATACCCGGCCTCCGAACCCCAGAACTTTTCCGGAAAGACTCTCGATCGGGAAAATGAGCCTGTCACGAAAGCGGTCGTAGGGGTCTTTTCGTTTTTCGCTGCGCGCGACCAGTCCTACTTCGAGCAGCGCCTCTTCCCCG
>JAPYQK010000238.1 GCA_029941275.1 Longimicrobiales bacterium | reverse complement strand
TGCGAGAACCCTTGGCAGCCGCGTGGCCGACGGCATGGCGGGCGGCGTGACCGAGGCGAGTCCAATGGCGCGATCAAAAGAGTGACACTCGCGCCTTCCGGGGTGGTCGACTAACGTGCACGACGACCGTGCCCAAGCACCGACCTAGGGAGATCCGCCATGAGGCGTTCAGTCCTGTTGTTACTCCTGATCGTATTCGCACAGGCCCCCGCGCTGGATGCCCAAGAACAGATCGACCGAGACATGGTGGCGAGAATCAGGGCGGAGGGGTTCGAGAACGCCCGTGTCATGGAGGTCTTCAACCATCTCACCAACGTGATTGGCCCCCGGCTCACGAATTCCCCCGGCTACTATGAGGCGGTCGATTGGACGCGTGACAAGATGATCGATTGGGGGTTCGAAGACGTGCGACAGGAGGGGTGGGACTTCGGCCGTGGGTGGAGCCTCGACAAGTTCTCGATCGAGATGCTCGAGCCACGATACATGCCGATGATCGGGTACCCGAGGGGGTGGTCGGCCTCCACGGACGGGCGTTTGGTCTCGGAGCCCGTGATGTTGGGCGGAAAGTCGGTCCCGGAACTGCGGGCGATGGAGGGTGAACTCCGCGATGCCATCGTGCTTACAGACCCGCTAGAGGGCGCATTCATCCGAGAGGATCGTCCCGCCCCCACCAGGGAAGATCGCTTCTTACCTCCCGCTCCGAATAACGCTCCGTCACGGAGGAGCGCCGACCAAGCGGAACGAGAGCGTCGGCGCGAGGTTCAGGCCGCGACGAGCGAGGTGACTCGAAACGCACCGGCCGGGGTCTTACTCGCGCCCACCGGGGGCGAGCACGGGACGCTGTTCGTGACAGGTCGGGATCAAGGTCCGGGGGCGGTTCCGACGGTGGTCCTCGCCGGTGAGCACTACAACCTCGTGGCCCGTCTTCTGCAGCAGAACATACCCGTGACGTTGGCCGTCGAAGTGGCTGGCACATACCAGGAGGACAACATCCAGGCCTACAACCTCATCGCGGAGATCCCCGGTGTGGATCCGGAGGTCGGTGACGAAGTCGTGATGGTCGGGGCGCACCTCGACTCCTGGCATTCGGCTACCGGTGCGACGGACAACGCGGACGGGTCCGCAGTCGCGATGGAGGCACTGCGGATTCTTCGCGCTCTCGACGTCCAGCCACGGCGTACGATTCAGGCGGCGTTATGGGGCGGCGAGGAGCAAGGCCTGCTCGGCTCCCGCGAATACGTGCGGCGCCACTTGGAGGGAGACGAAAACCGGGAAGCACGCGAAAAATTCTCCGTGTACTACAACCTCGACAACGGCTTCGCGCCGATCTACGGATTCTACATGGAGGGCAACGAGGCGGCGCGGGAGATCATGGAGGACTGGCTCGAGCCCT
Organism: Longimicrobiales bacterium; assembly: GCA_029941275.1. GTDB lineage: Bacteria > Gemmatimonadota > Gemmatimonadetes > Longimicrobiales > Gaopeijiaceae > UBA822. Next base: position 2,666 of record JAPYQK010000238.1, on the reverse strand, counting down.
TGGCCGACTTGGGCGCCAACGTTTCGACGATGGCCCAGATCGGGCAGACTGATCACCTCTCCTTTATCCGGGCTGGCATACCCGGTTTCCAGGCGATTCACGAATACACCGATTACGACGTGCGGACCCATCACACGAATATGGACACCTTCGAGCGAGTCCTGGAGGAGGATCTCCAGCAGGCCTCTGTGGTGATGGCGGTGGTTCTCTATCATTCGGCTATGCGCGATGGAAGTATGCCTAGGGCGCCCGTCGTGGACCGTTGAGATCGGACTTTAGGAGGCTACGATCGGAGCCCTGACCCGTCGGTCAGGACGTTCGTACCCGGCGTTTGCGCCACAGTCTCCGCGTCCCCAGGAACAGTCCGATCGCGCTAGAGGCCAGCCCTCCTAGGCTGAGCAAGATGACCCCGATATCCCAGGCGGGCCGGCTGTTGTACCAGAAGCCGAAGTCCAGGCTGTGAAAGCCATGGTAGATCCACCGCTCGACTCGATCGAGGCGATGTAGGCTCCGCGACAACCGACCGGTTGCGGGATCGATGTAGAGCCATGTCTCGGCCGGGTCGCCGAACTTGACTCGCAGGATCGGGAGGGGCGCCTGCCCGTCTTGTGAGTAGTGGTAGGAGTCGTACTCCTCGAGAAGGCCCGCCTCGACGATGGCTACGTCCGGGTAGATCCCGCGAACCAGATCCATCAAGGTTTCCACGGCGAACCCTTCACGACGCACTTCGAGAGGTTCAGCGGCGACGAGGCTACGGTCGGAGGTAGGTGTCGCGGCGGCCCCAGCGGGTGGCGTCCCTGTAGCTTCGGTAGGGGTGGTCTCCGTGGCTTCAGCGGGCGTCGTCCGGACGCCGAAGTACGGTTCCCCAAGTATTCGCTGGTAGGTGATCTCCTTGATGATCCGGCCAGGTAGCACGTCATCCCACGCTTCGGCGTCGATCGCCGGAAAAGCCGACACCTCGAGCGGCCCGCCGACCAGCGTCCGGCGAAGCTCCGCGGTTGGCAGGCCTGGCCCGGATGCCCATCCCAGTGGCTCCATCGACAGGAGGCCACTGAAGACCCACGTCAATGTGAGGACGCCGAACACCACGCCGGTGATGTAGTGCCAGCGCATCCAGCCCGCATAAGGGATATAGGAGCGAATCTTCGCCAGTTGGAAAGGGCGCGAGCCCCTGAATTGGACCACCCCCAAAGCGATCCCCAGAGTCGCGACCACACACCCGATTGCGGCCGCCCAGATAACCGTTTGTGTCCACAGATTCTGCCGGACGCGCAGCGGAGTGAAGTAGAGCCAGTGGGGGATCGCCGAGACCCAGGCGAGGGCTCGGCCGGCCCGGGTGGTCAGCAGTGTCACCTCGCCGGATTCGGGCGACACGTACAGCTCGGTCCCCTGTCCGTCATCGATGTCCAGCTTGTGGAACGGGAGTTGTCCACGCAGAGATATGGTCCACTGGTTAGACTGTGTCAGAAGTTGCTCGTAGTGAACACGCTCCAGGGCGACACGCATGAATCGACTCGCCACCTCTCGTGCCTGGGCGGAGTCCACGGCGGGCAACAACTCTCCGGTGTCGGCGAAGACCGTGGCCCCGCCCCCGCCCTCGACTCGGTAGGCGGGCCGATCCATGACGGTACGGAGTGTCACGCTCCCGAAAGAGTCGCCGAGCCCGGCGCGTTCAGCCACTTCAGAGGGGGTTATTCGGACGGCGTCCAAGTCCAAGCGCTGGAGGCGGTCGAGCCTCAGTTCCTCAGTCAGGCTCGGCATGCCCCTCGCGTAGATCATGCCGATCCCTGAAGCGAACCAGACCACAAAAAGCAGACCCAGTGCGATGCCCAGGTATCGATGGGAGAGGGTCAACCATTTTCGGAGTCGGGCCATCATTCGATCGTCTTCACCGTACTTCGACCGTCATCATCATCATCATTCGATTGCCGGCACACCGCTCCGCAGGGACAGGCTCCCGTCGGATCTTCCTGCAACCACAGGCGCCTGTCGGAGGGATCAGGGCTCCACGGAAGCTCGAGACCCGGTCAGAACCTCACAAGTCCGAACGGGCCGCCGTAAATGTCCCCAGCAGAAGCCCACCTCCGATGTCCATCGTCCCGACGATCCCGCCGTCGTCCTCGATGGTCCCCGAGTAGACGACTGGGGCGAGCTGACCGGCGAGGTCGGCCGAGAACGAGAACGTCATCTCTAATCCCCTCATGCTACCCGACACCGGGGACTTACCCAGGGCATCGGATGAATAGTTTCCGGTCAGCCGATCTCCGTCCTGCTCCAGCATCACTTCCGGGTATGTGACGCCGGTGTCTGTGGTCACCGTAAATATCCAAGGACCCGACAAGTCCACCGCCTGTGCGCTGACCTTGGGCGCTCCCACCATCGCGATCGCAACAAGGAGTAGTCCAGTAACTCGGATGTTCGTGAGGCTCATTTCAACCCTCCAGTGTCCAGTTCTAGATCGCCCTCGCCCGCCACCACCCACCGACGGTTCCCCGCAACTTCACCCTCTATTGCCACATTGAGTCGTCTGCCTTTCCTGGGCAAGGTCTCGCGTTTGGGTTGGCCAGCGTTTGTTGCCTGTCCGGGGTTTGAGATCGTCGCCCACCCTGTTAGCCTAAAGCGCTTTGACGCACTGGGTCGCCACCGCGCAGGCACCGTGCAACGTC
>JAPYQK010000237.1:1631-4079 GCA_029941275.1 Longimicrobiales bacterium | reverse complement strand
CCTGGCCTACTTGGTCAGTGGCCCGTTGATCAGTGGTCTGCTTTTCGGCTTGTTCATTCACCAAGCCGCATTTCTCGCCCACGACGTCGCTCATGACAGCGTGGTTCCCCCTCGCCGGCGCCCCCGGGTATCGTGGCTGTTCGGCAGTGTTTGTTTCGGAATCAGTGATGAAAAATGGACTCGGGAGCACAACGAGCATCACCTGGAGGCAAACCGCCCGGTCAGTGATCCGCAGATGAATAGTATGCCCCACCTCGTCTACAGTCGGCGGGAAATAGACGATTTCGAGAGAACCCGCCGAGCGCTTACAGATTGGGAGAAGTTAAAGCTCGCGACCCAACACCTGTGGGTGATTCCGATGCTGTTGCTCTACGGTCGTATCAACATCGTGAGCGGTGACTTCCTAAAAGCCGTGCGGCAGCGTGATTTTCACCATCTGTCGGCGGTCGCGATCCATGGGCTGCTGTGGGGGACGTTGCTGATGCAGGGTTGGAGGGGTCTGGATGCACCCTCGGGTGGACCGCTCATCCAAGCCGGTGCCATGTATGCCGCGGTTTTTACACTTGCGACGTTGGTGGTTTCGGGGAGCATCCACCTACAGTTGATCCTCTCTCATGCCTACGCGCCCCGATTGTACAGAGAAGAACAGGAAGCGATGGGAATGAAATTTCAGGCGCTTTCGAACCAGAATATCTCGACGTCTCTGCTCGACGACTGGTTCCACGGTGGCCTCCAGCATCACGTGGAGCACCATCTCTTCCCTCGGATTCCGCAGCACAATCTTTCAAAGCTTCGCCCATACTTGATCGAGCTTTGTGAGAACCACGGCATCGAGTACAAGTCCGATTCCTTTATTCGATGCATCGTGAACATGCTCAAATCGCTGGCCCACGCGAGCGCAGAAGTGCGGAACGAACTTCGGGTGCGCTATTTGCCAGGATAGTGCTCGCGCCGCGGTTAGTGTGGTGACCGTGGGTCGGACCCAAGGCGGCCCGTCATGTCAGCATAAGCCGTATCAATCAGCGCCATGAGGGCTTCGGCGTCGACGTCACAGTCGGGCCTGAGCTTCACATGCCTCATGTATTTTCCGGTGCCGTCCAACAACCCCGCCGGATCTGCAAGCTCAGCGCCATGAAAGAAACCGACATTGACGTGCACTGTGAATACGTTGACGTATGCGAAGGCAGCGTCAGCAACACACAAGGTGGGATGGCCGTCATGCAGTACTTCTCGAACATCATCTCCACACTTGCGCATGACCTCAAACCATTGGCGCGCGATCGCCCCCAAGCCACCATCATGCTCCTCCATCCAGGCATCGACGGCCGGATCGTGTTTGATCGAGTCGGGGAGCCGGAAGAGTCGATTCATTGCTGCCAAGTTCGGACGCGACCACGCGGTTGATCACACACTCCTAATTCGCGTTCAGATGTTCCAACACAGCGCTGGTGATTTCATCGGCGTGCGTGGACATCAACCAATGGTCGGCGTCCAGCTCAATCTCGCGATACGGACCCGTCATATACCTCTTCTGGCTCTGAATCGCGCTTCTTCCCACCGCCTCATCCCGATTGCCCCAGATAAACAGGGTCGGCGTGTTCGTCTCGTTGACCATCTGCGGGTCCCTTCCAAACCCCCCATCCATTTCACGGTACCAGTTGAGCGCTGATGTCAGTGCGCGAGGTTCCGCGAAAACAGCTTGATACTCTTCCTGCTCAAGGGGACCCATGGCGGAGTAAAAGGCTTTCAACACAACGAGATTGTTGAAGGTAAAGAGGGCTTCGGGAACCCATGGCATCGTAAATAGCGCAAAATAGCCGCTACGAGATTGTTGGTCCGGGTCATTTTCCAGGGCGTAGAAAAAAGCGGTGGGATGGGCGATCGAAAGTCCAGTCCAACTCAGCACCCGATCCGGGTGTGATAGGACGGTGCTCCAGCCCACGGCCGATCCCCAATCGTGACCAATCAGGTGGAACGTCTCTGCTCCCACTGCATCGGCGATGGCGACGACATCACTCACCAGTTCGCCGATCGCATAGGCCCCGGCTTCTTCGGGACGCGCTCCCGGGCTATACCCGCGCTGGTCAGGAGCGATCACCCGATAACTGGCGTCGACCAGGGGCATGATCATGGGTTCCCACATGGCCGAGGTTACGGGGAATCCGTGTAGCAGGATTACCGTGGGCGCGTCCCCACCGCTCCCTGCTATTCGCGCCCTGAATTCAAAGCCGTTGGCCTGAATTCGCACCAGGGCCGGAGCGCTGGATGGGCTAGAGGACGCGACCGATGAGCTGGCGAACTCGCCCGAAAACAGGGGTAGAGCGGCAGTTTCGTTCGTGTGATTGTAATCGCGATCCAGCGAGAGTGAAGAACCGATACCCACAATCGTGAGGACGACAACAGGCAACACGACCAGAGTGATACCCAGCCATTTTAGTGTTCTTTTCG
>JAPYQK010000237.1:0-1531 GCA_029941275.1 Longimicrobiales bacterium | reverse complement strand
CTTCCGGTCGGATTCTCCACCGTGCCGCACTCCGCTCCGAGGTAGCCGTTTCCACCACAGTAGGTCGGGTCCTGCAGCTGAATCAGGATGCCGTCCGGATCCGTGAAATACAGCTCAGGAGTGCCTTCCGGCGCTCCGCCACGGTCTGATCCCCGCATCGTCACATACGTTTGTAGCGGGCCGTTCGCGCCGCCCGCTTCTCCCAGCACGGTCAAACCATACCCTTCGAGGAGAGAGAAAATGCGATCGACATCGAAGTCCTCGACGCTCAGGCTAGCGTGGTGGATCCGGCCGGCCATGGGGGGCACGCCCGCCAGGGCGAGGAACTGCTTGCCGGATCCGACTCTGAGCACCGGCAGGGCACCCTGGTAGGTATCGATTGGCAGGCCGAACAGGCTCTGATAGAACTGGATGGAGCGCGGCTGGTCCCCCACGAAGAGCGTAAAGTGGTTGAACTCACCCAGAGACAGGAGACCTTCCCCAGGTGCGGGCTCGGGTGTCGCTAAGCACTCCTCGCCCAGCAGGCCGGCACCACCGCAATAACTCGAGTCCTGCAATTGCACGACAATACCGTCCGGGTCGCCGAAGTAGAGCTCGGGTGTGCCGGCGGGCGCACCGCCGAAGTCTTCTCCGCGCATTCTGACGCGCGACTCGAGGGGGCCGGATTGGCCCGTGGCCGCAACACCGTTCTCGGCGAGGATCTGCACGATCCGTTCGTCGTCGAAGTTGTCGACGGCGAGGCAAAAGTGGGTGATGCGTGCATTGTCGCTCGCACCGCCGCCGAGCGCGATGAACTGAGGACCGTCACCGACCTGGAGCACGATGGTGCCGGCCTGGCGTGCTACGATGGGCATGCCGAACAGTCCTTGATACCACGCTAGCGATGCCGCCGGATCAGACACACTGAGTGTCATATGATTGATGGACTGCACCTGGATCGGGGGGCCGGGAAGCGTGGATGACGTTTGGCCCGCAGTCGAACTGGCGGACGTATCAGCACCGTCTTCGCTGCCGCAACCGCTCACCGCCAATGCAGCCATCGAGCCCAGAAATGTGCGCCGGCCGATCTCTTGCTTCCTGGACTCGATCATCAGCCGATTGATGTCTGATTCCATCTTTCCACTATCTCCTGAGACGATTGTACGCTCGAGGGCCAGGCCGAGGGTCCTGTCGCCGGCTGCGACGCCCTTGGCATCACCACGAGGCTCCTCCGAGGAAGCTAGGGTGTCCGACCGTTACCTACAGCATGCTCGTCGATATTCGTGACAAACGCAATAAAGTGATTAGGGGACGCAGAGACCTCAGATGGCCCAGGCAAATAACGCAGGGGCCCCTGGTGAAGCCAAAGGTGTGATGCCCGACCCTATCGCTCGACTGAACTCAGCCTTGGAAGGCCGTTACCAAATCGAGCGTAAACTCGGTGAGGGTGGGATGGCGACGGTCTACCTGGCCGCCGACCTCAGTCTGTTAGGGAGTAGCGTCGCCTTGAGACCGGCCTCGATCGAGCGATAGTTCGGTGCTCACCGTCTCC
>JAPYQK010000236.1 GCA_029941275.1 Longimicrobiales bacterium | reverse complement strand
GAATGGGGGCGGGGACTGGTTCCGTTGGAGCCACGGGCTGCCACGGGTGCCGGTCCACGATCTGCTCCTACATCCACGTGACCACGACTTGGTGATCGCGACCCACGGGCGGGGCGCTTATGTACTCGACGACATCCGTCCACTCCGGGAGCTCGCGACCAATTTGAGAATCGCAGAACTCGAGATTTTTGTTTTCGAGTTGCCCCCTGCGTCCATACGGAACAAGGCCTTGTCCGGCGGAGCCGGCCGAGTCGCGTCGGAGAACCCGTGGCACGGGGAGAAGCCGGCCGGTGTGTCCGTGAGTTATTGGTTGGGGGAAGGCGCGATGGGTCCGGCGGAACTTCGGGCTCCCGGTGTTTACCGAGTGAGTCAGCTTGGTCTCGCTGGGTCGGGTGGTTCTGATGCGAGCCCGGACACCGCGGATGGCAACCGCCTGGGACCATCGGTTGGCGGTGGTCTCGATCCATCCGTCGATGGCGGAGCGGCTGGGCTGGGCGGGGACGGTGCGTCTGGATTCGACGACCTGGACGTACTGCCATCAGATGTCATGGTGGAAATCCTGGACTTCGACGGAGAGGTCGTACGGACCCTGCGTGGGCCGGGGGCATCAGGGTTGAATCGGGTCACCTGGGACTTCATGGAGGATCCGCCCCCCATCAGTGGGCCCTTGGCCGAGTTCTCCGATGCGGCGATAGGCGCCGAAGCGAGAGCGTTCAGCTCGGCGGAGGTGTTACCCGGCCTTTTCTCTGTGCGGATCTCAAGGGAGGGCGCGGAAGGACTTCAGTGGCTCGAAGTTCTGGAGGATCCTCGTCTGGAGATCAGCGTCGAAGATCGGATCGCGAAGTATCAAGCTGTGAAGCTCGGCGTAAACCTCGTGGCCAGGTCCAGGGCGCTCCAAGCCGCAGTCGCGAGTGTGCAGGCCGAGCTCCGACGCGTGATCGATTGGGTTCGCGACCAAGGGTCGAGGGGGAGTATGGAGCTGCTCGAGACCAGCCAGTCCTTGGGTGAGGAGCTCGCGGGCTTGGCGGACTTCAGCGGCGTGACGAGGTATCGTCCTGGGGTTCTCGGGTTGACCTCGTCCTACGATCGGCCGACGGAGGGACAGCGCCTCGATCTGATCCGAATGGAGGAAGAGCTCGACCCGCTAACAAGGAGAATCGGCGATTTCTTGATCTTGGACATCAACCAGTTTGGCCGGAGGGTGAACGCGGCCGGACTGGACGTGTCCTTCTTCATCGGACCTATCGGCTGAGCACGATGCTTCGAGGGCTTCTCCTTTTGGGATCGGAGAACGCTTTCTTGGCGGAACGAATGGCGCGCCTGGCGTTCGTGCACCGGGCCGTGCGGCGCTTCATGCCAGGTGAAACCTCGGAAGACGCGATCGAAGAGGCGGAAAAACTGAGCGCATCGCGCATTACCTCGATGCTCACCCTCCTCGGGGAAAAGGTTACGGACGCCGAAGAAGCCGCCGAGGTCACCCAACACTACCAAGGTGTATTGGAGGCTGTTGCGGAGCGGGAGTTGAATGCGGAAATCTCGGTAAAGCCGACGCAGCTCGGGATCGACATCGGGAGCGAATTGGCAGCGGCCAACTTGGAGACCATCTTGGCGACCGCGGAGGCGCGTGGGCAATTCGTTTGGATCGATATGGAGAGCAGTGAATATGTGGACCGGACACTCCATCTGTACCTGACTGCCCGTGCGCGGTACGTGAACACCGGTGTCTGTCTCCAGGCGTACCTGTACAGGACCGCCGAAGATCTTGCAGGGCTACTCCCCGCGAAGCCCTCCATCCGGCTCGTGAAGGGTGCGTACGCCGAGGGACCGGAAGCAGCATATCCCAAGAAGAAGGACGTCGACGAGAACTACCTGAAGTTGGCGCGCACGTTGCTCGAAGAGGTGCGTGAGAGCGGGGTCCGAGTGGCGTTCGCCACGCACGACGAACGTCTGTTTCAAACGATCGAGGACGAAGCAGCAGAGCGTGGGATCGATCGTGGCGATTTGGAAATCCAGATGTTGTATGGGATCGGGACCGCCAGACAGATGGCGCTTGCCGCGAAGGGGTATAAGGTCGTGGTGCTGATCAGCTACGGGACCGCCTGGTTCCCTTGGTATATGAGACGTCTGGCCGAAAGACCCGCAAACTTGTGGTTTGTGATACGAAAAGTGGTCTCCCGCTGAACGACGACAGCGCAAATAGAAACTGGACGCTCGCGCGCTCTTCCAGGATGTGTATGAAGCGTGTCATGCCTACCGGCACGATGATGGGAGGGTGGGCCCACCTACATATTTCACGCTATGTGGCCGGAGCACCAGCCTGCTCCACGAAGAAGGAAGCACTATTTTCGTTGCTTGCTCGCGGGCATATCGGTACAGTGAAAGGAGTATTTTAAACTCCAATCCCGCCGCCCCAGTGGCCTCGTGGACGGATGAGCCAAGAGCCTTTTCACACTCTCATTGTCGAAGATGACCCGGACCAACGGGTCCTGCTGACTCGAATCCTTCAAGGTCGGGGGCACGAGGTTGTGGCTTGCGGTGCGGCCGAGGAAGGGCTTCTGGCGTACCAGCGTACGCCGTTTCCGCTGGTCATTCTCGACATCATGCTCCCCGACATGAATGGGATGGACTTGTGTCGCGAGATGCGCCTCGTGCCTGAGTCTGCCCAGTCGATCATTCTGTTTGCTACCGGTGTGAGTGGCCGAGAAGGCCTCGAAGAGGCGCTCGCGGCGGGGGCGGATGATTACATCACAAAGCCTCTGAACGGGGAACTCCTCCACGTTCGACTGACGATCGACGAACGACAGGTGCGAGCTCTCCAGCGTCAAAAGCAGAAAGAACTCGACTTGATGCGGGACGCCCTTCGCGATCCGGCCACCGATCTTCCCAACCGGCAGCTCTTTTTCGAGAGGCTCGATGGTGCGGCCAGGCGCCACGCAAGGGAGAGCGGGTCGTTCTCGGTCCTGTACCTGGACATCGACGGCTTCGGCGAAATCAACGAGAAGCTCGGTCGAGAGGGAGGGGATCAAGTACTTCGAGAGGTAGGCAAGCGCGTGGAGCCTTGTGTGCGTCCGGTGGACACGGTCGCACGTATGGCGGAGGATGAGTTCATTCTATTGCTTGATGGCGTGAACAACGTGAGTGAGCCAGTGCGCTTGGCCAACCGTATCCATCAGGCTCTTTCGGTCCCAATCGTTGTCGAGGACCAGGAGATATTTCCCAGCGTCAGCATCGGAATCGCCTTGAGCCAGACGGGCTTCGAGAAGCCCAGTGACATCGTCCGCGACGCCAAGACCGCCTCGCGCATGGCGGCGGCAGAAGACGGCGGTAGCTCCCATCGTATTTTTGATCCGATCCTGCATGCGGGGGCGCTCGCCCGGGTTCATCTCGAGTCTCGCCTCAAAGTGGCCGTGGAGCGTGGTGAGCTATTCCTGCACTATCAGCCCGTCGTTTCACTCCAGACCGGCGAGCTCACCGGCTTCGAGGCACTCGTACGTTGGGATGATCCCGATCGTGGATTGATTCCACCTGACGAGTTCATTGGGGTTGCCGAAGAAACGGGGTTGATCGTTCCCCTGGGGTGGTGGGTTCTGGAAGAGGGATGCCGTCAGCTGAAGATATGGCATGACCGGTTCCCCCGTGACGTGCCGCTGACTATGGGAATCAATATTTCGCCTAAGCAGCTCGAGCGGCCCGAACTTCTTTCTCAGATTGACACACACCTCTCCAACTTCGGGATTCCCCCCGCCGCGCTCCACGTCGAGATCACTGAGACTTCCTTGATGGAGAACGTGGACGGCTCCGGAGAGGTCCTTCAGGAGCTCTGTGACCGTTCCGTCCGTTTGCACATCGACGACTTCGGCACCGGCTACTCGTCGCTCAGCTACCTGTGCCGGCTACCGATCCACACGTTGAAAATCGATCGGTCCTTCGTGGATCGAATGATGGAGGGCGACTCCGACTTGGAAATCGTAAGAACGATCGTCCGGTTGGCGAAGAACCTCGACTTGACCATCATCGCCGAGGGCGTCGAAACGGAGGTACAACTGAAGAGGTTGATCAACCTCGGATGTGAGGAAGCGCAGGGCTATCTGTTTTCCAGGCCCGTCGACCCTACGGCCGCCGAGGCCCTAATCGAACAGGGTTCGCTCTTTTAGGGTTCTGAGTCGGAACACTATACCCCCCACAGT
>JAPYQK010000235.1 GCA_029941275.1 Longimicrobiales bacterium | reverse complement strand
CCTCGGCGCCCGCCGAGGTGTTCACCCAGTGGCTGTTGTGAGTATTCTTCGCTGCCCGCGAGTCGGCCCAGACGCATGACTCCGCGAAAGTCGAGAAATCACCGAATTCCCTCGTGAGCGCGGCAACCCGGCTCTTCGCGTTCGGGGTCATTTCTTGCCACGCGATCTCGCACACGACCCGGTGCCCGGGGAACCCCCAGACCACGGGCTCGGCGGACCCGCTGGCCCCTGACCACACGGCTAAGAACGCAACGATCATGCTCACGTTCCCTCCTTTTTCATGTTGGCGCACTCTGGAGGCATGATGGCATTGTGAGTGTTTTCTGCAAGTTTCGACATGGCGTGGGGTGTGGAGCACGCGTATGATGCTACCCGCTGGAGCGGTCCGCCGCCGCTGTAGACGCCCGTTAGGACGCCCATCCGACGAGGTTCCGCCCGGCCATTGAACCATCGGGTCTATTGTACCCGAGGAGAGCCGAAGGTGGGCGATGACACCACATCCGCTTGACGGAGGACAGGGAACAACACGGAGCGCGGCTCACTTAGGCGCGCGGCCTTCACGCCTGAGCGGTGGTCTGCTCGTCGTTCTGGCCCTGGCCTGCGCCCCTGGGCTCAACCTCTCCACGGCTCCGCCCGGGTGGGACCGGATGGTCGCGTCCGAAGAGGCGATCCTACAGATCACTCCAGAGATCCAGCGGCTCGACCACTCTGTCCTAAACCTAAGACTCCCCGATGAGTCCACTCGAGAGTTGTTCGGCGACCGGGTCGAGGTACGCGACTTCACCTCGATCGAGTTCACGGCCCAACGTCCTCTCGGCACATTGGGGCTAGCCACCGTTGAGGATCTTGCCTCCGACCAGGGCGCCGGCGCGGTACGTCACGTTTCTCGGACGGAGCTCGCGCTTTGGCGACCGCTTTTGGATCAAGTGGAGTTCTTTGAACACGCCTCGTTCCACGTGATCCGGGGTCGCCTACTTGCAGGCGAGTCGAACCGTCTGGAAACCGGCGAACTGCCCCGTCCGGAGGCCGGCGAATCGTCTCGTCTCGAAACGGACGAGTCGGACCGTCTGGAAACAGACGTCGGTTTCGAGGCGCTCGCTCGCGTCGGGGAGAGTCGGATCTGGTTGCGCGGAGAGCTGACGATAACCTGGGCCAGCGAGCACTCATCCGTGGAGGGCGAGCCCCCGGCGTGGAGCATCGTCGGCTGGCGCAGCGACGAGTTGAAAACCATGTCGATCGATCGTCCACTCTTCGCCGAAGTGCTCGATCACGCTTTGGAGCCCGAGGCGCTCGCGGCGGCGCGCCGCTCGATCCACGAAGAGTTCGTCATCGAGTACCTGCTCGATCCGGAGGGCTTCGAAAGCCCCTCACCGTATTTCGAGCTTCCCTCGGCCGATCGTCACCCGGGTTTGGCGGTCGTCGACCTCGACCAGGACGGCTTCGACGATGTGTTGGTAATGGCGCGGTGGGGTCCCAACCAGTTTTTCCGGAACCGGGGCGACGGAACCTTCGAGGAAATTGCCGAGCAGATCGGCCTAGACCTCGTGGGCCACACCTCTTCCGCGCTGTTCGCGGACTTCGACAACGACGGCGATTCGGACGTGTTCCTGGGTCGGACACTGTTCCCAAGCGTTTATATGGAGAACGAGGGCGGCCGGTTTGTGGACGGGTCGCCTGAACTTTTCGATGGTCCGCTCCCGGCCCTTGTCTCGTCCCTTTCTGCCGCCGATTACGACGGCGACGGCCTCCTCGATCTATACGTGTCCACATACGCTGCCGCGATGAGGGTTCGTGCCGAGAGGCAAACCGCATTTCTCCCACAATTGGACGCTCTCGAGCTGTTGCAGCTACGCATGTCGGCCGGAGACCATATGATGCAGAATCGTTTCGGACCGCCCAACGTTCTCTATAAGAACCAAGGCGGCGGACGATTCAGTCGGGTGGAGGACAGCCCGCTCAAGCTCTTCTTGAATACTCTCCAATCGACGTGGGCCGACTACGACAACGACGGCGATATGGACGTCTACGTCGCCAACGATTTCGCGCCGAACAACCTCTTTCGGAACGACGGTGTGGACGGGTTCACCGAGGTCACTGAAGAGACGGGCACCGCGGACCTCGGGTTCGGCATGGGTGCGTCTTGGGGTGACTTCGACGAAGACGGATTGCAAGACTTATACGTGACCAACATGTACAGCAAAGCTGGGCGGCGAATCACCGCGCAGTTGAACGATGTCGACGCGTCATTCGAAGAGATGGCTCACGGGAACACGTTGTTCCGCAACGACCCCTCCGAGTTCGAGCGCGTCTCCAGCCTCGAGCGACCCGGTCTGCTGGTCGAAGCAGCCGGCTGGGGGTGGGGCAGTCAATTCGTAGATCTGGACAACGACAGCGATCTCGACATCTACGCCTTGAGCGGCTACTACACGGCTCCGTCCCAGGTCGCACTGCCCTTCGACATATGAACAGATTTCTGGCGTGCAGTTGTACGCTCGGATGAAAACATCGACCAGCAGGATATGGGGGTTGATCCAAACGTCCGCTTCGGGGAGCAGCTTCTGTTAGGGGCGTCGTTCAGCGGACACGAACGAAATCACTTGTTTCTCAACCAAGACCGCGTGGACTACGTGGAGGTGTCTGGTGTCTCGGGCCTGGACCACCTGGGCGACAGTAGAGCTTTTGCGGTTCTCGACTACGACCGGGACGGGTGGCACGACATCGCGATGGTCAACGCCAACGCGCCGCTGTTCACACTCTACCGGAATCAGATGGGGGAGCGTGAGGGCGCCAGGGGCGGGATGGTCGCCGTTCGCTTCGAAGGCGGCAATCGGAGCTCAGCTGTGAGTGACCGATGGAGCGCACGAGACGGGTACGGAGCCCACTTGCTCCTCGAGATCGGTGGGCGCACGCTGCTTCGTGAGCATCGCGCGGGTGAGGGCCTCGCGGCCCAGAACTCGGCGACGCTTCGGGTCGGCATCGGAGAGGCAGAAAGAGCGGATCAGCTGGAAATCCGTTGGCCATCGGGGCGATCATCCGACACCACGGCCGTACCTGTCGGGACGCTGGTGACTGCCTACGAGAATCCCTCAGATTCGCCAACAGGGACGTCCTTCGTCTTCACCCCGTACGGCGTGCCCCCGACTGCGACTGGCGCGCCCCCAGCCCAACGTCCGCTTGTGGCGTCCAGTGGACCACCGGCTCAGTCGATCCGGGCCGCCCAACAGGTGCTTCCTGGAAGCAGAGGCCGCCTGATCATGTATACCACGGTGGCCACCTGGTGCTTGCCCTGCCTCGATGAGCTTCCGGCCCTAAACCTCTTGAGAGCCACCTTCCCGACCGAAGCTCTGGAGATCTTCGGAGTGCCATACGACGAAGATGAGACACTCGTAGCACACGAGGCCTGGTCGGACCTCTACGAGCCGCCTTACCAGATCCTCTTCGAGCTGAGCAGCGAACAGCGTGAATCCGTGATCGGCGGGGCGCTCGACGCTTTGAGGGTGGAGGGCCTCCCGGCCGCAGTCGTGACCGATTCGGAAGGAGAGGTGTTGCTCGTGCGATGGGGTCCGCCCTCGATCTCCGAGATTCACATGCTCCTCGAAGGGCTGGGAGACGCCCGGTGAGTATTCTGGAATCGCCGAAATGGCCAGAATGGCCTCTTCGCCCCAAGCGGATCCGGGCGTTCGGCTACTTTGCGGTTGGCTGCCTTGCGGTCGGAGCGGCCCTATGGCCGGCCGGTACCGTCCAAGCACAGACACGTGGACGGAGAGGTGTACGTGGGGGGCCAGCTGTCGTCGCCCAAGTCGCCCTGGGGAGCCTCGTCCGGAGTGCTGACGCAATTTCTTTTCGGATCGCCGTGGAGGTCCCAGACGGGCACCACGGATACGTCGACAAAGGGGACGACGGTTTCTTCATTCCGTTCTCGTTCTCGTTCCCGGGTCTCGAGGAAGTCGGCGTCGTGGCCGAGACGACCTCCACGCCCCTGGGCGTGAGGGACCAACGGGTGCGGGCCCAAGTGCTTCGCGGGCGAGCAGATTTCGCGTTCCGTTTGGTGCCGGCCCCGCAGGTCGCAGGCGCTACGACCGCCAGTCTTCGTTATCAGATATGCAACGATGTAACCGGGATATGTTATCCGCCGAAGGTACTTCAGATTCCGGTTGCCGCGGATGGCCAGGGCCGTTGAACACGACGAGCAGAGAGCTACT
>JAPYQK010000234.1 GCA_029941275.1 Longimicrobiales bacterium | reverse complement strand
GCACCACCTCATAGCTACCCATCCCGTTCTTAAAAACCCGGAACTGGTCCTGAGATCCCTTAGGGCCGTCGATCGAAATCGTGACACCGACTTCGTTGTCCACCAGCCATTCGATGACTTCGGGCCGCAGGAGCGTTGCGTTCGTGGTGAGGCTGAAGCGCACTTTTTTTCCGAGGATGTTTCCGCGTTCCAGAGCGTACGCCAGAGTCTTCTTGAGAACCTTGAAGTTCAGGAGCGTCTCGCCCCCGAAGAAGGTCAGGTTGGAGATCGGATTCGAGCCTGCCTCCCGGAACATGAAGTCGACGGATTCACGGGCCGTGGCTTCATCCATGAATTTCGGTTTTGCTCCGAAATCGGTATCGACGATTTTGTCCTCGCCATATTCGTAGCAGTAGGTGCAGGCCAAATTGCACTTATTGGTGACATTGAGGACCATTGTCTGGAGCGGGAAGTTTTCCGTGGGGAGTACCGGGAGCGCTCGCTTGAGCGGAGCCGCCACAGCACCGATCGCTCGTATGGTGATCAGCTCCACGATCGCCTGCTCGACCACATCTGCTTGATGCCTGTCCGCGAGAGCAGCGGTAATCTCGTTCGGCGTCAAACCGACACCGTCCAGCGCTTGCAGCACCTCGTACGACGGCTCGTCGACGTGAAAGACACCCGCGCTCGGAACCATATAGAGGAAGTGTTCGCCTGCGGCGGAAAACGGGTGGAAATCCCTGAGCCCGAGTGCTTCGGTTATGGGAGCACCTGCCTGGGTGGTGGCACCCATCTTGGGCGCACCATTTGTGGGTGTACTGGTCAAAGGAGCCCCAGAAGTGTGCGTTGGGGTCGCGCCGTTAGCGGTCTCGCGAGTGCTGGACGGGGTAGCGGTCATGGCACGTCACCCCACGGATCCCAGCGCATGTAGAGCGGCACCGTCGAAATGAGGTGTGCCCGTGCGCTTAGCGACCGATCCGTTTGCGCACCCGGTGGCGAGAAGTCCGCGACCACCCACACGTCACCGACGTTGTTGCGGTTTCCGCTGCGTTCGGGATTAGGGCCGTCCTCCGCAGGTGTGAAAAATCCTGTTTGTGCATCGATCTCGCCGACAAAATCAATGTCGTCGTCGTCGAATGTGGCCGAATATTCCTCTAGGATCCAAGTGGCGTCTACGATGCCCAGATCGACATCGTCGTCCGTGCCCGTCCGTCCGTCGGTGCCGTCATGATAGGCCCGAGCCTCGAACTGGACGTATCCCCTGGGCATACGCGCGCCCCCAAGGCGGGCCATTCCCCATTCGGGGTTCACACGGATCGAGTGGATCTGGTCGTACACGAATCCTGTCTCGGGACGGCGGGCACCGGCGGCCGAGATGTCCCGGGGCCCTATGGACGCGTCTTCAGCGATATCGACGATGACGGTGGCTGAATATCCGTCGGATCCGACCACTCGTTGCACGGTGATTCCAGGTCCGAGGTCCACCGCTTCGGGCTCGAGCGTCTCAGGAAGGTTGGCACCGAAAATACGCACCTCCTGCCCTATGGATCCGGCCTGCAGCGCCCGTGGCTCCATGCCGAGAATCATAGGGTCATTACCGACCCGACGAAGCTCGATGTCGAAGCCGAGTTCGTCATAATTTCCGGTGAACCAGCGTCCCGAAATCTGCTGCCAGTCCCGCTCCACGAAGAGGACCTCTCGAAGCGGATCCTGCCCATTTCCGAGGAACGAACTGCCGCGCCACTGATAACCGGTGTAGACGATCGAACTTCCCCTGCGTAGAACGGTGTTGCCGGAACGTGCATAGGTCAGAATGGTAGACGTCTCGAATTCATCGCTGGCGTCCTCTGAGGCCTCGATGACCATCTCCCCGAAAATTCGACCGTACCCGGGTTGGACGGCCAAGACCGCCCATCTCCCGGCGATCTGCGGGGGCTGCATGGTTGCCGACCAATCCGTCCACTCGGGCGTCTCGAGGGGGAATTCTTCGGACAAATATTCAATGGCCTTGTCCATGGGGTGCCGCGTGTCGTCCGCGGCCCCTGGGGTTCCGGTCGGGGATCCCATGTACCGGAAGGCCTGGAAGTCCGAGAGGGGGTAGTAGCCGCGATGCATGGCGATGAGCAGGCCCCACTCCTCCCCACTCCGACGCTGGGTCATGACTCTTCCCATGGAGTGGCACTGGGTGCAGGTCGTCTCCGTCTCCTCATCCGCCTCGTACACGAAGTCGTCCATGCGGCGTTCGACCTCGAACAGCGCCGGCCGGAGCTCCCCGGGGGCGACGCCGTGTTGATTGGACAGGTACCGGACGATCCCGCGCGCTGAGGCCGGGTCGAGGCCCACATCATTGAGAGAGACCATCCGGCGGATCGACGTTTGCCACCCTTCGGGTGTCTTCCGCATGTAGGACAGCCGGGTCATGCGGCCCGAGTCGTCCTGCGCATGGCATGACGCGCAGTTCTCGACGACGAGATCGTTCTCGATCGGGGTGCCCTGGGTATCGACGTCGGACTGGGCGTATAAGGCGGTCGGGTAAAGAAGGACCACCAAACCAAGGATGGCGTACGTCGGAGAGAGACACTTCATCGTGTTCGTGTTCATATGCGGGTACGCTATTCCTCGTCGTCGCGCCTTGCAGGGGCGGCGCCTCGGCACTCTCAGTGGTTCGTGAACTTGTGGAAAAGACACGGGAATCACGAATTGTGACGTCGAAGCATAGAATACGCCGTGCCCCTCGATTCTGCGAGGGTGGTTAGAGAGTTGCTGAAGAAGTACAGCGAGCCGCGCACCTGGTTTCTAACGCTCCTCGAGAATTCCGTGGGAGACCATCACCGAGAGTGCGCCAAGGAAATCCGGGAGAATGACGGACTCTTCCGCTCGGCAGTACGCCTCGAACAGATCGGGGACCTGGACGTGGTCGGGCGCCATCGTCAGGATCTGCTTCAAGTCGATACCCCGGAGATAACGAACACCGCTCTGGATGGAGGGGGTCGAGAGACGCTCCTCCATTGCCACCTCGTTCCCGATGATCGTCGGCCGTTCGATTACGGACAACGCTAGGCCTGGCCGGAAATTGATCGCCTCAGCCCGCCGGAGTCGGTCGAACGCGTCGAGCACATCCGGATCTCGCTTCAGGCGTTCGATGTCCAGCTCGCCGTCCTCGTCGGGCTCGCCATACTGGTCGTCCATGGCGGCTCGTTCGGTCCAGAATTCATGACGATGTTCTTGGCTGGCGAGGCCGAAGACCTCGGCGGACTGTTGTCCGTAGCTGGCGTACATTCGCCGTTCACGCCCCTCATAGAAATCGAGAGAGGCAGACTCCATCTCGGGACGTATAAGGCAGGTGTGCGCCACGACCGCGGCACGCCACCCGGAGGTCAGCGCCTTCTTGACACCGAAGGAGGAGACTGGATCGAGAAACGACCCCGCGTCGCCTACGAGCAGGGTGTGTTCGTCACAGAACTGATGGGCGGAATAGGTCGAAGCGTTGCACGCCCACGGTTCCCCTTGGAGGGCCCCACCTTCGAGCAGTGCCGCGAAGCGTTCGGTCTTGGCCACTTCGGAACGATAGATCGCGCCGATCTCCTTTCCGCCCTCCAGCCCGGTCATGTGGGGATCGACCATCAGCGTGAAAAAGCGGAGGTGATCATCGACCGGTACGGACCAGGCCCATCCGTCCCTGTAGCTCTCCACCAGGGTGTGTGTGGGGTTTGGAACGTCCCACCCTTCTGTATTCCGCCAGACGCCCACCAACGCCAGCGTGCGCGGGCCCTCGTGGTGGTTCCGGAAACCGTGGCGGGCGACGACACCGGAGCGCCCCGAGCAATCGAGGACCCAGCGGGCTCGGATCATGGAGGGATGCTCGACCTTCGTATAGTCGAGCCTACGGAACTCTCCGTCGCGCTCCACCCCGTGGACCGTAGTATCCGTCAGGATCTCGGCGCCTCTGGCTTCCGCCAGGTCGAGCAACACCCGATCGAGGTCGGTGCGTAGCACCTGGTATCCCCTATCGCCTTCCGGAAATTTTTCGACGCGCAGACCGGACCCACCCCACCATACGGTGTGTCCCCGGCTCCGCACGAAATCCGCTTCGTCCACCACGCTGGTGGCTCCGATGCGATCGAGAACCTTACGCGTGCTCGGAGGGAGAGACTCGGCCAGCCTGGACGATGCCGAGCCGGAACGGGAAAAGACCGTGACGGCGTGTCCCCAGGAAGCCAGAAGCCCCGCCGCGGGGGG
>JAPYQK010000233.1 GCA_029941275.1 Longimicrobiales bacterium | reverse complement strand
AGTGGATACTGACTGATCTCTTTGAGGTATCGATCAAGCGACCCTTCCCGGAAGGCACCTTTACGGGAAGTAACGCCCATCTAACCCTCGGCGTGAATCATGTGTGTGTTTGCGACATCACCCGGGCGGGTGAAGCACTAAGCCAAGGGCATGATAAGGAAAGGCCTCTACGACGCTACAGCACGCCGAACGGCTGTTCCCGTCACCACGCCTGCCGAGGTTTGCACGACCACCCCACTGGAGGTGCCGTGTTCAGCGGACCGGCTGGCCAACCCGCTCCCACCGAATGGCCCGGAGCCCGTTCCCCGCCCGTTGGTCGGACGAGTCGAACGAGAAGTAAAGTCTCCACGGCTGGCCTCGGATCGATCCTCGATTCACGAAGCCCCAATAGCGCGAGTCCTCGCTGTTGTCTCGGTTATCTCCAAGAACGAAATAGCTGCCCTCAGGAACCGAGATCGGGCCCCAGTTGTCCCGGGACGGTCGATAGCCACTCCGTGATCGATCTTCGAAGCTGGATGCCCCTTCACCGCTTACAGGTCGGCCGTAGCGGCTTCCGGAAAAACCACCAGTAGGCGCGCTTTCGGCCAAGAGATGATTCCGCTGCCACCTCATGTTGGTATGGGTTGCGTCGCCACTACGATCGATGTGACGGACGTAGTCCTCTTGCATCTCACGCCCGTTCACGAAGAGAGTCTTCTCTTTCATTTCGAGCGTGTCACCAGGTACGCCCACCACACGTTTGACGTAGTTCTTTTCCGGATCGTGAGGCGGGTGGAACACGACAACGTCGCCGCGGCGCGGCTCCGGCCAAGCCGGAAGTTTCTGGGTTGTGACCGGTACTGCTGCACCGTAGACCGCCTTGTTTACCAGGAGGTAATCACCCACCAAGAGCGTCCCCTCCATCGAGGACGTGGGGATTTTGAAGGCCTCAACGACGAAGGTGCGGACGACCAGGAAAAGCATCACAGCGAGCACGATCGACCGTGCCCACCGCCAGGTCACCCGAGGGTGGTCCGTGGACCTCTCCGGCGCACTTTCCTGATCACTCACCATTCTTGGCGGCACCTCCAAAACAAACTCTGGATCAACCGCCCGCTCACACGGCGTACCGGAGGCGGGCGTAGGGCAAGAATACACAGATCTCCGCACTGTGGTTCCAGGTCGCTGAACGAAATGCTTCCCCCTTCGGGGTCTCCGGCCCTAGTGTTGTAAGGTAGTCGGTGGCTCGGCGGAGCCCCCAGATCCCACACAAGTCAGGTGCCTCAGTGGTAACCCATCAAGCAACGAGCAACTCGGGGTATGGATCAGGTGCCTAGGATCACGTCTCCACTTCCCGTCTTGATCCTAGTGGTCGCCGCCGGTCTTGCGGGGACCTGGATCCAAAATCGTGCCCCGGCCGCTGAAGCGGGACCGGGGTCCTTTCGCCAGATGCGCCCCTGTCCGGAAACGAGCGAGGACGACTGCGATGTGACCGCCAGGGCATCAGCCGTCGCGGATGTCGTTCTCAGCACGGCGTCAGTTTGTAGCGGCGTCGGATATCTATGTGCCGAAGTCGAGAGTATCAGGCTCGCCGTCCGGGACCCGGGTGGCAGAAACTACCAGCGGACGGCGGATGGCGTGCTCCTCACGGCAGCTCATGAAATGGGACACGCCCTCGGTCTCTCCCACAGCGATTCTGAGCGAGACGTCATGTATCGCACCAACACGGCCCGCAGTCTCACCCCACGCGACTTCCGTATGTTGGCGGGCCTCTATCGTCTGCCCTTCCTGGCCACGATAAAGAAAAATCCTTGAGTTACCTCAGTCGTCTCGGCTGAGGCCATACTTCTCGATTTTCTTGTAGAGGTTGGACCGGGGCATTTCGATTTGGCGTGCGGTCTCACTCACATTCCAGTCGTTGGCGCGAAGTTTGTGAGCGATGTAAGCCATTTCGGCGTGCTCCTTGAACTCACCGAAGGCCTCAACGTTCAGTAGCGCCTGTCCCAAAGCGTCACCACTGGCGGTTCCGGCGACCAAAGCGTCCACATCTTCCGCACCCACCGCTTCCCCCGGGGACAGAATCAGGAGCCGTTCTACCGTATTCCTGAGTTCTCGAACATTTCCGGGCCAATCGAGCGCCTCCAACCGTGCCATCGCCTCCGCTTCGATTGTTTTGGGTGGCCCATGGTTCGAACGCACAGCTTGTGCAACGAAATGTGTGACCAACGGCTTCACGTCCTCGCGGCGCTCCCGGAGCGGGGGCACGAGAATGGGGACCACGTTGAGCCTGTAGAAGAGATCCTCTCGAAATCGGCCTTCCGCTATCTCTTTCGACAAATCCTTATTCGTCGCCGCGAATACCCGCACGTCCACCGTAATGGGCTTGGACCCGCCGACCCGCGTGACCACCCCTTCTTCCAACGCCCTCAGCACTTTGGCCTGGGCATCCGAAGACATGTCGCCGACTTCGTCGAGAAACAGGGTCCCGTCTTGAGCTTGCTCGAACTTGCCGGGATGGTCGGCTACCGCCCCCGTAAACGAACCCTTCATGTGCCCGAAGAGCTCAGACTCGATCAGTTCGGAAGGGATGGCGGCGCAGTTGACCTCGACAAAGGGAGCGTCTCGCCGGGAGGAAGAGTGATGGAGGGCACGAGCGACGAGTTCCTTGCCCGTTCCGTTTTCGCCCGTGATGAGCACGCGGGCGTCTGTCGGCGCGACCCGATCGATTCGCTCCATGACGTCACGCAGGACCTGGGAGGCACCGACAATCTCATGCCGGGTGCCGACCTCACTTCGTAGCAACTGGACACTCTCGGCGAGCCCCCGGAGCTCGAGGACATTCCTCAGGGTCACAAGGAGCCGACCCGTATCCAAAGGCTTCTCGATGAAATCGAAAGCGCCCCTGTGAGTCGCGTCGACGGCGGTATCGATGGTCCCGTGACCGCTGATCATGACCACGCAGGCGTTCGCGTCGATGCCGCGGATACGTGAAAGTACCTCGAGACCGTCAAGGCCCGACATCTTCACATCCAGGAACGTGACGTGGGGGTGGAAAGACTGGAAAAGTTCTAGGGCCTCCGGCCCGTCCTCGGCGGTGGCTACCTCGTGGTCCTCGTATTCGAAGACCTGCCTCAGGGCACCTCGGATGGATTCTTCGTCGTCGACAATCAGGATTCGGGGCATGTCTTCAGTTGTCCCTCACGAGGATCAGGCGGTCGCGCAGCACATGAGCCGACCGAACACCGTCGGGGATCGGAAAGGCCAAGGCGTCCTCAGGGAGCCCATCCATTCGCCCTCGGCCCAGCGCCGTCAGAATTCCTGGGATCATCCCGTCAGGAAGCGGCACCGGAATGAAGGAGGCGCGCACACCATACACGACGAGAGAAATATGATCCTCCTGCAGCGGGGCGAGGGCGCCCGAAATCGATATGGAAACCGTATCCGGAAGGAAACCCAGCACCCCGTCGAGCGCCGGCAGGCCAGGAAAGGCTTCGATTGAGACGCGAGCGATCAACCTCACCCGTCCATCCCTGAACTCCACTCGGGGATCGGACACGCCGTTCGGAACAGAACCGGTCGCGGAATACCGAATGACAGAAACAACATCCACGGCGCTCAGGCTGAGCTGGGCACCCATTTCCCCACGACGGAATCGAGCGAAGCGATCGAGCGCCAGGTCGGCCAACTCGGGAGAGGGCAGGACTTCCACCTCGCTTCCCTCTTCCGCTAACCGGCCATCCATTCTCGGGAAGACCGCGGGCCCCCATCTCCACCCCGCGAAAGCGGCGATGACCAGCAAGCCCACGAGCCACACCTTTGCAACACACCCCTTCAGACACCCCTTCCCGGCCACGCTTCAACCCTCGAACGGGATGCTGTGCTGCACCGTGTACCGCACCGGGCCTCCCTTTGAGAGTTGACTACGCATCAAGTCGATCTTGCGCACTTTCACGTGACCTTGGTAGCTCAAGTTAGCGGCCTTGTCGTCCAATCCGCGAAACGCTCCTGCGCCCTTCTTGGCATCGGCTCGTCCAAGCGTGAGATGTGGATGAAATGCCCTCGTTTCACGTTCGAACCCACACCCCATCAAGGCCCATTCGACATCTTGCTTCAGGCACCGTAAAGCGGGGCTCGGTTCCACGCCTACCCAGATTACCTGGGGGCGTCGGATCGTCGGAAAGGCGCCAAAACCCTCTATCGCCAGATCGAGAGTAGCCGTGGTAGTCGCGACATGAATGAGCGCCTCCT
>JAPYQK010000232.1:2722-4229 GCA_029941275.1 Longimicrobiales bacterium | reverse complement strand
CCCCAGCCCTCGGCGACCACGGCGAACATCGGCACGCCGAGCACGAACGCCGCAAAGAGCAGGTGGACCTGCGCGGCGACCCAGATGGCTACGCGCCCCCCGACGAACGGGAAGTCTCCGTAGGTTCGGCCGCCAGCGATCTCCTGCGCCTCGGCCACATGAGGGCATAGGTGAAGGGCGAGCGCGGATAGGCTCAAGATCCCCAAGAGCTTCAAGCTCAAGGCTCCCCTTCGCGCCCACCGGGAATACCCGAGACCCGGGTATTCCACACGTTCCCGCAGACTCATCGTGGCTCCTCTTTCGTCCATCAGACGACTCTCGTCCATCAGGCGACCCCGCCGTTTCATGCCGTTCCCCCTCTTCCAAGGAAGAACGGAAGTTTTTTGGAAAAATCCACAGGAAGATTCCGACGAACCTCCTCCATGACCTCCACATCTACACACGTATACCCTCTCTCTCGCGCGAACTTCTCGACTCTTCCGGTGACCACGCCCCGAACGAAGCTCGGGACACCGCTGATACGGTCGAGAGCTTCGGGTGACCAATCGAGAGGCGCCAGGCCATCCTGCTCCGGAGCGGTTTGGCCAGCGAAAATCCCGTCGCTGACGGCTCCTTCGCTTTCGGTGCTCGCCTGCCCGCTTGGGCTGGCTTGTCCGCCGCTGGACTGCACACCTGCGTTGGCGTTCCGCCTGGGCTGCCCGTAGGAGACAGGTCGGCGGGATCTTACGAGGGGTGTATCCCCGGTCGGTTCGTAGGCACAGGAGTCGTCCGCGCCCATGAAGTCGCCGCTGTCCGCGTAGGCGCGGGCACGACATCCCCCGCAAACCTCTCGATACTCACACTTTCCGCACCGCCCGCCGAGTTCCCCCGACCTGAGGTCGTTAAACACGGGCGAAGACTCCCAGATCTCCTGAAAGCTCTGGGTCAACAGGTCCCCCGCGACCACGGGCATATAAGGACACGGCGTGACTTTACCTTCGGGCGTGATGCGAACGTAGTGGACTCCGCATGGGCAGCGAGTCTCATAGTTCAGCAAAGGAGACTCCGGGTCGCCCTGGAAAACGTGGCGCATCAGTTGGGGCTGGCACTTGGAGCGTACCATCATGCGGCCGCGATAGGTGCTTTCCAGGGCCACGAGTTCCCGGAGGACCTCGTCGTTTTCTTCAGGACTCATGCCCTGCATATGCTCGGCCCGTCCGGTCGGGACCACGAAGTAGACGTTGAAGGAGACGGCTCCTGCGTCGGCCGACCATCGGGCCAAATCGGCGATCTCGTGCCGATTGCCGGCGGTGACCGTCGTCTGGATGACAAAGTCGAGCCTGCGAGCGGCACAACGTTCGACAGCGGCCATCGTATCGGTGAGCGCGCCGCCGCCGTGTCGAAATCGATCATGGTACTCAGGACGGAGCGAGTCGATGCTGACCGCCACGCCTTTGACGCCTGCTTTCATCAGCGAGTCGATACGCTCGTCGGTCAAGCGAGTGCCGTTCGTGCCGACCACGACCGT
>JAPYQK010000232.1:0-2622 GCA_029941275.1 Longimicrobiales bacterium | reverse complement strand
TCGCTGGGCTGCTTGGTCATGAACTGCTCGATCGCGGCTTTGGCGTCTTCCGGCGAGACCGTCTTGAAGTCCACTGGGCAGTCCTCGGCGGCCTCGGCCACGTCCCGGATCGGGCAACGGGTCACACCGTTGGCCTTCGCCTCGTCGATGAACTTGCGCATTTCGGGGGTCACGCCATCGACCCCCTCGGCGGCTGCTTTGATCTGCTTGGTCTGGAGTTCGCGGAACATGACCAACATGGTGTCCATGTCGAACTCATCAGCGTCGACCATGGCCTGCTTGTTCTCGTCCATCACCGGTGTGGTGACTCTCCAGAAGTCATTCTCACGGGCGAAGCGCTCCACCGTATTACGGGCCAGCGGCCTTGCGATCAAAGGCACCAGCTTCAGTCGGGAGAATGCCTCTGCGGTCCACTCAACAGGATCGTCCGCGGTCCGTTCGCGCATTAGCGGATGACCGCTGTATGGGCAGGTCGCTGAAATCATGGGGACGTCGGGCTGAGGATCGGCGTCGACGCCTCTGACCAACGTCCGCTTCATCGCTTCCTCGGCTTTCACCTCGGCAAGAGCGAGTTCCTCCGCGGTGCCGATGCCCATGATCAACTGCATGTGGGTCGGAAGCAGCTTCGTGATGGCTTCATCGAGGCGAGGGCCGGTCACCATCGGAAGACCGCCCGCGCCGAGTGGGGGGATCGACGCTGTTAGTTCTGTCTCGTCGGTGTCAGCGTCGGTCGACTCCACGGTGGCGCCGTTGGAACTGACGCCGTTCGTTGAAGCATCGGCTGAAGCGTCGGTGGATGCACCGTTGGCGGACAATTGGTCGACGGGTGACCCGTTCTCCGAGGCGCCGTTACCGTTTGCGACGGTGGAGGCTCTCTTCGCTTTGGCAGCGTCCAAAGCTGCCTGCACGACCGCGTCTTCCCGGTACGTGCCGTTCGCCCCAGGACCGTAGTTATCGAGCACGTACTCCTCGACGGCCTTGCGGGCGATCCCCAGTGCGAACGGAGGTACCCGGAGGATCCGAACTTCAGCGTCGGGCGCCCACTCGAGCCCGGACTCTCCATCCTCTTCGATCCAGGGGATGTCGTCGGGACGAACGTCGTTCGTGCCGACCAACAGAATGTTCGTGGGCGAGAGGCGGCAGAGGTTTTCCGCCTGTGATCCCATGTCCGTACCCTCGATCCGATGGCCGCCGTGGCGGGCGATGATCAGAAGGGTCGGGTCGATCTCCTCGACCCACTGGAGGATGCACTGGAAGGGCTTCCCGATGAGGATCTGCGTGTCCACCTCGACATCGGGGAATTCCTGCGCCATCACTTCGGCCCTCTTGAGGTTGGCCTGCGCCAGCTTCAGGAGACCTTTGTCGATGATGTTGTTATGGAGTTCTTCCTGCTCCTCGAACTTGAAGACTTTCGAGGCCTGCACCGAGAGAATGTCCTTGATGTTCCCAAACACGGCGTGGTGGTACTCCACGTCGAACGCGGAGCACACGTGCAACTTCGCCCCGAACTCGCTCGCCATTTCCAATGCATGGCGCATGGCCTTGTAGGAGTACGAAGAACCGTCGACGCAAACGATCCAAGCACCATCTGAGAGTGCGCGGTCGTCCCTGACGATCAACGTGTCTTTTTCGACTTGCCGGATCACGCGGGAGACCATGCCGCCCAACTGAGAGTAGGGCTGCTTTCCGATGCCATGGGCGCCGATAGCGAGGAGGTCGTAGTCGCGCCCACTCGAGCCGGCGAGCTTTTCGTCTTGCTCCTCGTCCTCCGCGACGATGCGGCCGTCCTCATCCACAATGACGTCACTACGGACTCGCTCACCACCGTCGTACTTGTCCGCGATGTTGGGGTCGAAGCCGATCAAGCTGGGAAGGCGGCCGCCGCCCCGATTGGCCTCGTTCACGACTTCTTCGTAGTTGATGCCCTCGAGCAACTGCCGGGTAAGCGGTACGCCCTCGGCCTCACAACTGATGGCGGTCTGGTCCAGAAAAGAATCCGAGATGAGCTGAAGACCCTTCTCGATCAGCTTGTCGTGAACCTTCCGTTGGCGTTTGATCTCGTCCGCGGTCTGGAACTGAGCGGGAAGTCCCGTCTCCAATTGGCGAAACCGCACGTCGTGAAGGCGCGCGGCATACACATGATTTCCGGTGATCCGCCCCTCGGAGCGCTTGCAGAGCTCGATGGCGCGGTCAACGGCCCAGTGTGAGTTATCGGAATTATCGACGGGTACTAAGACTTCACGGTACATAAGCACCTCGGGCATGGGCCCTGATTATGCGGCACCCTCTATGTAGTACCGATCGCATGGACACCCCCTGTCCCCCGCGAAGGTGGCGAGGCTCCGTTTTTGAAAGCCTCAAGGATATCAGAGTACGATCTGGTTCGGTCTAGAGGTGCGCAGCAAATGTCATGATTTAATCACACACAGGGGTTGTCGCTCACCCCTTGCAAACGAGAGTCGTATCAAGCTCTCAATCTCTAAAGTCGACCGCCTCTGAATCAGGCGTCTGGACTTTGGCGGAGTCCGCTGTTCCACTCGATTGAGGCGCCGTCGCGGGCACCGAAAAATACCATTCTCGGCGCCTTCCAAACAGGGCTTGTTCCAAATGGTGCATGCCGAG
>JAPYQK010000231.1 GCA_029941275.1 Longimicrobiales bacterium | reverse complement strand
CGATCGCCAGCCCAAGTTGCAGTAGAGTACCAGTCGGTCGGCTGAGGCGAGCGCGTCGGGGTGGTACGGACTATCGGGAGCGACCCAGAACTCGAGCATGCCTCGAGGTACGTGATAGGAACCGGGAATCTTTCCCTCCCGTTTGACCTCCCGCACATCTCGGAGATCCACCAGGAGCGCGCCAGCGGACTGGGCCGCTCTGGCGTCCTCCACAGACAGGGTTTGGATCAGAGCCTCCGCTTCAGCCACCAAGCGCTCGTATCCTTTGGTCACAGGAGTCATCTCATGCGTCCGAGGCTTGCCTGGGATACCCTATCCTCGATAGTGCCACGGTGATCTCGTCGAGGATGACCGGATCGTCAACCGTTGCGGGCACGGTCCAGGGCTCGTCATCGGCAATGAGTTTGATGGTGCCGCGCAAAATCTTGCCGGAGCGGGTTTTTGGAAGCCGCTCGACCACGACGCCAGACTTGAAGGACGCCACGGGGCCGATTTTCTCGCGGACCGACGCGACTACATCGCGCACGACCTCGTCTTCGTCGCCGAGGGCACCCACTTTGAGCACGAGGAAGCCGACGGGCACCTGCCCCTTGAGCTCATCGGAGACGCCCACCACGGCACATTCCGCGACGTCGGGGTGGGACGTCAGAACCTCTTCGAGGGCGCCCGTGGAGAGCCGATGCCCCGCTACGTTGATGATGTCATCGGTCCGAGCCATGACGTGGACATATCCATCCTCGTCGATGAAACCCGCATCCGCCGTCTCATAGAAGCCCGGATAAGTCGAGAGGTAGGTGTCGACAAATCGCTTGTCCGCATTCCACAGAGTGGGGAGAGACGACGGGGGCATCGGCAAGCGGGCACACAGTGCACCGATCTCGCCGGGTTGCAGCTCATTCCCATCCGGTCCCATCACCACGAGGTCCCATCCCGGGGCGGGGCGGCCCGGTGAGCCGGGCACTATGGTGGGCTCGTCGATTCCCAGGCAACTGGCGGCCACCGCCCATCCCGTTTCTGTCTGCCACCAGTGGTCGATGACCGGCACTCGCAGCTGCTGCTGTGCCCAAGCGAGCGTGTCAGGATCGCATCGCTCTCCCGCGAGGAAAAGCGAGCGGAATGAGCTCAAGTCGTACTGGGGGATCAGCGAGCCCTCTGGGTCCTGTTGCCGGATGGCTCGGATCGCGGTGGGAGCGGTGAACATGCTGGAGACTCGGTGCTGCGAGATGACGCGCCAGAAAGCACCCGCGTCGGGTGTGCCGACCGGCTTGCCCTCGTACAGGACGGTCGCGCAGCCGTGAAGAAGCGGTGCATACACGATGTAAGAATGTCCGACCACCCAGCCCACGTCCGAGGCGGCCCAATAGACCTCTCCCGGGTTGATGTCGTAGACATTCTTCATCGTCCACTTCAGTGCGACCGCGTGGCCTCCGTTGTCGCGTATGATCCCTTTGGGCTGGCCTGTCGTGCCGGAGGTGTAGAGGATGTAAAGCGGGTCCGTCGCGAGCACCGGGACGCACCCGTGAGGGGTCGCGAGCGCCATCTCCTCGTCCCAATCCAGGTCACGGCCAGGTTGCAGGTCGGCGGTCAACATCTTGCGTTGAAACACGACACAAACCGGATGGCTCGTTGTCATATCGAGCGCATCGTCGAGCAGGGGCTTGTATGCGATGGTGCGATCGCGCTCGATTCCGCAGGAGGCAGATACCACGAGCTTGGCTTGGCAGTCATCGATACGGGTTGCGAGTTCCTTCGACGCGAACCCACCAAACACAACGGAGTGGACCGCGCCGAGTCGGGCGCAGGCCAGCATGGCGATAACCGCCTGTGGGATCATCGGCATATAGATGACGACGCGGTCGCCGCGACCGATCCCGTTGCGGCTCAATACACCGGCAAAAAGAGCCACCCGGTCACGTAGCTCACGGTAGGTATAGACCCGGGCTTCTCCGGTTACGGCGCTGTCGTAGATCAATGCTGGCTGCTCAGCCCGACCCCCCTCGACGTGACGGTCGAGTGCGTTGTGGCACGTGTTCAACTCGCCACCGACGAACCACCGTGCCGCTGGCGTTGCTGAACGATCGAGAACTGCTTCCCACGGCCTAGTCCACTCGATTTCCTCTGCGGCGGCGCCCCAGAATTCATCCGGGTCATCTAGTGACCGGCGATAGATTTCCGCGAACGGGAGGTCACTCATGCGCCTAAGTTTTCCATGTGTTCTCCTAACCTCGATTTCCCCGAGGAACGTGACCTGTGAGGTGACATGTGCCGCGAAGCGGCCGGGTCAGCCTCATCCTATCGACCGCTTCATGTGTGCGCGAGATCAGGCAGTCTGACAGCCTGCAATGTTGGTGGCCCGAGCGGGAGGTCGGGCGCCATAGGACGTGACCCCACGGATTTGGTGACGGTCACGTTCGACGAACTCGGGACATACGTGTTACGAGGTCGCGCAGATGACGGGCTTTCTACGCGTACAAAACAGAGGTGACGAACAACGTTCGCCCGATGAGCTAGTTTGAGGCTGAGCGCGCCTTGCTCGGTACAGCTCCGCAGCCTACCATCGTCTGTGGCCGCTGAGCGTAGGCGGCATCCTCGTCCGGAGCACGCCATGACGTTGATATCGCGGGCCAGCTTGAAGCTCTCCGGGGCACTCGCATTGGCGCTCGGCGCAGCCTTCGATGCGCAGCCCTCCGTCGCTCAAGTGACGGCTCCACAAGTGGCCGCAGCCTCCGGTCCAAGTGTCGATTTCAGCCGTGAAGTTCGTCCGATCCTGTCCCAGAACTGCTTCACATGTCACGGTCCGGCCGACGAACGCGGTGGCCTCCGACTGGACCTGTCGGAGGGGCTCTTCGGGGATCGGGGCGACGAGGGCGGCCCGGTCGTCGTGCCGGGGAGCGCCGACGAGAGCCCGTTGTACCAGAGGATCATCCTGGAGGAGGGGCGGAGGCGTATGCCTCGGGATCGCGATCCGCTCACATCAGAGGAAATCGCGACGATCCAACGTTGGATCAACGAAGGCGCGGAGTGGAACAGCCACTGGGCGTTCATCGCTCCCGAACGTCCGGCTCCCCCTCCTGTCATGGCGCGTGATTGGGTTCGTAACCCCATCGACGACTTCGTTCTCGCGCGGCTCGAACATGAAGGCCTGAGCCCCTCTCTCGAGCCCGACCGCGCCACGCTGATTCGCCGCGTATCCTTGGATCTGACCGGGTTGCCGCCGACGATGGCCGAAGTGGACGCTTTCCTCAGCGACGACTCACCCGGTGCCTACGAGGCTGTGGTCGACCGCTTGCTGGAGTCCCCGAGATACGGCGAAAGAATGGCTGTCGAATGGCTCGATGCGGCCCGTTATGCCGACACGAACGGATATCAGACGGACGGCGAACGCACGATGTGGCGTTGGCGGGACTGGGTGATCGATGCGTACAACAGCAACATGCCGTTCGACCAGTTCACCATCGAACAGCTCGCGGGTGACATGCTTCCCGACGCGACGCTTGACCAACGCATCGCAACCGCGTTCAACCGCAACCACAGCTTGAACGCCGAGGGCGGCATTGTTCCGGCCGAGTTCCTGGTCGAGTACTCGGTCGACCGCGTCGCGACGACGTCGGCCGTTTGGCTCGGGCTGACCACTGGATGTGCGCGCTGCCACGATCACAAGTTCGACCCGATCCTACAGATCGAGTTTTACGAGATGTTCGCGCTCTTCAACAACATCCCCGAGCGCGGCAAGGGCTTCAAGTACGTCAACTCGCCGCCGTTCGTCACGGCGCCCACCACTGAGCAGCAAGCTGAACTCGCTGAACTCGATGGTGAGTTGGACGAGGCGCGCGCTACCTACGCCGCCCGCGAGAGCGAAGTACCCGCCGCGCAGCAAAGGTGGGAAGAAGCGTTGGCCACATCGGGCGGAGTCGACTGGATGCTGCGCGACCAGCTCTTGGCCCACCACGCGCTCGATGGTGACATCGGGGGGGTACACGCGGGTGAGCCGGTCAACGCGACGCTGGAGGGTGGATCGCCGCGCTTCGTCGACGGTCCGTTGGGGTCGGCGGCCAGCTTCGACGGGGAGCGGTTCATCAACGCCGGGCCCAGCCCCAACCTCAACTACGACGTCGAGTTCACTTTGGCGGCTTGGCTCTATCCGACAGCGGAAAACGGCGTGATCCTTTCGCGAGCGAACGAGGGGGACCAGGGAGAGGTGGGTTGGGGACTCTATCTGGAAGAGGGCAAGAT
>JAPYQK010000230.1 GCA_029941275.1 Longimicrobiales bacterium | reverse complement strand
CCGGGGGGGATCCCGTGTCCATGTCACGTTTCTGATTCCGTGCCCGGGACTAGCACCAAGAAAGAAGCCCCGGGGGCTCTAAGTCCCCCGGGGCTCTTTCCAGGATCCACCGAAGCAAATCCGCCGATACACTACTGCATCGGATCTACGGCAGCGCCATCGCCGCCAGTCCGTCATTCAACTGGACGATGATGTACTGCTTGCCTTCGTGCATCCAGCTGGACATTCCGTATCTGCTGGAGCCGGGAATAT
The DNA here is from genome assembly GCA_029941275.1 of Longimicrobiales bacterium. GTDB lineage: Bacteria > Gemmatimonadota > Gemmatimonadetes > Longimicrobiales > Gaopeijiaceae > UBA822. The sequence continues at coordinate 4,049 of JAPYQK010000230.1, read as the reverse complement.
CCACGGCACCCACACGCTCGCCGGTCTGCTTGTCGATGGCGAACAGTTTCCAGGCACCGTCGGCCGTCTGACCAGTGGCGAACAGCAACGTGGGTGACGCCACCATGGTGGAGTGCCCACCACGCCCGCGGTTCACCATCACGCCATCGACGCCTTGAAGCACCGGGTTATTGCGGATCCTATCCTGTTCCGCCTGCGACGCATCACCGTGCGGAATCGCCCAGAGGTGGTCGCCGGTGTTCATGTCGATCGCGGTGATCCGCCCGGCTGGCCCTTTCCAAATCGGCACACCCTGCCGCGTACCGTCTAGGGTCGGGACGGCCCCTCCGGGAACGCTGGTGGCAACTGCCACCCAATCGGAATGTGACTTACCCGACTGCTGGTCACTATCCATGTTGGAGGTGATTCCGGGCTCTACTTGTAGCCGGAAGCAGTTGCCGGTAGACGTGATGTACATGACCCCCTCGACCGGATCGGCCACGGGCGGTCCAGTGATGTTGACACCACCACCACCACCGGGACAATTCCAGGTGGGCCCTAGTGGATCGTCGATGGTCCTGGGCGGATCGAACAAGCTGTTAAAGAGATTGCCGTCCTGCGCGACCTTGAGCGCCATCTCGTAGATTTCGGGCGTGTAATCGATCAGCATCGATTCGTCGCGACCTTGAAGGTCGTACGGAGCCGGCCTCGTTGGGAACGGCTGCGTCGCAGCCAGCTGCTCACCCGGGACGGTCGACGCTGGCACCGCGCGCTCCTCGATCGGCCAGATCGGCTCACCCGTCTCACGGTCCAGAGCGTACAGGAAGTTCTGTTTCGTCGCCTGGAAGAGCCCCTTGATCTCCCGACCGTCCACGTTCACATCCATCAGGATCGGAGCCGTGGGCGTGTCGTAGTTCCAGATGTCGTGGTGCACCATCTGGTAGTGCCAGACCCGCTCACCCGTCTGTGCGTCCAGCGCGATGATGCTCGTGCTGTACAGGTTGTCGCCGGGGCTGAAGCCGCCGTAGTAGTCGATGGTCACGCCGTTCGTCACAACGTAAACCAGCCCGAGTTCGGGATCCGCCGACATGGGCGCCCACGACGACACGTCGCCCGTCCACTCCCAGGCGTCGTTCTCCCACGTGTCGTGCCCGTACTCACCGGGCCGCGGGATGATGTGAAACTTCCACTTCAAGGCCCCTGTTTGCTCGTCGTACGCCAGAATGTCGCCCGGGATGTTCTCCATGCGCGTCTGGAGGTAACCCTGCTCAGCGGAGTTTCCGACGACCACGACGCCGTTAACCACGATCGGCGGTGAGGACGACGTGATGTATCCGAGCTCCAGCGGGATTCCATCGCTCGGATCGAACGGCCGACCCCCGTTCTCCCAGGGTCCCCAACCGTCGATGATATCGGCCAGCATGTCCTGGCTACCCGTCGGCGGAAAACCGTCGATGGGAACGGCCTCACCCCAGTTCGCGAGTGGCTCGCCGGTTACGACATCCAAGGCGTGTAGGAAGAAACCGGGGGTCGAGATGTAAGCGACGCCCCGCCCGTTCCGCTCGCCGTACGCGATGCCTTTTCCGTATGAATACCGCATGGAGTACTCATAACGGCCCGTGTTCGGCTCGGTGAAGCTCCATAGCAGCTCGCCCGTTCCTGGGTCGAGCGCGATCATGGAGCGTCGTTCTCCAGTGACCGTGATCAGCCTTCCGTCCACATAGGACGGGGTCGCCCGAGGCGTGCTCGGCCCGAAGCTGGCCGCGTTGAATTGCCACGCAACTTCCAGGTTCCCGAAGTTCGAAGCGTTGATTTGGTCGGCCGGCGTGTAGCGCGTGTGCCCCGCATCGCCGCCGAGATAGGTCCACTGAGCGTTCTCAGTCCCGGGCAGTTGAGCCAGGCTTGCCAGCGGAAGCGCAAGCACGGCACCGAACGCCAAAACGAGCCATTTCATGGCGGACTGATGACAAGATCGCGAGGAGTTGTCGCGTTCCATTCGTTCTCTCCTTTGCTACGTGGGTCGGGCATTCGCAAAGCGGGCCCAGGTATCTGATGGATCCGGGTAGGTGGGCTGAGGTCGTTCACATTGGCTCAGCGTCTACGCCAAGAATCTGTACTAACGGGCAACGGTAGTTGCACAGATGCCTATGGGCAACCCGAAAACGCTGGCCGGTTGATCACCATCGGCACACGAATCATCCCGATCCTAGTCGATCGGGTATTCTCGAAGAAGTTGACCGACAACCTTGGACGGGTCGAAGCCCGGAATCGGCTCGAACTTCTGGACACGTCCGGCGAAGCAGTCGGCCACGAACAGATTGCCACCCTGATCGGTCGTCATTGAGTGTGAGCATGACAGCCGCCCTGCCTGGATTCCCGGCGCCCCCCAACTGTAGAGGTGATTTCCCTCCAGATCGAACTTGAGGATCCTGTTCGTCGCTGCGTCCCCGATCCAGATATCTCCGTCGACCGTAATGAGGTGGGTGGTCATCAGCGTCCCCCGATTACCCCAGTTCGGCGACGTGAGCGGCCACATGTCGAGGAAGTTGCCGTCCTCGTCGAAGACCTGCATCCGGGAGTGCCCCCGATCCAGGACGTAAACTCGGCGATCCGCGCTGATCGCGATGCTGTGGGGGGTGTTGAACTCGTTTGGCCCCGGATTCTGAGGATCCTCGGGCGCTTGCCCCCAGTCCATAAGGAAGTTGTCGTCCGCGTCAAACTTCGCCACACGCTTCCCGTCATAGCCGTCGCTGATGAAGTACGTGCCATCCGGCAACCACGCGATGTCGGTCGGGCGGGCGAAAAGGCGGGCCCCGTCGCGCCCACGCTCGCCCAAGGTGCCGTGCGTCAACACGAGTTCGCCGTCGTACGTGAACTTGTAGATCACGTGCAGCTGGTCGTCGATGATCCAGACGTGTTTCTCCGGATCGTAGGGGCTCATCTTGATCTGGTGCGGCCCCCGGCCGCATGGCAACTGCGAGAAGAGTTCGTCGGCGAACGGCCATTCGTCGACCATGTTGCCGTCCCCGTCAAACACGATGATGCTGTGCTCGAAGCGCCGCTCCCACCCCCGGCGGTTCTGCGTCGGGTTGCAGGTGGCACCGAGCCCGTCGGTGTTGCCCGTGGCGTTCCCCACGAGATTGGTGGCACCGTAGGCGGTCCACGGGTCTGCGCCGGTGGGAAGGGGCAGTTCGCCGCGCATGGCTACCCAGATGCGGTCGGGTGATTCGGCGTACACGCCTCCCATGGAACCCCAGGTCCACCCGTCGTGTGAATGGCGGTCGTCCGGAAGTGGTTTGGGCCAATCCTCCACGACCTGGTAGGGCCCGGTCGGCCAGTCTTGGTAGCTCCAGCGCGCGTCCCCGGCTGCTTGGGCTTCGCCAACCCGGAAGTTGTCCGTCGGTCCTGAATCTGCCGCCTGATCGCAACTCGCTACTCCCGCCACCAGCACCAGTAGCGCCATCGTCGTCATCTTCACGGAGCGATCTAGACCGCCCATGGGACACCTCCTCACATGAAAGATCGGGCACCTACTTGTTCCGTCACTATGGTTTATGTGGCGCGACGGGCCGAGCGAAGGGCCTTTAGATTAGAGATTGGAGGGAGCACGAGCAAGCGGCGGCAACATGGTTGACGCCGTCGCCAAAGGGGCGGAAGCGGTGGGCGGATTTTCGGATCCATCCCGCCCTCCGGCCGCACTTGGCGGCGCCGCGGCCTTCCATCGTTTGTCCTCTGCGACAAGCGTACGACGGACGGATTTGGTGTGCTCCTCTCATCACTCAGCCTTCGCCGCCAGAAGCGCAAGCGTGGTGCTTCTTGCTGGAGGGGCCCACGTATTGCACTCGGAGAGTCACCCATGCAGATGCCCACCCTCGGAGCTTCCCGCGTGAAGGTCGCAACTTGGAGTGCTCTAGGAGACCGGAGTCCGGCCTACGCGCTCGTCGCGGGAGTCGATCTAGTGGCGATCCGCTTCGACGACCAGGTCTCGATGATGTTCGGGCGCTGCCACCATCGCGGGGCTCCGCACGGAGTCGGACTTCGTGAAGGCGCTCGCATTAGGTGCGGACGGC